>JADYYB010000050.1 GCA_020853895.1 Bauldia sp.
ACCTTCGCCGCGTCTATCTCCTGATCGACGCGCGGCACGGGCCGGCGGCCAACGACATTGAGGTCTTCGACCTCCTCGACAAGGCGGCCGTCTCCTACCAGGTGGTGCTGACCAAGGCCGACAAGCCCAAGCGCGGCGACCTTCCCGCGGTCCTCAACCGGACGCGGCAGATGATCGCCAAGCGGCCGGCCGCGCACCCGGTCGTGCTCACCACCTCCGCCGCGGAGAGGACGGGGCTCGAGGAGCTGCGGGCCGAGATCGCGGCGATCGTGATCCCCGGTCCTTAGGTACCGCCATCCTCCGCCTTCTTCCGATCCTTCAGGCGGCGCCTGACGTCCTTGATCGGGGACTCAAGCGGAATGTGTTCAGGCACGACATTGCTATCGAGCATGGTCTGGCGCACCCGCTTCGCGATGCGTAGGTTCGTATCGATGGCCCGCTGCTGACCCTTGCGTTCATCCTTGCTGATGGCCTCGGCCGCGAGGTTCATCTGGAAGTCGTGCATCGAGAGTTCCAGCACACCTGCCCGGTCAAAGAGCTGCTCGTTGCTCTTCAGGCCCTTCTCTTTGCGAATGGAGCGGAAGGTGCGGTCGTACAGGCCTTGGTACCGGGCAGCATGAAAGATGCCCTGAGCGTTGTTCGCGACACCCGCGTCCTGCGCGACGCCGCTCACAATCTTGAAGGACTGGGCGGTCTTCTCACGCATCTCGATCCGCTTCTCGTCCTCCGATTGTCGATCGACGAGTTCCATCCGGCGGGTCTGAACGATGAAGTACGCCTGTGCGGCAGCGATCTCAGGCTTGCTGGGGTCGCCATTCATGGCGATGAGGTGGCATGCCGGCCGACTCAAGAAGTAGTCGATGCCGCGCTTCTGGGCTCCGTGGCCGACTTCCATCAACTTGTGCGTCCGCACAATATGATGTGACGGGTCAATCCCATTGCCCAAGAGCGCCGCCCGGGCCCGGTCGATGACGGACTCAAACTCGCGCCAGGTCGGGTATCCGAGGATCGCATTGATTTCCCGGGCCATCCAGAACTCAGCTCCGCTCCCGCTCACCCGCTTCGCGGCTTCCAGCCGTCGCATGGTATCTTGGTACTCGGGCCGACCCTGAAGCTCAGACATGTGCGCTGCTCCTTGATCATCACATCACTCACATCATATAACCCCAGTCACATACGGAGTCGATGGCATGAGCGAGAGAGACAGGATTCAAGAACGGATCATAAAAAAAGAGCAGGAGATTCAATTGCTTGAGGAGAAGGCGCGCGCTGCCCGCGTGTACCTTCAGGCCTTGCAGGACGTGCTCCACCTCCTAGCCGACGACGATGGGGAATCGAAGACCGATTCGGTTCCGAAGGCGGGCAGCCGCGTAGCCCAGGCACGCGACATCATCACCAAGCGCGGCGATCCGGTCCACATCAATGAGCTCCTGAAGGCCATGGGCCTCAACGTCGACCGAGAGAACCGCGCGTCTTTGACGAGTGCGCTTGCCGCCTACGTGCGTCGAGGGGAGATCTTCAACCGTCCTGCCCCCAATACGTTCGGGTTGATTGCTTTGGGTCATAGCAGCGGAGCGCCCGCTCCCTCTGAGCCACCAAGTGAGTTCGGCCTGCTCACGACGCAGACGGTCGGAGGGAAGGGTTAGCCTGTCGGCGTCGGCCCTCCCGTGTTTGAGCCCTGTCGCAAACCCTGTATAGAAGCCGCCCGCCCCGGCACGTCCGGGGCGTAACTGTCGTAAGGCCTGAGGTATGGACGAGGAAGCTGACTACGTAGCCCGCGCGCGGCTCATCTCGACGGCGCTGCCCTATATGCTGCGCTACGACGAGAAGATCGTCGTGGTGAAGTATGGCGGCTCGACCATGGGCAATGACGAGCTCGCCAAGGCCTTCGCGCGCGACATCACGCTCCTCCACACCTCGGGCGTTTTCCCGGTGGTGGTGCATGGCGGCGGGCCGCAGATCGGCTCGATGCTCGAGCGCCTCGGCATCGTCAGCCAGTTCCGCGGCGGGCTCCGGGTCACCGACGAGAAGACCATCGAGGTGGTCGAGATGGTGCTCGCCGGATCGATCAACAAGGAGATCGTGATGTCGATCAACGCCGAGGGCGGCCGCGCGGTCGGCCTCTCCGGCAAGGACGGCAACATGGTCTTCGCCGAGCGGCTCACGGGGCGCGAGAAGGACCCCGACTCCAATATCGAGCGGGTGGTCGATCTCGGCTTCGTCGGCGACCCCACCGAGGTCGACCGCGCGGTGATCGACATGGTGCTGAAGGCCGACCTCATCCCGGTCATCGCGCCGGTCGCCCCGGGCAAGGACGGGCACACCTACAACGTCAACGCCGACACCTTCGCGGGCGCCATCGCCGGCGCGCTCGGCGCCGCTCGCCTTCTCTTCCTCACCGACGTTCCTGGCGTCCTCGACCGGAACAAGCAGCTGATCCGCCAGCTGACGGTGAAGGAGGCCAAGGCGCTCATCGCCGACGGGACGATCTCGGGCGGCATGATCCCCAAGGTCGAGACCTGCATCGAGGCGCTCGAGCGCGGCGTTGAGGGCGTGGTCATCCTCAACGGCAAGACCCCGCATGCGGTCCTTCTCGAGCTGTTCACCGAGCTCGGCGCGGGTACGCTGATCACGCCATGAAAGCGAGTGCCGTCAAGGCCCGGCCTCCCCCCGAAGGGAGCTCTCCTCTGTCCCGCTTCGAGGACGTGCGGGCCTGGGTGTTCGACCTCGACAACACGCTCTATCCAGCCCATGTCGACGTCTATCCGCAGGTCGAGCAGCGCATCCGCGACTACGTGCAGCGCCTCCTCCACACCACGCCGGGAGAGGCGCACCGCATCCAGAAGGAATTCCAGGAGCGCTTCGGCGCGACGCTGACCGGGCTCGTGGCGGAATACGGCGTGTCGCCCGACGACTTCCTCGAATACGTCCACGACATCGACCATTCCTCGATCCAGCCCGACAAGGTGCTGGCCGAGTCGATCGCGCTCCTTCCGGGCAAGAAATACATCCTCACCAACGGCTCGCGGCGCCACGCCGAGAAGGTCGGCGAGCGGCTCGGCATCACCGACGAGTTCGAGGAGATCTTCGACATCGCCTGGGCCGGCCACCTGCCGAAGCCGAGCCCTCAGGTCTACGACCGGCTGCTCGTGGAGATCGCGGTCGAGCCGCATGCCGCGGCCCTTTTCGAGGATCTCACGCGCAACCTCATCGTGCCGCGGCGTCTCGGCATGGTGACCACGCTCGTGGTGCCGCCCGGGACGCGCGAGGTTGTGCTAGAACTCGGCGAGGATGGACCAGGCAGGAGCGAAGCGGACTTCGTCACCGACAATCTCGGCGCGTTCCTTGGCCGGGTCCTTGCACGGCTCCGCGGGGTGAGCGCTTGAGCGCGGCCGCAAGAGGCGACGGGCCGGCCCGCCGCGCAGAGAGGCGCTGACGGGCCGCACGAATGCTGGCACTCGAAGTCGTCATCATCCTCGCCCTCATGGTGCTGAACGGCGTCCTCGCGATGTCCGAGCTCGCGCTCGTCTCCTCGCGCCGCTCGCGGCTCGAGCAGATGTTCCGCGACGGCAATCGCGGCGCCGGCGCGGCCCTCAAGCTGATCGACGACCCGAGCCGGTTCCTCGCCACCGTGCAGATCGGTATCACGCTGGTGGCGATCATCGCCGGCGCCTTCGGCGGGGCGACCTTCGCCGAGCGCCTCGGGCCGGTCTTCGACCAGATCCCGATCCTTCGCGGCAACGGCGAGGCGGTCGCCATCGTCGTCACCATCGCCGTCATCACCTATCTCTCGCTGGTGATCGGCGAGCTGGTGCCGAAGCGCATCGCGCTCGCCAACCCCGAACGCACCGCCGCCTTCGTGGCGCCGGCGATGCGGGTCCTCTCGCGGATCGCCGCGCCCGCGGTCTGGCTGCTGCGCGGCTCGACCGACATCATCCTCGGCATCCTCCGCCTCCGCAGCGTCTCGGACTCGACCATCACCGAGGACGAGGTCAAGGCGCTCATCGCCGAGGGCACGCAGGCCGGCGTCTTCGCGCCCAAGGAGCGCGAGATGATCGAGGGCGTGCTGCGCCTCGCCGACCGCTCGGTGCGCCTGGTGATGACCCCGCGCACCGACATCGTGTGGATCGACCGGGCGGCGAGCCGCGAGGAGATCGTCAACGCCTCGGCCGAGACGCGGCACTCGCGGATCCTCGTCTGCGACGGCTCGGTCGACGATCCGCTCGGCTTCGTCCACGCCAAGGACCTCCTCGGCGTCCTCGCCGGCTCGGCGCCCTTCGACCTCGGCGACATGGTCGAGCCGCCGCTCGCCGTGCACGAGCGCACGGTGGTGCTGCGCCTCCTCGACCTCTTCCGCCGCGACCGCGTGCACGTGGCGCTGGTGGTCGACGAGTACGGCACCGTGCAGGGCCTCGTCACCGTCACCGACGTGCTCGAGGCGATCGCCGGCGACCTCCCGGAAGGGGAGGAGGACGAGGAGGACCGGGCGCTCGTCAATGCGCGCGAGGACGGGTCGTGGCTGATCGACGGCATGCTGCCGATCGACGAGTTCGAGGCCCTGGTCGGCAACCCCGACCTCGTGCAGGAGCGCGAGTTCGACACCGTCGCCGGCCTCGTCCTCGACCGGCTCGGCCATCTGCCCGAGCCGGGCGAGAAGCTGCGCCTCCCGGGCCTCACGCTCGAGGTCGTCGACATGGACGGAAGGCGTATCGACGCCGTGCTGGTGACGCGAGACAACGCGGCGGCGCCGACCGAGTAACGGTCCGCGCCGCGACTTTCTTCCGGCGCAGGAAAGTCCCGGTCTTACTGGATAAAGACTTGAGCCGTGCCCGGTGCCTCGCCGGGTAACCGCAAATTTAACCATCGTCCTTGGCGCAGCATTAAGGTTTCACACCGCCTATGGACGGCTGAATGGGTGAGGCAGGGGCTCCGACGAAAGCGGCCCCGTGAGCGCGGCGCGGGCGGAAGGCCCGGCGTGCGAAGGATGAGGGCGAGCCAGTCGTGTTTCTCGGTGATCTACTCGTTGCGCATGGCCTGGTAACGCAGTCCGACGTCGCGCAGGCGCTCGAGCGCCAGAAGGCGGTGGGCGGGCTGCTCGGCGAGAACCTCATCGCGCTCGGCATCATCAGCGCCGGTGAGCTCGAGGGCGTGATGCGCGCCGCGCCGGCGGCGCCGCGCAACATCGCGCAGACCGGCCTGCAGCTGCCCGATCTCCTCAACCTCTTCACCAAGGCGATGTACGCGACCAACGCGGAAACGCCGTCCAAGCTCGGCGAGATCCTCAAGCTCACCAACCGCGTGATCCAGCTCATCATCGAGCAGGCCAACGACCGCAAGCTCCTCGAGGTGCGCGGCGGGGAGACCGGCTATGCGCTCTCGGAGCCGCGCTACGGGCTCTCCGAGAAGGGCAAGCGCTGGGCGCTCGATGCGCTGGCGCAGAACCAGTATGTCGGGCCGGCGCCGGTGACGCTGGAGGACTATGCCGACCGCATCCGCCGCCAGCGCATCGGCAACGAGCATGTCGGCAAGGCCGCGATCAACCGCGTCTTCTCCAACATGATCGTGTCGGAACGCTTCATCCAGCAGATCGGGCCGGCGCTCAACTCGGGCTCCTCGATCCTCCTCTACGGTCCGCCCGGCAACGGCAAGACCTCGGTCGCCGAGCGCATCGGCACGGTGTTCACCGACGTCATCTACATTCCCTATTGCTTCGAGGTCGACGGCCAGATCATCAAGGTGTTCGACCCCTCGGTGCACAAGAACGTGCAGCCGGCGAGCGACCCCGCGATGCGCGGCACGGCGCTGCGCAGCGAGGATTTCGACCGCCGCTGGGTGGCCTGCCGCCGCCCGTTCGTGGTGACCGGCGGCGAGCTGACGCTCGAGATGCTCGACCTCAGCTTCAACACGCTGGCCAAGTATTACGAGGCGCCGCTGCACGTGAAGGCGCTCGGCGGCATCTTCGTGATCGACGATTTCGGCCGCCAGATCGTGACGCCGGAAGCGCTCCTCAACCGCTGGATCGTGCCGCTGGAAAGCCGCGTCGAGTTCCTCAAGCTGCATACCGGCAAGGGCCTCTCGCTGCCCTTCGACGAGCTGGTGATCTTCTCCACCAACCTGAAGCCGGCCGATCTCATGGACCCCGCCTTCCTGCGCCGCATCCCCTACAAGCTCGAGGTCGGCGCGCCGACCCCCGAGGACTACCGGCGGATCTTCCACATGACCTCCGAGGCGATGGGCCTCTCGGCCTCCGACGAGGTGATCAACTACGTCATCACCGAGCTCCGCGAGCACAACGACTTCGCGCTCGCCGGCTACCAGCCGAAATTCATCGTCGAGCAGATCAAGTCGGCGTCGAAGTTCCAGGGCGTGCCGCCGCAGTTCACGCCCGAGCTGATCTCGATGGCGCTCAGCAACATGCACACCAAGGACACGCCGGGCTACGGCGTGCGCTCGACCGCGAGCCGCGGGCAGACGCACTAGCGGCCCGCGCGCGAACGGGACCGATCCCGGCCCGGTTCCCGGCTTTTGGCCTTGCCGGCGGGTTCCATCGCGGAACCCTCGTCTTTGCCGTCGCGTTTTGCCTCCACGCGGGATTCTCGCATCCTCAAGGAGGCAATCGCCATGAAGCCCATAGTCCTCGCCGCCGCCAGCGCGGCCTTTCTGGCCACGACGGGCCTCGTCGGCCTGACCTACGCCCAGCAGACCCCGCCCAGCCCGGCGCCGGCCGGCGACCCGGTCCAGCCGACCGGCGAATTCGAGGTCACCGCGACGCTGACCGGAACGGCCGAGGTTCCTCCCAACACCAGCCCCGCGACCGGGCAACTGACCGGCAAGTTCCTGCCGACCGACCGCATCCTGCAATGGTCGGTGACCTATGAGGGCCTCAGCGGCCCGGCCACCGCCGCGCATTTCCACGGCCCGGCCAGCGAGGCCGAGAACGCGCCGCCGGTGGTGCCGGTCGAGGGCGATCTCGCCAGCCCGATCGAGGGGGAGGCGACGCTGACCGAGGAGCAGGCAACCGCTCTCCTCGCCGGCGACTGGTATTTCAACGTCCACACCGCCGCCAATCCGGGCGGGGAGATCCGTGGCCAGGTCGACGTGGACGAAGAGGTCCAGGAAGAGGAGCCGGCCGCGCCGGCCGAGCCGGCTCCGGCCCCGGCCCCGGCCCCGGCGCCTTAGCGGGGCGCCTCGGGCTGCCGCCCGCGGAACCTTTCGGCCCGCGGCGGGTTGAGCTGACACGGCGAAGGAGGCCACTCCCTTCTCCCCCAGAAGCCCCGGCTGGCGACAGCCGGGGCTTTTCTCGTTTCGGGTGGGGCCGGCAGCCTTGAAGCAGGGCGGAGCCTATGGCAGTACAGCCGCGGCTTTCGGCGCGGGTCCTCGCGCCGCGCAAGCCAAGGCTGCCGTAGCTCAGTGGTAGAGCACTCCCTTGGTAAGGGAGAGGCCGACAGTTCAATCCTGTCCGGCAGCACCAGCCGGCCCGGTCGCCACGTGCATGGGCAACGCCCTCGCCCGGCGAGTGACAGGGATCACTGACCCGGCCGGCCCGATAGCCCGGAATGGCGGCGGATGAAGGCTGCGCGAATCAAGCGCGCCCGGACCATCCGCAACCGCGGCGCCCTGCCGCATGACCGGAGCTGACAAATGAAACCCACCCTCCTCGCCGTGGCGGCCGCGATCGTCTCGGCCACGCCTCTCACCGCTTACGCGGTCGAACTCGGTTCTCCCTATGAAGCGAGCGCGGCGTTCTACGCCGCCCTCTCCACCCTCGATCTCTCCGCCATGGAGGAGGTCTGGGCGAAGACCGGCGACGCGACCTATGTCGGGCCGCGCAGCACCACCGTCACGGTCGGGTGGGACAATGTCCGCGCGGCCTGGGAAGCGAGCAACAGCGCCTTCGTCAGCCGGACCGTGGAACTGCGCGAGAGCCACATGGCGATCAATGGCGACACGGCGTGGGAGGTCGGCATCGAGACCGGGACCGCGCAGCGCATCGGCGAGACGGCGGCGACACAGATCCGGAACGTGACGGCCAATGTCTATCAGCTGATCGACGGCGATTGGCTGATGGTCTCGCATGTGGTGCATGGCGTGCCGCTGCCGCCGGCGACGCCGGTCGCGGTGCGCTGAGCCGTCGGCGCGCCGGAATCCTGGCCTCCGCCGCGCGGAGGCCAGTTCGGTCATGCAGAGGCGACTGAAATCGAAGACGCTCACGTCTTCGACATCGGGGAACGAGACTTCAGCCCGGCCGTTTGCTGACAGGCACCCCGGTTGCGGCCGGGGCGAGCGTGAGTACTTTGTCTCGCCTCCGCTGATTTTTTTGCTCGAAGACGATGGAGTTCGTGATGAACGTCAGAAGAATTCTCCTCGGCGCGACGGCGCTCCTGGCCCTGCCGGCGGCCGCTCTCGGGGCCGAGCTGACCGGGTATCTCACCAGCAAGAACGTCGCGGCGGGCACCTTCGTCGTCGACAGCGCCTTTCCGATGAGCGCGGGAAGCGGGGTCGATCTCGGCGCGCTCGAGCTCGGACGGCGGATCGTGGTGACCTATGACGGGCCGGAGACGGCGATGGTGGCGAGCGCGGTGAGCGTCGTGCCGGCGTCGATCGCCGCGCCGCCCGCTCCCGCCGCCCCGGCCGAAGCGCCGGTCGCCGCTGCCGAGCCGGCGGCACCCGCTCCGCCCGCGCCTGCTGCCCCCGCGGAGGTTGCCCAGGCTCCCGCTCC
>JADYYB010000051.1 GCA_020853895.1 Bauldia sp.
CCACGATCTCGGCGACCGAGGGCAGCGCGAGCTTCTCGAGGTTCGCGGCGTAGGGCATCGGCACGTCCTTGCCGGTGATCTTGAGGACCGGCGCGTCGAGCCAGTCGAACGCCTTCTCCATCAGCTGCGCGGCGATCTCCGAGCCGATCGAGGCGACCGGCCAGCCCTCTTCCACAGTCACGCAGCGGTTGGTCTTCTTCACCGACGCGACGACCGTGTCGATGTCGAGCGGGCGAAGCGTGCGGAGGTCGATGAGCTCGACCGAGACGCCCTCGGCGGCGAGCGCGTCGGCGGCCTTGGTCGCGTAGCTCATGCCGATGCCGAAGGAGACGAGGGTCACGTCGGAGCCCTCGCGGGCAATGCGCGCCTTGCCGATCGGCAGGACGAAATCGTCGAGCTTCGGGACCGGGAAGCTCTGGCCGTAGAGGATCTCGTTCTCGAGGAAGATCACCGGGTTGGGGTCGCGGATCGCCGCCTTGAGGAGGCCCTTTGCGTCGGCGGCGGTGTAGGGCGCGACGACCTTGAGGCCGGGGATATGGGCGTACCAGGAGGAGAAATCCTGGCTGTGCTGGGCGGCGACTCTGGCGGCGGCGCCGTTGGGGCCGCGGAAGACGATCGGGCAGCCCATCTGGCCGCCGGACATATAGAGCGTCTTGGCGGCCGAGTTGATCAGCTGATCCATGGCCTGCATGCCGAAATTCCAGGTCATGAACTCGACGATCGGTTTCAGCCCGGCGAGCGCGGCGCCGATGCCGAGGCCGGCAAAACCGTGCTCGGTGATCGGCGTGTCGATGACGCGTTTCGGCCCGAACTCCTGAAGGAGACTCTGGGTGACCTTGTAGGCCCCCTGATACTCGGCGACCTCCTCGCCCATGACGAACACGTCGCCGTCGCGGCGCATCTCCTCGGCCATGGCGTCGCGGAGCGCCTCGCGGACGGTCATGGTGACCATCTCGGTGCCGGCGGGAATGTCCGGGTCCGCCGCAATGGCGGCGGCCGGCGGCGGGATCGGGTTGCTGTGGACCGCGGGCGCTTCGGCCTTCGCCGGCGCGGCGCCCTCCTCGGAAGGGTCGGGGCGTTTCGGCTCCTCGCGCGCCTTCTCCGGCGCCGCCTTCGCGCCATCCACGCCCGGGCTGGCGATGCGGGCGATCGGCGTGTTGACGCGGATGCCCTCGGTGCCCTCGGCGACGAGGATCGAGGCCAGCGTCCCTTCGTCGACCGCCTCGATCTCCATGGTCGCCTTGTCGGTCTCGATCTCGGCGATGACGTCGCCCGGCTTGACCTGGTCGCCCTCGCGCACCAGCCACTTGGCGAGCTTGCCCTCCTCCATGGTGGGCGAGAGGGCTGGCATCAGGATGTCAGTCATTCAGGGCTCCGGCCGAAACGGGCGTGCGAGGCAAGTCAGGCGGCGTTGTCGTCAGGCTGGAAGAGGCCGAAGACGTTCCCTTCCGTGTCCTTCAGGTAGGCGCTCCAGCCGATCTTGGGTATCGGCTGCTTGGGCATGGCGAGTTCGGCGCCGAGCGACTGCGCCTTGGCGAGGGACGCGTCGATGTCATCGACGCCGACCGAGCAGACATAGGCGGTGATCCGGTCGCCGCTCCCGCCCTGCCGCTTCATGAGCCCGCCGTCGATGCCGGGCTCGGGCGCGGTGCCGGTCGTGACGATGTAGTATTCACCGCCGCTCCAGTTGTCGAACTTCCACCCGAAGAGCTCGCGGTAGAACGCGATGGCGCGCTCGGGGTCGTCGGCATGGATCTCGAAATGCACGGGACGTGGCATCGATTCCTCCCTATGCGGCGACGGTGACGTCGGTCCAAAGCTCGGACGGATCGGGCTCGGGCGAGGCCTGGGCAAAGTCGGCCGCCTCGGTCACGCGGTCGCGGACCGCCTTGTCGATCTCCTTGAGGTCGTCCTCGCTCGCCCAGCCCTTCTCGAGGAGGCGCGCCGAGACCTGCTCGATCGGGTCGTGCTCGGTGCGGTATTTCTGCACCTCCTCCTTCGACCGGTATTTCGCCGGGTCCGACATCGAGTGGCCGCGGTAGCGGTAGGTCAGCATCTCGAGGATATAAGGCCCCTTGCCCGAGCGCGCCCAGTCGAGCGCCTTCTCGGCAGCGGCCCTGACGGCGCGGACGTCCATGCCGTCGACCCGCTCGCCGGGGATGCCGAAGGAGACGCCGCGCTGCGAGAGGTCTTGCGTCGCCGAGGAGCGCTCGATGGCGGTGCCCATGGCGTAGCGGTTGTTCTCGATGACGTAGACGACCGGCAGCTTCCAGAGCTCGGCCATGTTGAAGCTCTCGTAGACCTGGCCCTGGTTGGCCGCGCCGTCGCCGAAATAGGTGATCGAGACCCGGCCGTTCTCGCGGTAGCGGTTGGAGAAGGCGATGCCCGTGCCGAGCGGGACCTGCGCGCCGACGATGCCATGGCCGCCGTAGAATTCCTTCTCGCGGCTGAACATGTGCATCGAGCCGCCCTTGCCGCGCGAATAGCCGTCGATGCGCCCGGTCAGCTCGGCCATCACGCCCTTGGGGTCCATGCCGGTCGCGAGCATGTGACCGTGGTCGCGGTAGCCGGTGATGACCTGGTCGCCGTCCTCCATCGCCATCTGCACGCCGACCACGACGGCCTCCTGGCCGATATAGAGGTGGCAGAAACCGCCGATGAGGCCCATGCCGTAAAGCTGCCCCGCGCGCTCCTCGAAGCGGCGGATGAGTAGCATTTCACGGTAAGCGTGGAGTTCTTCTTCCTTGCTGAAGGAAGCGGGCGCGATTTCCCGCGCGGCCTCATCTTTCTGCCTTACGGCATCGTCCTCGGATTTCTGCCGCGTAGCCGTTTTGCGTGCTGCCATTTCCGCTTTTGGCTTTCGTTATTTTGAGGTGGCGCGAAAATAGACGAGCCGGTGACCTAATCCAAGGCTAACCGGTCTGTTCCGCCTAGGGAGCACCCATGCGAAGGACGACCTCGTCGGCGCGGACGAGGTTGAGCTTCTGGCGGGCGAGCTCGTCGAGAAGATCGAGGTCGACGCTCTGCGGGCGGAGGCGGGCGGCCTGGCGCTCGAGGGCCTCACGCTCGCCCCGCACCGTTGCGAGCTCCGCCGCCAGCCGCTCGGACTCCGCCGCCAGCCCGGCGCTGGCAAAGATCCCGTACTGGCCGTGGAAGGCGTGGAAGCCGAAATAGGCCAGATAGCCGGCGGTGAGCAGCGGCAGCCAGAGATGGCCGAGAGGGGAACGCTTGCGCTGACGGGTGGTCACGCCGGCCACCTTGCCGGGCCGTGGTTAACCGATGGTTGCGGAAGGGGCGGAAACCCGAGGGCGGCAGGGGCGTTGAATAGGACCGTGAGTCCGGCAGGTCACAAGAACGAGAGGAACGGCAGATGCAAGACGCGCTCGTCGTCCTGGGATACGTGATCGCCCCGCTGCTGATCGGAATCCTCATCGGCTACGGCATCTTCCAATGGCAGCACCGCCGGCGCTCGGCGGCGCTCGACGCTGCGAGCGAGGCGGCCACGCGGGAAATGTACCGGGAGCCCGACCGCTAGACGGCGCGGAGCGCCGAGCGTGCAGCGTAGCGCGCCTCGGGGCCGAGCTGCTCCTCGATGCGGATGAGCTGGTTGTACTTGGCCAGGCGATCGGAGCGCGAGAGCGAGCCGGTCTTGATCTGCCCGCAATTGGTCGCGACGGCGAGGTCGGCGATGGTCGAGTCCTCGGTCTCGCCCGAGCGGTGCGACAGGACCGAGCGGTAGCCGGCGCGGTGGGCGATATCGACTGCTTCCAGTGTCTCGGTGAGGGTGCCGATCTGGTTGACCTTGACGAGGATCGCGTTGGCGAGGCCGCGCTCGATGCCCTGCCTGAGGCGCTCCGGATTGGTGACGAAGAGGTCGTCGCCGACCAGCTGACAGCGGCCGCCGATCTCGGCGGTGAGCGCGGCCCAGCCGTCCCAGTCGTCCTCGGCCATGGCATCCTCGATGGAGACGATCGGGTAGCGGTCGACAAGGCCGGCGAGGTATTTCACCTGCTCCTCGGCCGAGCGGGTCTTGCCCTCGCCTTCATAGACGTAAGCGCCCTTCTTGAAGAACTCGGTCGCCGCGCAGTCGAGCGCGAGGTAGACGTCCTCGCCCGGGCGGTAGCCGGCCTTCTCGATCGCCTGCAGGCAGAAATCGAGCGCGGCCTCGGCGGAGGCGAGGTTGGGGGCGAAGCCGCCCTCGTCGCCGACATTGGTGGCGTGGCCGGAATCCCTCAGCTGCTTCTTCAGCGTGTGGAAGATCTCGGCCCCTATGCGGATCGCCTCGGCGACGGTCGGGGCGCCGACCGGCATGATCATGAATTCCTGGAAGTCGATCGGATTGTCCGCGTGCACGCCACCGTTGATGATGTTCATCATCGGCACCGGCAGGACGCGCGCGCTCGGCCCGCCGAGATAGCGGTGCAGCGGGAGCGCGGCGGCTTCGGCGGCGGCCTTGGCGACCGCGAGCGAGACCCCGAGGATGGCGTTGGCGCCGAGGCGGCCCTTGTTGGGCGTGCCGTCGAGCTCGATCATCGTCCGGTCGATATGGATCTGCTGCTCGGCCTCGAAGCCGGTCAGCGCGTCGGCGATCTCCCCGTTCACGGCCTCGACCGCCTTCCTGACGCCCTTGCCGAGATAGCGGGACTTGTCGCCGTCACGGAGCTCGACCGCCTCGTGCGCGCCGGTCGAGGCGCCCGAGGGCACCGCGGCCCTGCCGAAGGAGCCGTCCTCGAGCGTGACGTCCACCTCAACGGTCGGATTGCCTCGGCTGTCGAGGATCTCGCGACCCAGAATATCGATGATGGCGGTCACGCTTCTTCCTTTCTTGGCATGTCAGGATGCCGGGGCGCTTGTAACGGAGGCCCCGCGGAGTCGGAAGGGGTGACGGAACTCGGCCTTCCGTGAGATCATTGCGTTTTGGGCATGGCAGTCATGAGCGTTCTGACGATCACCAACGGCGACAGCGCCGCCGAGCTGCTGGCCGAGGCCGGCCATCCCGGCACGATTCTGCCCTGGCAGGACGTCCTGCACGAGGGGCCGGTGCCGCGCGGCTACGGCCTGACCGACCTCTCCCGCATCCGCGTGGACTATCTGTCCCGGCGGCTGGGGATCGAGGCGGCAGACGTGTCGGCCGGGTTCGCGGCGCGAGACGCGACCATCCTTCGCCATCGCGAGTTCGACCGGGTCGAGATCTGGCTCGAGCACGACCTCTACGACCAGCTGCAGCTCCTACAGCTCCTGGCCTTCTTCGCCGGCGAGCGGCGCGAGGGCGGCCTCGTGCTGGTGCAGGCCGACGACTTCCTCGGCGCGCAGACGGCCGAGACGATCCTCCGCTTCGCGGCCAACGCCCGGCCGGTGACGGCCAATCTCCTCGCTGTGGCGCGGGCGGTGTGGGACGAGTTCGGCGATGCGACCCCGCTCGCCGTCAGCGCGCGGGTGGCGCGCGGACCGGTCGACGGGCTGCCCTTCGTGCGGCCGGCGCTGATCCGCATGATGGAGGAGCTGCCGGACAGCGAGAGCGGGCTCGGCCGGACCGAGACGACCGCGCTGCGGATGCTCGCCGAGCGGCCCGCCTCGGGGCGCGACCTCTTCCGCGGCGTGATCGCGCGCGAGGAGGCCGCCTTCATGGGCGATCTGTCGTTCTCCGAGCTGCTGCTCGACTTGGCGCATGGCAGCGAGCCGGTCATCGCCGGCATCCCCGAGATCGACGCCGCCCGGCCCCACGACGCGAGCCTCTACGAGTGGTTCGCCCTCCCCCTCACCCTGACCGAGTTCGGGCAGAGCGTGCTGCGCGGGGAGGCCGACCAGGTCGCGACCAACGGCATCGACCGGTGGTGGGGCGGGACGCATCTGGCCGGGCGCGACTGTTGGCGTTACGACCACGAGATGGGCGCGGTGATCGCGCCGCGTGCCGAGGACGTGCGCCGGACCGGAGAACTGCCGTGAACGTGAACAAGAACCCGCCCCAGCTCGGGCGGCCCGTCGCCATCCCGGAGAGCCCCGACCAGGCGGTGCTCGACCGCGTCCCAAACCCGCATAAGGGGACGCTCTACGTCACCCGGTTCACCGCGCCGGAGTTCACCTCGCTCTGCCCGGTGACGGGGCAACCGGATTTCGCGCATCTCGTCATCGACTACGTGCCGGGCGACTGGCTGGTCGAGTCGAAGTCGCTGAAACTCTATCTGCAGTCGTTCCGCAACCACGGCGCCTTCCACGAGGACTGCACGGTGGCGATCGCCAAGCGCCTCGTGAACGAGATCGAGCCGAGCTGGCTCCGGATCGGCGGCTACTGGTTCCCGCGCGGCGGCATCCCGATCGACGTGTTCTGGCAGACCGGCGCCCCGCCCGAGGGGCTGTGGCTCCCCGACCAGGGCGTGGCGCCCTATCGCGGGCGGGGGTAGGTCGGCGTGACGGAGGCGGCGGTCTCGCTGCCCCTCATCGAGTTCAGCGAGAAGAGCCGGCTCAGCCGGATGATGGGCGCGTACATCGCGGAGATGAGCGCCATCATCGGCGTCGCGCCGATGGCGGCCTATCCCTACTTCGACGCGTACTGGCAGGAGCCGGACAATCGCTGGCCCTTCTGGATCAGGTCAGCAGACGCGGAGTGCGGGTTCGCGCTGATCGACCTTGCGGACGATGGCCGGTTCGAGGTGGCCGAGTTCTTCGTCGCGCGGCCGTATCGGCGCCGCGGCGTCGGACTGGCCGCCGCGCGGCAACTCATCAAGAGCCGCCCGGGCACGTGGCGGATCACGCAACGGGAGCGGAATGCCGGCGCGATCGCGTTCTGGCACCGGGTGTACGATGGGTTTGTCATCTACGCCGAAGAGACCATCACGACTGACGCGGTACGCCGCGTCCAGACCTTCACTGCGCCTGGATAGGCCGGGAAGCGCTAACCCCGCCCCCTCTCCCCGGCGGGGAGAGGGTTGGGGTGAGGAGGCTCCACCCTATCCGGAAGAGTGCCTCTCCATCCCGGGGGACTGCCACCCAAAAAAAAGGGGGTCCTTCGAGCGCCTTCTTCGGACAGACCTGAGACCCCTCACCCTAGCCCTCTCCCCACTGGGGAGAGGGGACGCGCCCTAGCTGGTGCGCTTGGCGACCCGGTCGAGGGCCATCAGGGTCTCGATCAGCGTGGGCATGGCGTCTAGCGGCAGCATGTTGGGGCCGTCGGAGGGGGCGTGGTCGGGATCGTCGTGGGTCTCGATGAAGACGCCCGCGACGCCGACCGCCACCGCCGCGCGGGCGAGGACGGAGACGTATTTCCGCTCGCCGCCCGAGGACGCCCCCTGCCCGCCCGGCTGCTGGACCGAGTGGGTGGCGTCGAACACGATCGGCACGCCGAGGCCGGCCATGATCGGGAGGGCGCGCATGTCGGTGACGAGCGTGTTGTAGCCGAAGCTCGCGCCGCGCTCGGTGAGGATGACGTTCGGGTTGCCGCTGCCGGCGATCTTGTCGACCACGTTCCGCATGTCCCAGGGGGCGAGGAACTGGCCTTTCTTGACGTTGACCACCTTCCCCGTTTCTGCCGCGGCGACCAGGAGGTCGGTCTGGCGCGAGAGGAAGGCGGGGATCTGCAGGACGTCGACGAATTCGGCGACCGGCGCGCAATGCTCGCGCTCATGGATGTCGGTGAGGATCGGGAAGCCGAATTCGCGGCGCAGGTCGGCGAAGATCGGCAGCGCCTTGTCGAGGCCGACGCCGCGCCGGCCCTTGAGGCTGGTGCGGTTGGCCTTGTCGAACGAGGTCTTGAAGATCAGACCGATGCCGGCCCGGTCGGTCATCTCCTTCAGCCTTCCGGCGACCATGAAGACGTGCTCGCGGGATTCGAGCTGGCAGGGGCCGGCGATGAGGACGAGCGGCCTCTCGTTGCCGAGCGTGACGTTGCCGACGGTCACGAGCGCGTTCGGCTTCACTTCCGGCATTCGAACTCGACCCAAAGGGGATAATGGTCGGAGACGCGGTGCTGCATGGCCTGCTTGCTGAGCCCGATATCGAGATAGAGATGGGGGACGAAGTCGAACCCTCCGCCCCTCAGATATTTCATGTTGAGGCGGCGCTTCCCGCCGGTCTCGAACCACGCGATCTGGTCGTAGTATTTGTCGAGATTGTTGGCCTGCTCGGCGAAGATCGAGCGGCGGACGGCGTCGAGATCGTTGGGGACGACGAGCTCGCGGCTGGTGAAGGCCTGCCAGAGCAGCGAGCCGTGCCGGTCGATGTTGAAATCGCCGAGCACGATGAGGTTCTGCTCCCACTCGCTGAGGTCGCCGGCCCACTCCGCCATCCACTCGGCGATGGCGAGGAGCTCCGGATAGCGCTGCTCGGGCCGGTCGCCGTAGAGGACGTGGAGGGTGACGAGGACGAAGGTCTCCCCGCCCGCGCGGAAGCCGACCGCGTAGGGCGTCCGCGCGAACTGCCGGTTGAGCGCGGTCGGGCCGATCTTGTCGAGGCGCTCCTGGGGGACGACCAGCTCGCAGGCCAGCCCGGACAACGCGACGCGGCGCGAATCGAAGATGAAGGCGAGGCGCTCGCCGTTTCCGGCGTCGCCGCGGGTGACGTCGGTCATGATCAGCTGCCAGTCGGGGCCGAGCGTCTTCAGCGTCGTCCGCAGCGCCTTGAGGTCGCCCTTGGCCTCCTGGATGGCGACCACGTCGAAGCGCGAGATGATCTCCACGATCGCCCAGAGTGCGCGGACGTCGCGCGTCGGGCTGCCCTTGGCGGTCCAGTTGTCCTGGTGGCTGCCGAAAGCCTTGAGGTTCCAGGTTCCGATCAGGAGATTGCGGGCGGTCTGCCGCTTGGGGGGGATGACCTGGTCGAGATCGGCACGCAGCGCCGCCATCTCGCTTCTGACGGCGGCGGGGGCCGAAGGGTCGTTCCACGGCGGTAGGGGTGAAGACATCCGGCGCTCCCGGCGGGTTGACCGGACGCTTATACCAGACGGCTCTGCTCGACGGCGGCGGCGATGAAGGAGCGGAAGAGCGGGTGCGGGTCGAAGGGCCGCGACTTCAGCTCGGGATGATATTGCACGCCGATGAACCAGGGATGGTCGACGAACTCGACCGTCTCCGGCAGGAGGCCGTTGGGCGACATGCCGGCGAAGCGCATGCCGTGCTGCTCCAGCCGGTCGCGGTAGCCGACATTGATCTCGTAGCGGTGGCGGTGGCGCTCGCTGATCTCGGTCGCGCCGTAGATGCCGGCGATGCGGCTGCCGCGCTCGAGATTGGCCGCGTAGGCGCCGAGGCGCATCGACCCGCCGAGATCGCCGCCCGCCGACCGGCGCTCCAGCGTGTTGCCGCGCAGCCATTCGGTCATCAGGCCGACGACCGGCTCCCTGGTCGGGCCGAACTCGGTCGAGCTCGCCTCCTCGATGCCGGCGAGGTTCCGCGCGGCCTCGATGACCGCCATCTGCATGCCGAAGCAGATGCCGAAATACGGGACCTTGCGGTTCCGGGCGAAACTCGCCGCCTTGATCTTGCCGCCCGAGCCGCGCTCCCCGAACCCGCCGGGGACGAGGATGCCGTCGGCCCATTCGAGATACGGGGTCGGGTCCTCGTGCTCGAAGATCTCCGACTCGATCCACTCGAGATTGACCTTCACCGTATTGGCGATGCCGCCATGATGGAGCGCCTCGGTCAGCGACTTATAGGCGTCCTTCATGCCGGTGTACTTGCCGACGATGGCGATGGTGACCGCGCCCTCGGGGTTGCGGATGCGGGCGCCCATCTCCTCCCAGCGGGTCAGGTCGGGCGCCCGGGCGTCGGTGATGCCGAAGGCGGCGAGCACCTCGGTGTCGAGGCCCTCGCGGTGATAGGCGATCGGCACCTCGTAGATGTTCTCGACGTCGAGCGCCTGGATGACCGCCGACTTCCGCACGTTGCAGAAGAGCGAGAGCTTGCGGCGCTCGTCGTCGGGCAGCGGCCGGTCGGCGCGGACGAGCAGGATGTCCGGCTGGATGCCGATCGAGCGGAGCTCCTTCACCGAGTGCTGGGTCGGCTTGGTCTTCAGCTCGCCGGCCGCCGGGATGTAAGGCAGGAGCGTGAGGTGGATATAGACCGCGTGACCGCGCGGGAGGTCGTTGCCGAACTGGCGGATCGCCTCGAAGAAGGGCAGGCCCTCGATGTCGCCGACCGTGCCGCCGATCTCGCACAGGACGAAGTCGACGCCCTCGTTGCCGTCCTTGATGAAATTCTTGATGGCGTCGGTGACGTGGGGGATGACCTGCACGGTGGCGCCGAGATAGTCGCCGCGCCGTTCCTTGGAGATGATGTCCTGGTAGATGCGGCCGGTGGTGATGTTGTCCATCCGGTTGGCGTTCCGCCCGGTGAACCGCTCGTAGTGGCCGAGGTCGAGATCGGTCTCCGCGCCGTCCTCGGTGACGAAGACCTCGCCGTGCTGGTAGGGGCTCATCGTCCCCGGGTCGACGTTGAGATAGGGGTCGAGCTTCCGCAGGCGCACCCGGAAGCCGCGCGCTTCGAGAAGGGCCCCGAGAGCGGCGGAGGCGATGCCTTTGCCGAGGGAAGAGACCACGCCGCCGGTGATAAAGACATACCGCGCCATGGGCCTCGAGCTTATCGCCTTCCCGGTTGATTCGAAAACAAAATCAGGCGCGGCCTGTGGACGGCCGCGCAACGCAGCGATGCACGCGCGAACTAGGGCGCTGCAGGCGTCTCGGCCGGAGCGGGCGAAACCGGCGCCGCTTCGGGCGCTTCGGCCGGAGCCGCGGGGGCGGCGGCGGGCGGAAGCTGGAGCTGGCTCGGCGGCAGGGCGTCGAGGAGACCCCCGCCCGGCAGGGCCGGAACGCCGGGGGCCGTGGGCGTGGCCGCGCCGGGGACGTCGAGGATCGAGGTCGGGGCGGTTCCCACGCGGGCGAGCGCGGTCAGGACGATCGAGGTGGCGAAGAAGACGCCGGCCAGGATCGCGGTCGAACGGGTGAGGACGTTGCCCTGCCCGCGCGTCGTCATGAAGCTGCTGCTGCCGCCGCCGATCCCGAGGGCGCCACCTTCGGAGCGCTGCAGCAACACCACCGCGATCAGGGCGATCACGACCATGAGGTGGATGACGATGATGACTGTTTCCATAGAACCCTTGCCCGCGAAACCCGGCCTTTTATCCGATGCCCGGCGTGACTTCCAGTGCCGGCAGGCGGCTTCGGCGTTCAGCCCGCGGCGGAAATGATGGTCAGGAACTCCTTGACCTTGAGGCTCGCGCCCCCGACCAGGGCCCCGTCGACCCCGTCCACCGCGAAGATGGCGGAGGCGTTCTCGCCCTTCACCGAGCCGCCATAGAGAATGCCGATGCCGTCCGATTCCTCGCCGAAGCGGCGCCGGAGACAGTTCCGTATGTGGGCATGCATGGCGGCAATGTCATCGGTGGTCGGGGTGACCCCCGTGCCGATGGCCCACACCGGCTCGTAGGCGATGACGAGGGAATCGGGCGTGGCGCCGTCGGGAACGGAGCCCTCGAGCTGGCTCTCGACCACGCTTTCGGCGTCGCCCGCGCGGCGCTCGGCCTCGGTTTCCCCAACGCAGAGAATGACATAGAGCCCGGCGCGCCAGGCGGCCTCGGCCTTGGCGCGGACCAGCGAGTCGTCCTCGTTGTGGGCCGAGCGGCGCTCGGAATGGCCCACGATCACCATGCTCGCCCCCGCGTCGGCGAGCATTTCGGCCGAAATGTCGCCGGTATGGGCGCCGGAGGGCTGAGGGTGGCAATCCTGCCCGCCGACCGCAATGGGCGAGCTGGCGAGCATCACGGAGGCGCGGGAAATGAGGGTCGCCGGGGGGCAGACCGCGACCTCCACGCCCTCGGAATCGCGGATGGCGGCCTTCAGGGCCTCGAGATCGGCGAGGTTGAGCTTGCTGCCGTTCATCTTCCAGTTGCCGGCCACCAGCGGTTTCGAACGCGCCATCCGTAAAGCTCCGTCTCCCGCCGATTTGACCGTTCCCGGCCTAGCAAACCCGACGCCAGAAACATAGCCGTCTCCGGCCTAGGAGGCGCGGCGCATTGGCTGCTACATAGGGGCCGAGGGACAAGGGAGGAGTTTTCCATGCGTATGGCGCGTTTCGGGCAGGTCTTGGCGGGGGCGGCGGCCTTTCTCGCGGTAGCGGGGCCGGCCTCGGCCGACGACAGCTGGGTGTTCGGCTCGAGCCTCATCGCCCTTCCCGACCAGGTGGCCTATTTCGCGCGCTACGTGGCGCCGGGCGCCCCGGGCCAGATCGTGGTCCGCTGCGACACCGTCGCCGGGGTGTCGATCGACGCCGGCGCGGTCAACATGGCGGCTGCCGCCAATGCGGCGCCCTCCACGCCGGGCGCGGTGTCGGTGCGGCTGACCTGGCCGGCCGAGGGCGCCAA
Organism: Bauldia sp.; assembly: GCA_020853895.1. Taxonomy (GTDB): domain Bacteria; phylum Pseudomonadota; class Alphaproteobacteria; order Rhizobiales; family Kaistiaceae; genus JADYYB01. The sequence continues at coordinate 12,346 of JADYYB010000051.1, forward strand.
TCCTGCCCGCGTGGAAACCATCGACGCGACCGGCGAGCAGCGCATCCGCTCGGACGGGGCGATCATCGTCACCTTCGCCGGGCCGGCCGCCGATCTCGTGGCCAAGGGCCTCGCCGAGCCGCTGGAGAAGGTCGAGGTGCTGGTCGGCGAGGTGGCGGCGGACATCGCCCTCGACGGGATCGGCGAGGTGATGGAGACACTCTCGCGGGCCTGCAAGACCTGGCCGCGGTAACCATGAGGCGGATAGCGCCGTCCCCTCCCCCGGGCGGCGATTCCAGCAATTCGGCTCTTCATTTCTTTGGCCGAACCACCTAGTTAGGGGCCGCCGTTTTCGGCGTTTCGTCGAGGTTTCTGATGCTTTCAGCGCTGCGCAGCCAAACCAGTGGGATCATCACCAGGATTCTGCTGGGCTTTCTGATCCTGAGCTTCGCGATCTGGGGCGTCTCCGGCATCTTCACCGGATTCAACGCCGACACCGTCGCCAAGGTGGGGCCGGGAGAGATCGACTCGAACGAGTTCGCGGTCGCCTATTCGGACCAGGTGCGGCAGTTCTCGCAGCAGTTCGGCCAGGTGATCACGCCCGAGCTGTCGCGCACGCTGGGGCTGTCCGACCGGGTGCTGTCCCAGCTCATCTCGGACGAGCTGATCTCGGTGCAGGCCGAGCAGTTCGGCGTCGGCATCTCGATCGACAAGCTGCGGCAGATGATCCAGAGCATCCCGCAGCTGCAGGGCGCCAACGGGTTCGACCGCAACCGCCTGGACACGATCCTCTACCAGAACCAATGGACCGAGGCGCAGTTCGTCGACCTCATCCGCCAGGATGAGATCCGCCGCCAGATCCAGGGCGGTACGGTCGGCGGCATCAAGGTTCCGGCCGTGCTCAGCCGCGCCATGCAGCAGCTGGTCGGCGAGACGCGCTCGATCAGCTATCTCGTGCTGACCCCCGAGCTCGCCGGCGAGATCGCCGCGCCGACCGACGCGGAGCTCACCGCCTTCATGAACGATACGCGCGCGCGCTGGCGCACGCCGGAATATCGCGGGCTGACGATCCTCACCGCCGCGGTCTCCGACCTCGCCGATCCCGCGGCCGTCACGGCCGAGGAGGCGCGCGCCGAGTACGATCGCCAGACCCCGCGCTTCGTCGAGCCCGAGAAGCGGCAGGTCGCGCAGATCCTTTACCAGGACCAGGCCTCGGCCGAAGCCGCGCTCGCCCGCATCACGGCCGGCGAGAGTTTTGACGCCGTGTTCGCCAGCCCCGGGCCGAACGGGGCCGCGACCAGTCTCGGGCTCGTCGCGCGGAGCGGGTTCCTCGACCCGGCCATCGCCGACGCCGCCTTCGCGCTCGGGGCGGTGGGCGAGGTCAGCCCGGTGGTCGACGGGCGTTTCGGCTACGCCCTGGTGCGGGTGAGCGAGATCGTCCCGGAGGTCGTCACCCCGTTCGAGAGCGTGGAGGCGACCATCCGCGGCGAGATCGCGGCGAGCCGGGCGCGCGAGACGGTGCTCGATTTCTACGAGTCGATCGAGGATTCGCGGGCCGGCGGCCAGAGCTTCGCCGAGATCGGCGAGGCGCTCGACCTGCCGGTGACGGTGGTTCCGGCGGTGAGCCGGGCCGGCAACGGCGCCGACGGCGCGCCGGTCACCGGGCTGCCCGAGCAGACCGCCCTTCTCACCGCCGCCTTCGAGAGCGACGTCGGCCTCGAGAACGACCCGCTCAGCACCAGCGACGGCGGCTATCTCTGGTACGAGGTGACCGAGGTCGTGCCGACGCGCGACCAGACGCTCGACGAGGTGCGCGAGGCGGTGACGACCGCGTGGCGCGAGCAGAAGACCTCCGAGGCGCTGGTCGACCGGGCGAGCTCGATCGCGGCGCGCATCAATGCGGGGGAGACGATGGAAGCCATCGCCGCCGAGCTTGGCATCACGGTGTCGACGGCGACCAGTCTCAACCGCTACGGCCAGGCCACCGGCCTCTCCAACGCGGCGCGCGACAACGCCTTCACCGGCGAGGCCGGGCATGTGGCGATCGCGCCCGGCTCGGCCACCGGCACGCAGCTCGTGCTGCGCGTCGACGCGGTGACCGTGCCGCCGCCCGCGACGCCGACCGAGGAGGAGATGGCGAGCATCGGGGACGAGGTCGCCACCGACATCATGCAGCAATATCTCGCCTATCTGCAGACGCAGTACGGCGTGACCGTCAACCAGACGCTGATCGACACGATCATCAGCACCGGCCTCTACTAGGCCGGCCGGCGCCGCCCATGCTGATCGAACCCCCGCTCGACCAATTCTCGCGCACCTACGAGAGGGGGAAGGCGCAGGTGGTGTGGACGCGGCTCGTCGCCGACCTCGAGACGCCGGTCTCGGCGATGCTGAAGCTCTCGGCGCGGCGCAAGAACTGCTTCCTTCTCGAGTCGGTCGAGGGGGGCGCCGTGCGCGGGCGCTATTCGATCATCGGCATCGAGCCCGACCTCGTCTTCCGCGCCCATGGCGGCAAGGCGGAGATCAATGAGAGCCCGGCCACGGGCGAGAGTTTCCGGCCGCTTGCGAAGCCGACCCTCGAGGCGCTCCGCGAGCTCATCGCCGAGTCGGAGATCGAGCTGCCGTCGTCGCTTCCGCCGATGTCGGCCGGCATCTTCGGCTATCTCGGCTACGACATGGTCCGCCTGATGGAAGAGCTCGGGCCGGCCAATCCGGACCCTCTCGGCCTCCCCGACGCGATCTTCATGCGGCCGACCGTGATCGTCGCCTTCGACACGGTGAAGGACGAGATCACCATCGTCTCCCCGGTGCGCCCGAAGGCGGGCACGAACGCAGACATCGCGCACGCCCGCGCGACCGACCGGCTGATCGCCGTCCTCGACGCGCTCGACGCGCCGCTCGACAAGTCGGTCGAGCCGGCCGAGCTCGCGGTCGACGCGAGCATCGTCTCCAACACGCCGCCCGAGCGCTATCTCGACATGGTGCGGCGGGCCAAGGACTACATCTCGGCGGGCGACATCTTCCAGGTCGTGCTCTCGCAGCGCTTCGAGGCGCCCTTCCCGCTTCCGCCCTTCGCGCTCTACCGCGCGCTCCGCCGGACCAACCCCTCGCCCTATCTCTACTATCTCGACTTCGGCGGCTTCGCGCTTGCCGGTTCGAGCCCCGAGATCCTGGTCAAGGTGAAGGACGGCGAGGTCACCATCCGGCCGATCGCCGGCACGCGGCCGCGCGGGAGCGACGAGGCCGACGACAAGCGGCTTGCCGCGGAGCTTCTCGCCGATCCCAAGGAGCGGGCCGAGCACCTGATGCTCCTCGATCTCGGCCGCAACGATGTCGGCCGGGTCGCCGAGATCGGCACGGTGAAGGTCACCGACAGATTCTTCCTCGAATATTACAGCCAGGTCATGCACATCGTGTCGAACGTGGTCGGCAAGCTCCGCGCCGACCACGACATCCTCGACGCCTTGGCCGCAGGCTTCCCCGCCGGCACCGTCTCGGGCGCGCCGAAGGTGCGGGCGATGGAGATCATCGACGAGCTCGAGGTCGAGAAGCGCGGCATCTATGCCGGGTGCGTAGGCTATTTCTCGGCGAGCGGCGGGATGGACACCTGCATCGTGCTGCGCACGTCGATCATCAAGGACGGCCGCATGTACGTCCAGGCCGGCGCGGGGATCGTCGCGGACTCGGTGCCGGAGAGCGAACACAAGGAGTGCGTGGCCAAGGCGCGCGCGCTCTTCCGCGCCGCCGAGGAGGCGGTGCGGTTCGCCTCGGGCGTGGGGCGCGGGCAGTAGCCGGACGACGCCGAGCTTGCGGGGAAAGTCGTTGCTGTCTATGGCTCTTCGCCGGAGCAGCCCATGATCTTCCTCATCGACAACTACGACTCCTTCACGTGGAACCTCTACCATTACCTCGGCGAGCTCGGCGCCAAGGTGGAGGTGCACCGCAACGACAAGATTTCCGTCGATGAGGTCATGGACGCCGACCCGGACGCGGTTGTGCTGTCGCCCGGGCCCTGCACGCCCAACGAGGCGGGCATCTGCCTCGAAGTGATCGACCGGGCCGGCGCGGAAGTGCCGCTCCTGGGCGTGTGTCTCGGGCACCAGGCGATCGGGCAGGCCTATGGCGGGGACGTGATCCGCGCGCCGACGCTGATGCACGGCAAGCTGAGCGAGATCAGGCATGGCGGTCGGGGCGTCTTCCGCGGGCTGAACCACGCCTTCAACGCCACGCGCTACCATTCGCTGATCGTCGACCGGAAGACCGCGCCGGCCGATCTCGAGGTGACCGCCGAGACCGACGACGGGCTGATCATGGGCCTCTCGCACCGCAAGCACCCGGTGCATGGCGTGCAGTTCCATCCGGAGAGCATCGCCTCGGAGAACGGGCACCTTCTCCTCAAGAATTTCCTCGACCTCGCCGCCGAGTGGAACGGGCGGAACCGCGCCGGGCGGATGGTCTCATGAACGCGCCCACCCCCGCCGCCGACCTCAAGCCGCTGATCGCGAAGATCGCGAGCGGGGCGACGCTGACGCGCGCGGAGGCCGAGCAGGCCTTCGACATCATCATGTCGGGCGCCGCCACGCCGGCGCAGATCGGCGGCTTCCTGATGGGGCTCCGCGTGCGCGGGGAGACGGTCGACGAGATCGCCGGCGCAGTCTCCACGATGCGCGCCAAGATGCTGCGCGTGGTCGCGCCGACGGGGGCGATCGACGTGGTTGGGACCGGCGGGGACGCCAAAGGCACGCACAACATCTCCACCGCCTCGGCCTTCGTCGTGGCGGGCGCCGGGGTGCCGGTCGCCAAGCACGGCAACCGGGCGCTCTCCTCGAAGTCCGGCGCGGCCGACGTGCTGGTCGCGCTCGGGGTGAAGATCGAGCAGACGCCGGAGGGCGTCGCGCGCTGCATCGGCGAGGCCGGGATCGGCTTCATGTTCGCGCCGGCGCATCACTCGGCGATGAAGCATGTCGGCCCCTCCCGCACCGAGCTCGGCACGCGGACGATCTTCAACCTCCTCGGCCCGCTCTCCAACCCGGCGGGCGTGAAACGCATCCTCCTCGGCGTGTTCTCGCCGCAGTGGGTGAGGCCGCTGGCCGAGGTTCTCGCGGGCCTCGGCACCGAGGCGGCTTGGGTGGTGCACGGCGCGGGCGGGGTCGACGAGATCTCGACGGCGGGGCCGACCGAGATCGCCGAGCTGCGTGACGGCAAGGTGCGCACCTTCACGATCCAGCCGGGCGATGTCGGGATCGCGGAAGTGACGCTCGACGCGGTGAAGGGCGGGGACGCCGCGTTCAACGCGCAGGCGATCCGCGACGTGCTCGGCGGCGCCGAGGGGCCGCTGCGCGACGTGATCCTCATGAACGCCGGGGCGGCGCTGCTCGTCGCCGGGCGGGCGGCGGACCTTCGCGAGGGGATGGCGCTGGCCGCCAAGTCGATCGACAGCGGCGCGGCCCGCGACCGGCTCGAGGCGCTGGTCAAGGTCTCCAACGCCTGAGGCCGCGATGACCGACATCCTTGCCAGGATCGAGACGACCAAGCGCGAGGAGATCGCCGCCGCGAAGGCGCGCGTGCCGCTCGCCGAGGTGAAGGCGCGGGCGGCCGAGGCCGGGAAGGCGCGCGACTTCGTCGGAGCGTTGCGGGCGAAGATCGGGCGCGGCGAGCCGGCGCTGATCGCGGAGATCAAGAAGGCGAGCCCCTCGCGCGGGCTGATCCGCGCCGATTTCGACCCGCCGGCGCTGGCCCGCGCCTATGCCGAGGGCGGCGCGGCGTGTCTCTCGGTGCTCACCGACGAGCCATATTTCCAGGGGGCGGCGGAGTACCTGGTCGCGGCTCGCGAGGCGGTGCCCCTCCCCGCGCTCCGCAAGGATTTCCTCTACGAGGCCTACCAGGTCTACGAGTCGCGCGCGCTCGGGGCGGACTGCATCCTGATCATCATGGCGGCGGTGTCGGACGCGATCGCCGTGGAGCTCGAGGAGACCGCCCGCGGGCTCGGCATGGCGGTGCTGATCGAGGTGCACAACGAGGCCGAGCTGGAGCGCGCGCTAAAACTCCGCTCGCCGCTGATCGGCATCAACAACCGCGACCTCCACACCTTCGAGACCACGCTCGCCGTGTCCGAGCGCCTCGCGCCGCTCGTTCCTTCCGACCGGCTGCTGGTCGGCGAGAGCGGCATCTTCACGCCGGCCGACATCGCGCGGCTCGCCGCCGTTGGCGTGCGTGCCTACCTCGTCGGCGAGAGCCTGATGCGGCAGGCGGACGTTGCCGCCGCCACCGCCGCCCTTCTCGGCAGGCACGTCCCCGCTCCTGCGGCGTAGCTCCCCTCGCCGGCCAGGAAAAGCGCGGCGGAAGACCTAGAACATTTACCGAATCTTCGTTGTTGCAGAACACATATGGAACAGATACTTTGTTCGTGTTTTGTACCTTCGATTCTGGGCGGGAACGAATGCTGACGCGCAAGCAACACGAACTTCTCATGTTCATCCATTCGCGCCTGAAGGAATCCGGCATCCCGCCGTCCTTCGACGAGATGAAGGATGCGCTCGACCTCCGCTCCAAGTCGGGCGTGCACCGCCTGATCAAGGCGCTCGAGGAGCGAGGCTTCATCCGCCGCCTGCCCAACCGGGCGCGGGCGCTCGAGGTGATCCGGCTCCCCGAGTCGATGGGCCAGAGTCCGGCCGCGCAGCGCGGGCGCTTCTCGCCGAGCGTGATCGAGGGGAGCCTCGGCCGCAGCCGGGCGTCCGCCGAGGGCGAGGCGATGAACGAGAACGTCGCCGTGCCGGTGATGGGCCGCATCGCCGCCGGCACGCCGATCTCGGCGATCCAGAACCACAGCCACACGATCTCCGTCCCGCCCGACCTCGTCGGCTCGGGCGAGCATTTCGCGCTCGAGGTACGTGGGGATTCGATGATCGACGCGGGCATCTTCGAAGGCGACACGGTGCTGATCCGGCGCGGCGACACGGCTGACAGCGGCGACATCATCGTGGCGCTGGTCGACGACGAGGAGGCGACGCTGAAGCGCTTTCGCCGCCGCGGCGCCTCGATCGCGCTGGAAGCCGCCAACCCCTCCTACGAGACGCGCATCTTCGGCCCCGACCGCATCCGCATCCAGGGCAAGCTGGTCGGGCTCATCCGCCGGTATTAAGCGCCTGCGCCGTTGGGCGCATGGCGGCCGGTTGGAGTGCAACATGAATCCCCTCCCCCCTTGTGGGGGAGGTTGGGAGGGGGGCCCCGCGGCAAGCGGGGCACTAAAGTCCAACGCGAGCTATGACCAACAGCGGGGATCTTCCTTGGCGATCCTTGGAGGCAAGCCCCGGCCGGTCGGATCCAGGTTCTCCCGCAGAAAGGCCCCACCCGAAACCGGCTGAAACGCCGGTTTCGACCGCCCCATAAGGGGGCGGTAGGACGCTGGGACGAGCGAGATCGACTCTACTCGGGTCACTCGAGCGGCGGCATGAAGGCGCGGCGGATCGGTGGGTATGAGGTCGCGATCCTCGGGGCCACGCCGCCAGGATCGCCATCCAGGAAGACCGCGTGCGCGCCGCCGGTGGCGAGGTTGGCGCCGTCGATGAGGATGGCATCGCCGCAGGATGTCGTGGGCGTCGTTGCCGTGATCACGATGGATGCCAGCCGGCAGTCCTCGGCCAGGCTGCGCGGGTCGAGGGAGAGCGCCACGCGCGTGCCGTCCGCGAGCGCGGCGGTGCAGCCGAGTGCATCGCAGCCGACGCCCGACTTGAGGGTCGGATCGTTGGCCGGGCGGAGGTCGGCGTCAGAGCGGAGCCAGGTCTCGATCTCGTAGGAAGCGCCGCGGCCGCCGAGGATATGCAGGTCGCCGCCGGCGCCGCGGACGGCGACGGCCGTGCCGGCGGCGTTGACGAGAATGTCCGGTCGGTCGGCCGTGAACCCGACGAGAATGGCACTGGCGAGCGGGAGCAAACCGAGGAAGCGCCATCTCTCCCGCCACAGGCACAGCCACAGGAGGCCGCCTGCGGCGAGGAAGAGTGCCAGGCTGGGCGCCATGCGTACCGCACCGCCGCCGTTCGACCACTCGGCCACGCGGTAGGCGATGCCATTCATGATCTCGATGCCCCAGCCCATGACCGCCAGCGGCGCCGCCTCCAGTCCGAACGGCATCAGGAGGATGGTCAGGATCGCGAATGGCATGACGAGAACGGAGATCGCGGGCGCGGCGAGCACGTTGGCGACGAGGCTCAGCGGCGCGGTGCGCTGGAAGTGGTACATGGCGAAGGGCACGGTCGCGAGGCCGGCGATCAGCGAGGTGAGGATCGTGCCGGCGATCCACGCGCGGACGCGGCTCCGCGAGCGGCGCTCGCCGAGGTCGGGGCGGCTCCGGCGCCACTCGGCGACCCACTCGTAGCCGGCGATCAGGGCGAGGGTCGCCGCGAACGACATCTGGAAGCTCGCCGTGAGGATGGCCTCGGGCGTCAGCGCGAGCACGATCAGGGCGGCGAGCACGATGTTGCGGATGCTGAAGGCGCGCTGGTCGAAGAGGACGGCGCCCGACATCACCGCGATCATGACGAAGGCGCGCTGGCTCGGCACCGACGCGCCGGAGAGCGCGAAATACGCGGTGACGACAAGGAGCGCCGCCGCGACCGACCATTTCTTGATCGGTCGGCGCAAAGCGAGCGAGGGCGAGAGCGCCAGCAGCGCCCGCACGAAGAAGAACACGGCGCCGAAGACGAGCGCCATGTGGAGGCCCGAGATCGAGATGACGTGCGCGAGGCCGGAGTCGCGCAGCGCTTCGTTCGTGGCGTCGCTGATCCCGCCACGCTCGCCGGTGATGAGGGCGCGGGCGATCTGTCCCGGCTCGCCCGGGAGCGCGGCGACGATGCGGTCGCCGATCGCCTTCCGGAAGGTCTGCGCGGGACGGGAGAACTGGAGGAGAAGCGGCGGCTCGCCGATCTCTGCCGGCCGCGGCGCGCCGTAGGAGAAGCCGGACGCGCCGACCCGGTCGTAGAAATCGACCTGCCCGAAACTGTGACCGCCGGGGATGATCGCGCCCTGCGGCGGGCGGAGGCTGGCGAGTATCTCCACGCCGTCGCCGACATTGATCCAGTCGGCGCCGTTCTGCGCGGTGACGCGGATGCGGTAGGGCCGCTCGGCCGCGTCCAGCCCCTCCATCGCGGCGACACGGACGACGAGCCGCGCGCCGGTGCGGCCGGTCGGGTCGCGCGTCTCGACCCAACCGGAGACGGTGAGGACATCGGCGATGCGCAGGGAGGGCGCCCAGAGCAAATCGGTGCGGACCTTCATCACCGCGAAGCCGGTGGCGAGGACCGCAAGGGCGACGGCGAGCGGCGCCACCATGTTGCGGCGGAGCACGAACGCGGCGGCGACCAGCCCGCAGGCAAGCATCACGGCTGCCGGGGCGGAAGGCTCGGCGGGTATGGCGAAATAGAGGATGACGCCAAGCCCGAAGAGGACAGGCAGCCAGTAGAAGCCGCGGCCGCCCTCGATTTCCCGGGCAAGGGAGCCGCCGATCGAGGCTGGAATTCGCGGCACCGTGGCGACAAGGCTGCCCGGCGCCGGCAGCCAGGCGAGCCGGCGCCGCCCTTTCAGGCGGCGGCCGGCATACCCATCTCTGCCGCGGCTGTCGGCGGTGTCGGCCATTCGCCCAATCCCCGGGCGATCCTAGCGGAGCGGAAGCTCGGCCGCGAATCGTTTGCGGGTCAGGGCGGGCGTGCTAAACGGGCCGGCACTCAGCCCTCAAACGACAGATACCCACCCGATGGCCTCGCCCGTCATTACCCGCTTTGCCCCCTCCCCGACCGGCTATCTCCATATCGGCGGGGCGCGGACGGCGCTCTTCAACTGGCTCTACGCCAGGCATACCGGCGGCAAGATGCTGCTCCGCATCGAGGACACCGACCGCGAGCGCTCGACCGAAGGCGCGGTGGCGGCGATCATCGAGGGCCTGCAGTGGCTCGAGCTCGACTGGGACGGGGACATCATCTTCCAGTACGCGCGCGCCGGCCGGCACCGCGAAGTGGCCGAGCGGCTCCTCGCCGAGGGCAAGGCCTATTACTGCTACACGACCCCGGCCGAGCTCGAGGAGATGCGCGAGAAGGCGCGCGCTGAAGGCCGCCCGCCCCGCTACGACGGCCGCTGGCGCGACCGCGACCCGTCCGAGGCGCCGCCGGGCGTGAAGCCGGTGATCCGCATCAAGTCGCCGCTCGACGGGGAGACCGTGATCCCCGACCGCGTGCAGGGAACCGTTGCCTTCCCGAACAAGGATCTCGACGATTTCGTGCTGCTCCGCTCGGACGGCAACCCGACCTACATGCTCTCGGTGGTGGTCGACGACCACGACATGGGCATCACGCACATCATCCGCGGCAACGACCACTTCACCAATGCGGCGCGGCAGAAGGTGATCTACGACGCGGCGGGCTGGGAGGTGCCGGTGATGGCGCATATCCCGCTCATCCACGGGCCGGACGGGGCGAAGCTCTCCAAGCGCCACGGCGCGGTCGGGGTCGACGCCTATCGCGCCGACGGCTACCTGCCGGTGGCGATGCGCAACTATCTCGTCCATCTCGGCTGGGCGCATGGCGACGACGAGATCATGTCGACCGAGCAGATGATCGAGTGGTTCGACCTCGACGGGATCGGGCGCTCGCCCTCGCGCTTCGACCTCGGGCAGATCGTCAACACCAACGCGCATTACATGCGCGCGGCCGAGCCCGGCTGGCTGCTCGAGACATTGCTGAAGACCCTCCCCTACCTTCCGCAGGGACCCGCCTTCGCCGACAAGCTCAGCCCGGCGCGCATCGAGCAGCTGCGGCTCGCCATGCCCGGACTGCAGGAGCGCGCCAGGACGCTGAACGAGCTGATCGAGGGCGCCGAGTTCATCTTCGCGGAGCGTCCGCTCACGCCCGACGCTGCGGCGGCGAAACTCCTCGACGCCAAGGGCAAGGACATCCTCGCCGGCTTCCTGCCGGAGATCGAGAAGGTCGAGCCGTGGGGCAAGGAGGGCACCGAGACGGCCGTCCGCGCCTATGCCGAGGCGCGCGGGCTGAAGCTCGGCGGGGTGGCCCAGCCGCTCCGCGCCGCGCTCACCGGGAGGACCGCCTCGCCGGGCATTTTCGAGGTGCTCGAGGTGCTCGGCAAGGAGGAGAGCATCGCCCGCATCCGGGATCAGGCGGCAGCTTGATGGCGCACGGTTCTTTGCAGTGCAGCATGGCTTGTGGCAGCGCGGCAAATCCGCTAACCGACTAGAGTATCCTCGTTTTAGCCGGCGGCTCGGCAGCTCCGTGCGCGCCGCGAGATGCCACCGGCTCGTAACCGCGAAGGGCTGGCGGCATGACGAAAGCTATTCTCACCGTCGACGGGCAGGCCACCGAGCTGCCGATCCGGCAAGGGTCGATCGGGCCGGACGTCGTCGATATCGGGCCGCTCTACAAGGATACCGGGCTCTTCACCTACGACCCGGGCTTCACCTCGACCGCCTCGTGCGAGTCGAAGATCACCTATATCGACGGCGACGAGGGGGTGCTGCTCTATCGCGGCTATCCGATCGACCAGCTGGCCGAGCACGGCGACTTCATGGAGACGTGCTACCTCCTCCTCTACGGGGAACTGCCGACCGCTGCGCAGAAGGCTGATTTCGACCGGCGCGTCACCTATCACACGATGATCCACGAGCAGATGAGCCGCTTCTATAGCGGCTTCCGGCGTGATGCGCATCCGATGGCGGTGCTGGTCGGCGTGGTCGGGGCGATGTCGGCCTTCTATCACGACTCGACGGACATCGCGGACCCACATCAACGGCTGATCGCCTCGCTCCGGCTCATCGCCAAGATGCCGACGCTGGCGGCGATGGCCTACAAGTACCACATCGGCCAGCCGTTCGTTTATCCGCGCAACTCGCTCAGCTACGCGGCGAACTTCCTCTATATGTGCTTCTCCGTGCCGAGCGAGGACTACGTGGTCAACCCGGTGCTGACGCGGGCGATGGACCGCATCTTCATCCTCCACGCCGACCACGAGCAGAACGCCTCGACCTCGACCGTGCGGCTCGCCGGCTCCTCCGGCGCCAACCCGTTCGCCTGCATCGCGGCGGGCATCGCCTGCCTCTGGGGGCCGGCGCATGGCGGGGCGAACGAAGCCGCGCTCAACATGCTGCGCGAGATCGGCACGGTCGACCGCATCCCGGAGTTCATCGCGCGGGCGAAGAGCAAGACGGACCCGTTCCGGCTGATGGGGTTCGGACACCGCGTCTACAAGAACTACGATCCGCGCGCCAAGATCATGCAGCAGACCACGCATGAGGTGCTGAACGAACTCGGCATCAAGGACGATCCGCTGCTCGAGGTCGCCATCGAGCTCGAGCGCATCGCGCTCACCGACGAGTATTTCATCGAGAAGAAGCTCTACCCGAACATCGACTTCTATTCGGGCATCACGCTGAAGGCGCTCGGCTTCCCGACCTCGATGTTCACCGCCCTCTTCGCGGTCGCGCGCACCGTCGGCTGGGTGGCGCAGTGGAAGGAGATGGTCGAGGACCCCTCGCAGAAGATCGGCCGTCCGCGCCAGCTCTACACGGGCGCGGAGCGGCGCGACTACGTCCCCGTCCCCGACCGCTAGGCGGGCTGGGGAACGGTCCGGCGCTTCCGCACCACGTCGGCGATGATCTCGGCGGCGCGGCCGCTGGGCGGGCCGGAGTCGGTCTTCATCTTCTCGTCGAGCGTGGCGAAGGCGGCGACCTGACGGGCGCGCTCGGGGCTGTCGCGGAGGAGCGGCAGGACGGCGGCGGCGAGGGTCTCGGGCGCGCTGTCCTTGTCGATGAATTCGGGGATGGCGTTCTCGCCGAGCACCAGATTGGCGAGCACGATGCTCTGCACCTTCACGGTCCATTTGAGGCGGCGGGCGAGCGGGTCGAGCCGGTAGGCGACGACCATCGGCACGCCGGCGAGCGCGAGCTCGAGCGTGACCGTACCCGACGCCGCGAGCGCCACGTGCGCCCGCCGGAAGGCGGCGAGCTTGGCGTCCTCGCCGGTGACGATAGTCGGCTGGACCGGCCAGGTCGATGCGCGCCGGCGGATGTCCTCGGCAAGGTGGGTCACCGCGGGCAGCACGACCTCGACGCCCTTCGGGCCGGCGGCGGCGACGACGCGTCCGACCGTCTCGCCGAAGGGGTCCATGAGCCGGGTGATCTCGTTGACCCGGCTGCCGGGCAGGACGAGCAGCACCGGCCGCTCGGCCTCGGCGAGCGGCGGGCGCTCGCCCGGCGCCGGGCGGAGGCGATCGAGGCGCTCGATCACCGCGTGGCCGACATAGGTGCAGCGCGGCCCGCCGAGCTTCCGGTGCACCTCCGGCTCGAAGGGCAGGAAGGCGAGGAGGTGATCGACATAGGGCCGCATCCGCCGCGCTCGCCCGGGCCGCCACGCCCAGACCGAGGGCGAGACGTAGTCGATGATCGGGATCGACGGGTCGGCGGCCCGCACCTTCTTGGCGACCCGGTGGGTGAAGTCGGGGCTGTCGATGATCACCAGCACGTCGGGCTTGGTCCTGATCACCGCGTCGGCGGCCATCTGGATGCGCTTGAGAAGAAACGGCAGGCGCCGGAGGATCGGGCCGATGCCGACGATGGAGACATCCGAGCTCGGGAAGATCGGCTGGAGGCCGGCTTCGACCATGCGGCTGCCGCCCACGCCCATCAGCTTGAAATGCGGGCCGAGCTCGCGGCGGAGGGCGTGGATCAGCGCGCCGCCGATCTGGTCGCCCGATTCCTCGGCGGCGATGACGAAGACCCTGGCGTCGGGGCCCGCGAAGCGCTGGACCGGGTTCAAGGATCGCGCGGGTCGTCGGCGGCGCGCGCGACGATGAAGAGCCCCGCCTCCTTGGCCTTACGCAACGTGGTATCGCGGTCGACGATGATGACGCGGCCGGCTTCGATGCCGATGCCGGCGAGGTTCGCGGCGGCTGCCCGGTCGACCGTGAGCGGTCCGATCGTCGGCATGTCGATGCGCAGATCCTGTTGCGGCTTGGCGCACTTTACGACGACTCCGGCCCGTCCGCGCTCGAAAACCTTGCCGTCCTCGCGCAGGAGGCGCACGCGCTCGATCATCGCGTCGGTGCCCTCGAGGCCCTCGAGCGCGATGATGTGCTCGTTCAGCGCGACCGCGGCCTGGCCGGCGTCGAGCTTGCCGATGGCGATGGCGGCGCGGAAGCCGATGTCGAGGTCGACGAGGTCCTTCTCGCCCGGGCGGATGTCGGTGAGGATCCCCGGCTCGGCGACGAGGTCGCCCGCGATCTCGTGCGGGCCGACGACGCGGAAGCCCCTCCCCTCGATAAAGCGGATCACCACCGAAAGGACGCTGTGGTCGCCGCCGCTGAAGAGGCCGAGGAGCTTGGGCAGCGAGCGGATGGCGAGCGCGTCGAGGCGCACGGTCTTGAGGCTCGGGCGGTTGACGATCTTGCCGACCAGCACGATGTCGCGCGCGCCGTGCTGCCTGGTCAGGCTCTCGAGCCGGCCGAGCTCGCCCCATTTCACCCAGTGATGCGGGAAGGTCTCGACCGACGGGCCGGCCTCGCCCTCGATGGCGAGGATGAGGACCGGGCGCCCCGAGCGCAGCGCGGCGGCGGCGACGCGCGCGGGGAGATCGCCGCCTCCGGCGAGGATGACGAGCGGGGCGCCGGCTTCGGCCAAGGCCATGGGGGCGGCCCTAATCCTCGGTTTCCTCGCGCGGCACGCAGAGCGGCCCGCCTTTGGCGTCGCGGATGAACTGAACCACGCTCATGACCTCGGGGACGCCGGCGTGCTGGGAAGCGGCGGCGTCGAGGCGCTCGCCGAGCGTGCCCTCGCCGAAGAAGATCGCCTTGTAGGCGCCGCGCAGGGCATGGATGGCCTCGCGGCTGAAGCCCCGCCGCTTGAGGCCGACGAGGTTGAGCCCGCCGAGCCGGGCGCCGCGGCCGACGCCGATGCCGAAGGGGATGAGATCCCCGCCGATGCCGCTATGCCCGCCGACGAAGGCATGCGCGCCGATGCGGAGGCGCTGCTGCACGCCGGAGAGGCCGCCGAGGATGGCGTAGTCGCCGACCTCGACATGGCCGCCGATCGTCGCGCCGTTGACCATGGTGACGTTGTCGCCGAGCACGCAGTCATGGGCGATGTGCGAACCGACCATGATCAGGCAATTGTCGCCGACCGTGGTGATCTTGTGGCCGCGCATCGTGCCGCGATGGATGGTGACGTTCTCGCGGATGGTGCAGCGCTCGCCGATCTTCACGCCGGTCGGTTCGTCCTTGTAGGTGACGTCCTGCGGCTCGCCGCCGATATTGACAAAGGGGTAGATCCTGGTGCCGGCGCCGATCTCGGTCCGGCCGGTGATGATCGAATGGCTGAAGATGGTGACGTTGTCGGCCAGCACGACGTCCGGGCCGACGATGGTGAAGGGGCCGACCCGCACACCTTCGCCGAGGCGCGCCTTGGAGTCGACCATCGATGACGGATGAATTTCTGCCAAGTTGCGGGGACTTACTTGCGAACGACCATGGCGGTGATTTCGGCTTCCGCGACGACCACGCCATTGACCTTGGACAAGCCGCCGAAGCGCCAGACGTCGCTGCGCCGCTTCAGCTTCTGCATGTGATACTCGACCGTGTCGCCGGGGTGAACGGTCTTGCGGAACTTCACCTTGTCGATCGACATGAAATAGACGAGCGGCGGGGTGGTGATATCCTGCTTGGAGAGGTAGATCGCCGCCGCGGTCTGCGCCATGCCTTCGACCAGGAGCACGCCCGGGAAGATCGGGATGCCCGGGAAGTGGCCGGTGAATTGCGGCTCGTTGAAGGTGACGTTCTTGATGCCGATGCCGAAATCCTCGCCGCGGATGCCGATCACCTTGTCGACCATGAGGAAGGGGTAGCGGTGCGGCAGGCGCTGCAGGAGGCCGAGAATGTCCATCGTGCCGAGGGTTTCGCCCTCGGGCGCCTTCGGAACGGCAGGCTTGGTCGGGCTCTGGTCGTTCATGGCTGCTCTTCGTCGTCGGGGATGGAGAAGCGCTGCTGATCGGCGAGGCGCCTCAGGGTCCCCTGGCTGCGCGCCCATTCGCGTAGCGGCCGGGCGGGTGCGCCGTACCAGCGGCCGCCGGCCGGCACGTCGTCCATGACCGCGGACGCCGCCGCGATCTGGGCGCCATCTCCTACCACAATATGGTCCCGCAGCCCCGCTTTGCCGCCGATAAGCACGAAATCCCCAATCCGCGTGCTGCCGGCGATGCCGGCATGGCCCGCGATCAGGCAATGGCGTCCGATGACGACGTTGTGGGCGACTTGCACGAGATTGTCGATCTTGGTCCCCTCGCCGATGACCGTATCAAGCAGCGAGCCCCTGTCGATAGCGGTATTGGCGCCGATCTCCACGTCGTCCTGGATGATCACCCGGCCGATCTGCGGGACCTTGGCGTGGCCCCTGCGGCCGGGCACGAAGCCGAAGCCGTCCTGGCCGATGCGCACGCCGGTCTGGATGATCACCCGGTTGCCGATAAGCGCATAGGCGATCGTCGCGTTGGCGCCGACCTGGCAGTTGCGGCCGAGGCGCACCGAGGGGCCGATGACCGCGTAGGGCGCGATATGCGTGTCGCGGCCGATTTCCGCATCCGGGCCGATCACCGCGCCGATCTCGACGATGACGCCGCTCTCGAGACGCGCGGTGGGGTGGATATGGGCGGCGGCGGAGATGCCGCCCTCGCCGGACAGCGGCGCGGGCAGCGTGGCGGCGGGAAAGAGCCGCGCGAGCGCGACCGCGAAGGCGCGCTGCGGCTCGGGCGTCTCCAGCGCGGCAACGTGGGCCGGCATGTTGCCGGTGAAGCGCGGCGCGCAGAAGCAGGCGGCGGCGCGGGTGGTCCCGAGCTCGCCCAGATATTTGGGGCCGATGATGAAGGTGAGGTCGCCCGGCCCGGCGGCTTCGAGCGGCGCGGCGCCGTCGACGATGGTCGAGGGATCGGCGCCGCTGCCGAGCTTGGCACCGGTCAGCGCCGCGACCTCTCCGAGGGTGACGGGCGTCGGAGTCTTGTAGAACTCAGGCTCGGGCATGCTCGGTCCGGGAAAGGCTTCGGGCCGCCGATGGCTCGGCGGCCCCTCAGCTTGGTCGCTTGGCTAGGCTTAGAACTGCGAGCCGATGCCGAAGCGGATGAGCTGCTCTTCGTCGAAGGATTCCTTGTTCAGCGCCTGCGCAACGTCAAGACGCAGCAGCCCGAACGGAGAGGCCCAGAGGAGCGAGCCGCCGACCGAGGTACGCCAGGCGTCGCTGTCGGAGATCGTATCGCCGAACCCGGCCGGCACGTCCACGCCGTACAGGGTCGCGGCGTCGGCAAAGACAGCCATTCGGAGCCCCAGATCCTCCGGGATGAACGGCGCCGGGAACTGGATCTCGGCGGTCGCGGCGATGAAGGTGTGACCACCAACAGGGGTTCCGCTGAGAGCGCCCGACGTTACTCGCGGCCCGATACCGGACGGAGCGAAGCCACGGATGGTCTCGCCGCCGCGGTAGAAGTTCTCGGTCAGCGCGATCGGGTCGCCGAGGCCGTCGATATGGCCGCCCTGGACGCGGAGGAGGCCCACGACATCCGAGTTGGGGACGATCTCGTGGTAGAGGCGCGCGTCACCCACGCTGCGGAGGAAGGTCTGATCCCCGCCCAGCCCGGCATAGTCCATGGCGAGGCGGAGGTAGAAACCCTCATGCGGATCGATCGTGCTGTCGAGGGTCGACAGCGTGGCGGCGAAGCCGAGCGAGGAGGTTGAAGTCTCGCCGTTCGGGAAGAGAAGCGGATCGGTGGAATTCGAGACCGTCTCGTTGACGTATTTGTAGTTGACCTGGAAGTCGATCGTCTCGCTGATCGCCAGCCCGAGCCGCAGGCCACCGCCGACCAGCTCCTGATCGAAGGGCCGGATGCTGTTGAGGTCGCGCTGCCGCGAGTAGAGGTCGAAGCCGAGCGGCATGCGGCGGCCGAGGAAATAAGGCTCGGTGAAGGAGACCTCGTAGGTCGTCGAGTCCTCGCCGATGCCGTAGGTCAGCTTCACGTACTGGCCGCGGCCGAGGAAGTTGCGCTCGCTGATCGACACTTCGGCGACGAAGCCGGAGGCCGACGACCAGCCGCCGCTGGCGGAGAACTCGCCGGTCGCCTGCTCGACCACCTCGACGAGGAGGACGACGCGGTCGGGGGCGCTGCCCGGCTGGGCGGAGATCGCGACCCTCTCGAAGAGCTGCAGCTCGCGCAGGCGGCGCTCGACCTTGCTCACGAGGACCCGGTTGAAGGCGTCGCCCTCGGCGAACAGGAACTCGCGGCGGATGACGTAGTCGCGGGTCTTCTGGTTGCCGATGATGTCGATCCGCTCGACGTAGAGCCGCGGACCTTCGTCGATGAGGAAGGTAAGCGTGATGAGGTTGTTGGCGTAGTCGCGGTCGCCGCGCGGACGGACCTGGGCGAAGGGGAAGCCCAGCTCGGCGAGGATGACGGTGACGTTCTCGAGCGTGCGCTCGACCTCGGACGCGTCGAAGACTCGCCCGCTGCGGGTCTCGAGGGCGCCGTTGAGGCGGTTCACGTCGAGGCCGGGGATGGTCGAGTCGAAGGTGACCGCGCCGTAGCGGTAGAGCGGGCCCTCGTCGACGGTGAAGACGACGGAGTATTCGCCGGTCACCTGGTCGAAGTCGGTGGAGACACCGAGGATACGGAAATCCGCGTAGCCATTGGTGAGGTAGAAGCGGCGGAGCAATTCCTGGTCGGCGTCGAGGCGCGCCTGGTCGTAGGCGTCGCGCTTGGTGAGCCAGCTCAGCCAGTTGGTCTCGCGGGTCTGGATGACGCGGCGGAGACGGGAATCGGCGAAGGCCTCGTTGCCCTCGAACTCGATGTTGGCGATGCCGGTGCGCTCGCCCTCGTTGAGGTTGAAGGTGACGTCGACGCGGTTGTCGGTGAGGTCGACGATGTCGACCGTGACGGTGCCGCCGGCGCGGTTGGCGGCGCGCATGGCGCCGCGGATGCGCTCGAGGTCGTTCTGCACGCGTACATCGCTGAGGATGCTGCGCGCCTTGGTCTCGACCAGCTCGAGGAGGTCGTCGCTGTCCACCCGGTCGTTGCCGACGAAGGTGACGCTGTTGACGACCGGGTTCTCGGTCACCACGACGATGACGGTGCCGCCCGAGGAATCGACCGACACCTGGCGGAAAAGGCCGGTGCCGTATAGGGCGATGGCGGAGGCGTTGAGGTCGGCTTCGAAGAAGGTCTGCCCGACCCGGAAGGTCATGTAGGTGCGGATCGTCTCCGAATCGATGCGCCGGTTGCCGCTCACCTGGATGGAGCTGGCGATCGCCGCCTGGGCCTCGCTCGCTCCGAAGAATGGCACGTTGCCGACGAACGGCGAGGCCAGAAAGAGGACGACAGCGAGCGTCGCACCCCAAACGATCGATCTCACAGAAGTCATGGGGTCGATACGCCCTCTTTGAATGTCACGCTGTCCCCCGGAAAGAATCACTCGGACAAGCGTCCAAGGCCCCTATGCGTCCGGTTTTACAGGGATTCCCCCCCTGCGCAAGCCAACGGCCCCGGAAGTGCACGGTTTCCGGGCGGAGCGTTGCCCCGAAGCCACGCGAATCAGCCCGGAGCGCCGCCAATCCGACGGAAGAAGTCGACGACCCGCAGGCTGTCGTTGGCGAGCGCCACGACCATGATCAGGAGAATCAGCAAAATCCCGAATCGGAGGCTGAAATCCTGGGTTTTGGCGCTGAGCGGGCGGCGGCGGACGGCCTCGATGACGTAGAAGACCAGACGGCCGCCATCGAGGATGGGAATCGGGAAGAGGTTGAAGAGGCCGACGCTGACCGAGAGGAAGCCCGCCAGGAGCACAAGCTGCGGTAGTCCTTCCTTGGCCACTTCGCCCGTGATTTGCGCGATTCCGATGGGCCCGCTGACCTGGCTCAGCGATTCGCGCCCGGCGAAGAGCCCGCCGATCCAGCGGCAGGTCTGATAGACGATCTCCCAGCTCTGGGTGACCCCGAAGCCGAGCGCCTCGGGAATGGTGAACTCCTCGTGGACGGTCGGCCCCTCGGCGCGAACGCCGAGGCGCGGCACCTGCATGACCATGCCGAGATCCTCGACCGCCACCGGCCTAGGCGTCGCAACGAGCTGGATGATCTCCCCGCCGCGGTCGACGGTGAGGTCGAGCGGGATACCGGAGCTCGAGGTGACGATGCGCTGCAGCTGCGAGAAATACTCGATCGGCCGGCCGTTGACGGCGGTGACCACGTCGCCGGTGGTCAGGCCGGCTTCGGCCGCCGGCGAGCCCGGCTCGACCGAGCTCACCATAGGGCTGATGTGATACTGGCCGAAGGCCGCGACGAAGCCGGCGTAGATGACGATGGCGAGAAGGAAATTGGCGGCCGGGCCGGCCGCCACGATGGCCGCGCGCTGGTAGACGTTCTTGCTGGCGAAGGCGCCCTCGCGCTCGGCCGGGGTCAACGCCCCTCCCCCGTCGCCGACGATGGATTCGTCCTCGTCGCCGAGGAAGCGGACATAGCCGCCGAGCGGGATCGCCGCGAGCTTCCAGCGCGTGCCGCGGCGGTCGGTGAAGCCGAAGAGCTCGGGGCCGAAGCCGACCGAGAAGACCTTCACCGTCACCCCGCACCAGCGGGCGACGATGAAGTGTCCGAACTCGTGCACGAAGACTAGGACCGAGAGGACCAGGAGGAACGGCAGGAAGAAGCCAGTGCTTTGAAAATATTCCAACATTCCGCTTCCTCTGTTGGCCTTTGAGGGGCTCAGCCGAGCCCGTCGATCAGGCCTTCGGCGATCTTGCGGCCCTCGGCGTCGATCTCGAGCGCCTCTTCTATGGAGCCGGGCTCGCCTACGAATCCTTTCTTCGTAGCATATTCGAGGACTTGCCCGGCGAGTTCGGCGATCGCCAGGAACCCGATCTCGCCCTTGAGGAAGGCGGCGACCGCGATCTCATTGGCCGCGTTCAGCATATTGGTGGCGGCGCTGCCCTTTTCCAGGGCCGCGTAGGCGAGCGGGAGGGCCGGGAAGCGGGCGGTGTCGGGGCGCTCGAAGGTGAGCTGCGCGAGTTCGGCGAGGTCGAGACGGGGCAGCGTCGTCGCCCGGCGGTCGGGCCAGGAGAGGCAATAGGCGATGGGGACGCGCATGTCGGCCGGGCCGAGCTGGGCGAGCATCGAGCCGTCGCTATAGGCGACCACGCCATGGACCGCGGACTGGGGGTGGACGAGGACCTCGATCCGGGCCGCTGGCATACGGAATAGATGATGCGCCTCAATGACTTCTAGGCCTTTGTTCATAAGCGTTGCGGAGTCGATGGTGACCTTCTGGCCCATCCGCCAGTTGGGGTGCTTGAGGGCATCCGCCGCAGTCGCGGTGGCCATCTCTGTGCGGGTCCAGGTGCGGAACGGGCCGCCCGAGGCGGTGAGGATGATGCGCTCGACCTCGGCGAGGTTGCGGATCTCAAGGGCCTGGAAGATCGCGTTGTGCTCCGAATCGACCGGGAGGACCTGGACCCCGCGCCGCTTGGCCGCGGCCGAGAAGAGCGCGCCGGCGCAGACCAGGCACTCCTTGTTGGCGAGTGCGACGGTCCTCCCGGCCTCGACGGCGGCAAGCGTGGGGGCGAGGCCGGCGGCGCCGACGATGGCCGCGACCACGATGTCGGCCTCGGCGGCGGCGGCTTCGGCCAGCGCGGCGGGACCGGCGGCCGGCGCGATGTCGGTGCCGGCGAGCGCGGCTTTGAGCGCGGCGTAGCCCGCC
>JADYYB010000052.1 GCA_020853895.1 Bauldia sp.
ACTTCACCACCCCGGTCTGCCGGATGGACGTCCGCCCGGGCGGGGCCATCCGCATCGACATGCAGGGGCCGGACGGCACGCTCGCCCCGATGACGGGCGTCTTCCAGGAGGTCGTGCCGAACCGGAAGCTGGTCTTCACCTCCTACGCCTTCATGGGCTCGCCCGACGAGGAGCCGGCGCTCGAGACGCTCGCCACGGTGATCTTCGCGGCGGAGGGCGGGAAGACCCGCGTGACGTGGGAGGAAAAGGTGATCCGCCACGACCCCGCGTTCATCGAAGCGCTTCTCGGCATGGAGGAAGGCATGCGCCAGAGCCTCGACAAGCTCGGCACGTTCCTCGCCGGCGGGGACCCCGCCTAGCGCCGCGACATACTGGTCCGGTGGCGGAATCGCGCCATTTCCGCCCCGGACCGTGGCGCACGAGAAATTCTTCGAGCGACTTGTCGATCCGGCGAAAGCCCGCTCGTCGTGATCCTGAAAGCGCCAGAAGGGAGACCGGACGAATGACCAGGAACGCCAGCCTCGCGGTTCGACCGGCCTCGCCCTTCGCCACCCCTTCCCCGCCCGAGTAGTCCGCGTTCCCCGCCCGGCCGGCTGAACCGGCCGAGCGCTGCCCAAGCCCCCTCGTCCCGTTCACCCCGGCTCCGGCACGCCGCCGAGCCGACAGCCGCTCTTTGCCCGAAATGTCGCTCAACCCAGAACACCGGAGCCCAGCCATGAACGCCCTTGCCTCAGCCACCGACGCCCCCGCCCTCGCCCCGCCCGCCCCCAAGGCGGCGCGGATCGACCGGCGCTGGCTCGCCCTCATCGTCCTCCTCCTCGGCGACGTGATGATCGTGCTCGACAGCACGGTGGTGAACGTCGCTCTCCCCTCGATGCGGCAGGACCTCGGCTTCTCGGAGGCCTCGCTCGCCTGGGTGGTCAACGCCTACCTCCTCACCTTCGGCGGCTTCCTGCTGCTCGCCGGGCGGTTCGGCGACCTCTTCGGCCATCGCCGCGTGTTCATGATCGGGCTCGTCGCCTTCACGATTGCCTCGGCCGCGTGCGGCCTCGCCGCCTCGCAGGGCATGCTGATCCTCGCCCGGGCGCTGCAGGGCATCGGCGGCGCCGCGGTCTCCGCCGTGGCGCTGTCGCTGACCATGGTGCTCTTCAGCGAGCCGGGCGAGCGGGCCAAGGCGATGGGCATTTTCGGCTTCGTCGCCTCGGGCGGCGGGTCGATCGGCGTCCTTCTCGGCGGGGTCCTCACCGATGCGCTCGACTGGCACTGGATCTTCCTCATCAACGTGCCGGTCGGCATCGCGGTGTTCGTCGCCGCCTTCTCGCTGGTCCCGGCCGGCAAGGGCCAGGCGGACGGGCAGAAGCTCGACCTCGCGGGCGCGGCCACCATAACGCTCTCGCTCCTCCTCGCGGTCTACGCGATCGTCAATGGCAACGGCGCCGGCTGGCTGTCCGCGGAGACGCTCGGCACGCTCGCCGCCGCGGCCGCGCTCTTCATCCTCTTCCTCATCGTCGAGGCGCGCGTGCCCTCCCCGCTGGTCCCACTCGGCCTCTTCAAGATCCGCACCGTGACCGTCTCCAACATCGCCGGCGTTCTCTGGTCGGCGGGCATGTTCGCCTGGTTCTTCCTCTCCGCGCTCTATCTGCAGCTGGTGCTCGGCTACAGCCCGCTCGAGGTCGGCCTCTCCTTCCTGCCCGCCAATCTCATCATGGGCGCCTTCTCGATCGGCCTCTCGGCCAGGATCGTGATGCGCTTCGGCATAAGCGGGCCGCTGGTCGCCGGCATGGTGCTGGTCGGCGTCGGGCTCCTCCTCTTCGCCCGCGCGCCGCTCGAGGGAGATTTCCTCATCGACGTGCTGCCGAGCATGATCATCCTCGGGATCGGCGTCGGCATCGCCTTCAACCCGGTGCTGCTCGCCGCGATGAGCGGGGTGCCGGAGAGGGACGCCGGGCTCGCCTCGGGCGTGGTCAACACCTCGTTCATGATGGGCGGCGCGCTCGGCCTTGCGATCCTCGCCAGCGCCGGGGCGGCGCGCACCAGCGGCCTCGTCGCCGAGGGCGTTGAGCAGCTGCCCGCGCTCCTCTCCGGCTACCACCTCGCCTTCCTCATCGGCGCGGCGTTCGCCTTCGTCGCGGCGGCCGCGGCGGTCCTCCTCCTGCCCAGGGGCATGAAGGTTCCCGGCGGGGAAGGTATGGGCCACTAGGACCGCTAAAGAGTCCGGCCCATTCCAGGCAGCTGACAGGGGCGCTTCCCACCGGGAGGCGCCCCTGCCACGTCCGGGGTCAGCCCGACGGTGTCACCGGCCCGTCGGCCAGCGGCTCGCCCTCCGAGGTCAGGGCGTGGCGCCTCGATCGACCCGGCGATAGGCGCCAGGAGGCGTGCCGACATGACGCTTGAACGCCGCGGCGAAGGCGGCCTCCGAACCGTAGCCGATCGCCTCGGCGACGCGGGCGAGGCTGGCGCGGTCGCGCAGCATGGCCATGGCCCGCCGCATGCGGTGACGCAGCAGATACCGCATCGGCGCTTCGCCCAGCTCCCGCGAGAACCGCGCGGCAAAGGCGGCGCGCGAAAGCCCCGATGCCCGCGCCAGAGTCGCGACCGTCCACGGTTCCGAAGGCCGGTCGTGGACCAGGGCCAGCGCCCGCGCGAGGCGGGGATCGGCCAGACCCCGCAGCCAGCCCGGCTCGTCGGCGTTCCCGAGGTTGAAGCGGAGCGCGCGAGCGACCAGCGCCTCCGACAGCCGCGCCATCACGACCTCGCTCCCGGGGCCGCCCGCGAAGGCCTCGGCGGTGATCGCGTCGACATAGCCGGCGAGCCAGGCCGGCGGCCGTCCGGACTCGCCGGGCACATGGATGAGGCGCGGAAGCGCGGCCAGCGCGGGATGGTCGGCCTCGTGGAAGACGAACGCGCCGCAGAGGATGATGGTCTCCTCGCCCGTTCCGCCGTGGGTGGCGCGCGCCGGCGTCGCAGCCTCCGCGAGAGCGAGGGATGGAAGCGGCTTCACGCGGGAGCCGGGAGCGCGGAGGACATGCGCGTCGGCCCGCGTGGCGAGGACAAGGTCGCCCGCCGCAAGGGCCCGGCCGCGCCCGCTGCCGAAGGCGATCTCGCAGCGCCCCTCGAGGACGATGTGAATGCCGCGCAGCCCTGCCTGGTCGAAGGACACCGCCCACGGCGCACGAAGAGCGAGGCGCCGGTATCCGGCGCCCTCGAAGCGCATCTCGCGGAGAAGAAGGCTGAGGACGTCCAATGGCCTACTCGAGACGGCTGATGAAGAAAATTGGACAGGACGACATGGATCGTCTTGCGACCGGGTCGTACTCCCTCCCGTCGATCGATGGCAAGGGACACGACAAATGGACACGACGACGGGAAGTGGAGGCGGCGCCGAAAGCGGCCGCACGAGCCTAGTGACGGGCGGCACCGGGGGGATCGGACGCGCGGTGGCGATGCGGCTCGCGCGCCGCGGCGACAGGGTCATCATCGTCGGCCGCGACCGGGAGCGCGGCGAGGCGGTGGTCGCGGCGCTCCACGCGATCCATCCGGCCCGGCATCTCTTCCTCCCGGCCGATCTCTCGCTTCTCGCCGATACGGACCGGGTCGCCACCCTGATCGCCGCTTCGACCCGCCGGCTCGACGCCGCCGTCTTCTGCGCCGGCGTTCTCTCGACGATCCCCGAATGGACCGAGGAAGGGCTCGAGCGGGCGCTCGCCCTCAACTACCTCTCGCGGTTCCTGCTCGCGCGGCGGCTGATCCCGCTCCTCCGGGCGGCGCCGTCCGGGCGGCTGGTGCTCGTCGCCAATGCCGGCCGGTACAAGGACAGCCTCGACTTCGACGACCTCCAGCACCGGCGCGGCAGGCGCGGCCTCGCGGTCTCGGGACGGACGCAGTTCGCGAACGACCTCCTCGCCGTCGAGCTGGCCGAACGGCTTATCGGGACGCGTGTGGAAGTCACCTGCGTCTTTCCGGGGGTGACGCGGACCGAGGTCTTCCGCAATGCGGTCGGGCTGCCGCGCCTCGTCCGTCTGGCCGTTCCCCTCCTCCAGCACCTCATCCGGCAGACGCCCGAGGAGGCGGCGGAGACCCCGGCCTATCTCGCCGGGGACGAGCGCGCGACCGGGACCAACGGCATGTTCTTCGGCCCGCGGCGCAAGGTCATCGCCGTTCCGGAACGAGCCTCGAATCCGGAGCGGCGACGGCTCCTTTGGGAGGCGAGCGAGGCACTGGCGGCGCCCTATCTCGCCAACCTCGCGGGCACCGGCGGCGTGGCCGCGGCGCGTCCCTCCGCCGGCTCGCCCCCTGCGGCGGCCTAGGACGTCACTTCCGGCCGAACTCGGCGCGGAGCGCGTCCTTGGCGCGGTCGAGAATCCGACGACGCTCCTCGGGGAGGTTCCTGCCGGCGCGGTTGATGTAGAAGGTGAGCATCGACATCGCCGAGCGGAACGGCTCGGCCTTGCGCCGCCGGCTCGCCAGCGCCGAGCGCTTCAGCGAGGCCGCGATCGCCTTCGGGTCGCGCTTCTCGAAGACGCCCTCCTCGAGGTCGAGCGCGTTGCTCTTGCGCGTCACCTCGGCCGACCATCGTGCGGGAGACTGCTTCATCGGGGGTCGCTCCTCGGTCCGGGCCGTGCCCCGGGGGTGTTCCCTCGCCGGTCAGCGGAGCGCGTTGACGAGCTGCTGCTTGGTCATCCGCGAGCGGCCCTCGATGCCCTTCTTCGCGGCGCGCTCATAGAGCTCGGCCTTGGTCGAGGGCGCGTTGCGGGCGCGCGTGGCGGCGGCCTTGCGGCCGGCCGCGGTGGTGCGGGTGGCGTTCTTGCCGCCCATCGCCGGGCTCGACACGCGGTCGCCCCGCGCGCCGACCTTCGAGCGCCCTTCCTTCTCCTGCTGCGCGGTGCGGCCGGCGGCCTCCTTGGCGCGCGAGCGGGCGTAGCTCTTCTGGTTCTTCTTCTCGCTCTTGAACCTCGAGGCGCCCGACTCGGAAAGCGCGATGGCGATGGCCTGCTTGCGGCTCTTGACCTTGCCGCCCTTCCCGCCCGGACCGCTCTTCAGCTCGCCATGCGCGAACTCATGCATGACGCGCCCGGCCGTCCGGCGCTGCGACGGGGTGGATTTGGGCATCTGACGGACTCCTCGCATGACATGTCGCCTCACGGGCGAAACGCCAGCGGGGGCAAGGGGTTCCGGTTGGGCCCGGCCCGGCGCGCCCCGGAAACCGGACGCGAAGGCGGGCGCGTGCAGGTCGTGATGAGGCGCCGGAGAAAACGCCGCCGCGGCGGCGGTCCGGACGCGCGGCGGCCTTCAGGCGGCACCGAGCTTGCCGCGCTCCCCGCTCCGCTTCGTCGCGAGCTCCTCCGGGGTCAGGAACCCGGCGAGGTCCGCCGCTTCCATGAACGGCCGGATCTCGAGCTCGGCCGGACCCGAGCTGTCCCTGGGGGCGCGCTTCGCCCAGGCCACGGCCTCGTCCATGTCCTTGACCTCCCAGATCGAGAAGCCGGCGATGATCTCCTTGGTCTCGGCGAACGGCCCGTCGACGACCGTGCGCTCCTCGCCCGCGAAGCGGATGCGCTTTCCCTCCGCGACGGGCTTGAGCCCGGCCCCGGCGACGAGCACCCCGGCTGCGACCAGCTCCCCGGTGAACCGCTCCATCGCCGCGACCGCCTCCCCCGCCGGTGGCTCGGCCCTGAGGTTCTCCTCGCTCACCTTCACGATCACCATCACACGCATCGGGTCGTCTCCTTGGGGTTAGGGGCCTGATCGGGCCTCATATGGACGACGAACGACGGGGTGGGAATCGACAGGGGTGCAAAGATTCTTGCCGCTCAAGGAAAGCGGAGACGAGGGTGGGGGTGGTCACCGTTGCGGCGGCCCTCAGCTCCTGTTCGAGGCAAGAAGGTGAGTGATCGCCTCTCCGTCGGGAATCTCCGGAGACCACCCATACGCCCGAGCAACCGCAGCATCTAAAGCCCGCTGATCCTCGGCCAACCATTGCGGCATCTCGTTGTAGAGCGTCGTCAGGCTCTTCTGGCTCCTTGCGACGGTGGATTCCGGATGATTGAGTGGCCCCTCCGCGATCCTAGCGTCGCCGGACGGTGGACTCAGCCAGTTGTTGCGATGCTGCTCCAGTTGGCGCGCGGCGCTTGCGACATCCGCTACCCTCGACGCACGGTCATCGACGGCGGATGGACCAAAGCCCTCCGGAAACGGAAATGTCTGAAACGTTCGGGTGGCGTTGTAGCGACTTTGATTGCCAACTCCCAACCGGTTTCCCTGCAACCGTGCCCACACTCTATGAAATCGACTGCAAAGAACCCCGAATACGGCTCTGCTCTCCGTGCAAATCGCGAATAGGCTCCCACTGATGACCGCGTCCGCAGGAACGAATCGAAAAAATTAGATGCTCAGAAGTCTCGGGCACCACAATAATCTCCGCGAGTCCACTGGCCGCCGCACGCAGCTGCGGACGCGGACGCTGCATTAGCCAAAACTTCTCTAGCCGCTCGACCTCCGATGCTCTACTGACCGCCATTCCCGCTCGATGCCTTTCCACTTCCTTTTTAAGCTTCTCGAAGGGCGCCTGGAAAAGAGCTGCCTCTGCCTTGTTCGGATAGTCGCTGAAGTCAATAACCCAGGTATCCTGATCTCGAATTGTGACGTCATTGTTCTGAATGAATCTTTTCACTACTCTACTATTGGGCAAGCCGTTCGGATTTCCTGTCTCTTCCAGAAGTAACCTCGCCTCCGGCCCGCTGATTGCGAAGGGGCCATTAAGCTTTACACCTTGGAACGCTAATCCCCGATTCCGTTGAAGACGTCGAGCACCACTCACATCAATTCCAGTGGTGAGATCAGTGTTGATCTGAGATACCGGCTGGCCATCAAGTTCAAATGTTGTAGGCGAAGGGCGCGCACACACCACAGAGACCCGAACGTCAGCGCCATCAACAACCCACGGCACATTTCGCCAAGCGCTAGAAATGCGGAAAGTGCTGTTGCGATGAAGGTTCTGAAGCGGTTCGTTTGTTGCCCCCTTCGCGATGGACTTTGTTGCAATTAGGCCGAAACCTTCGATCTTCTGTTGTTCCGCCAGTCTAGCGACTCGGTGAAACCAGTATGTCACGAGATCAGCTGACCCAGCCACCTGTCCTCTATGGGCTTCGAGCAGACGATCCGTATAATCGTCGCCCAGTCCGGCCATGGCCTCCTTCCTCCTTCCCGCACGGCGGCCCTTTCGGAAATACTTCGAGCCCAGGAACGGGGGGTTGCCAATGACAACGTTCGCGTTCGGCCAAACCGCCTCACCAACCGCTTCAGCAAGAACCGCATCCCGGCACTCTATCGCGTCTAGCGACTTCAGGATCGGGTGCATGCCCACGGTAAAGCCGTTCTTTATCATCCACTGAATCTCGCCAATCCAAATGGAGACCCTGGCAAGCTCCGCCGCAAAAGGGTTGATCTCTATTCCCTTGACGACCTCCGGCCCAATTCTTGGAAACGCGCGCGGTAGCCCCAAAGCCTCAGCCTCCACCTGAGCCCTGTGCTCAAGGTCCTTCATGACCTTCAGGGCGAGGTATAGAAAATTTCCCGAGCCGCACGCCGGATCGAGAATCCGGAACTCTGCAAGCCTTCGGAGGTAGTCTTCCAGGGCTGCAGTGGCCTGCCTCTTCAAGCGAGTTCGGGGCGCTCCGGTACTCGATGCCGCGCGTTCCATGATTTCTTCGATGGACTTCTTGGCTGTCACCCACTCGGCATTGAGAGGGCGCTTTATTACCTCCTCTACGATAATCTCGATCTTGTCTTTGTCGGTGTAGTGGGCACCCAATTGACTCCTCTTTTCTGGGTCGAGGCCTCGCTCGAACAGCGTACCCAGGATCGATGGGTCTATGTCCGCCCAATACACGTTTGCGGTATCTTGAACGATCCGAAGCTCTTCTGGAGTAAGCGAAAAGACCTGGTCATCATCAAACAATCCGCCATTGAACCACGGCACTCCATCAAACCCCACCCTTCCCCCACTTCGCATCGCTGCAAAAAGGTCTCGGGCGAATACCTCGAACTCTCGTGGAGCGTCGACTGCGCGGTCCAGCATCTTTGCGAACAACCGATCCGGCAGGAGCTTTACATCCTCCGCAAACATGCAGAAGATCAGTCTATTGACGAAGTGTGCGACGAGATCAGGTCGGTGGCCTCGTGACCTGAGACGCAAGGCTAGCTCGGCGAAGCGACCGGCCACCTCCTCGGTGAGCTGACGACGTGTCTTTCCAGGCTTGAGGGTTTCGGGATCTGACAGAGCAGCCTTCAGCCAACCCCTCTTTTCGGGATCGATCAGGCTTTCAATCGCAATGTCGTAGGTCTTCGATACAGAATTCGTCCAATTTGTATGGATACGAATTGCGCGTCCTATATCGGACACTATCAACAGCGGCGGATTGTCTAAGGCAATTGCATATCTCTGAAGCTGCGCGAAGGCGCTGTCCAGATCCGCATTTAGAGACTTATATTCCCACGCGAAATGATTCCTCTTAAATACGTCGGCAAATCCCCGGCCGCCGCCTGACTTTGAAGCGCCGATCTCAAAACCGAAATCCTTCCCTGTTGGGTCCGCTTTCGCTGGCACCGGCTCGTCTAGGAGCTCGCATAGGTCCAAGAAATGGCTTTGTGCGGCCGCCCGCTCACCGAGGGGAGAGTTGTGCCATTTCGCGATGAATTCGTTTGGAGTCATCAAGCCCGCCAGGAATCGTTGCGACTACTCCCACTCAATAGTCCCGGGCGGTTTGCTCGTCACGTCATACACGACCCGGTTGATCCCCCTCACCTCGTTGACGATGCGGTTGGCCG
This sequence comes from Bauldia sp., assembly GCA_020853895.1. Classification (GTDB taxonomy): domain Bacteria; phylum Pseudomonadota; class Alphaproteobacteria; order Rhizobiales; family Kaistiaceae; genus JADYYB01. The sequence continues at coordinate 8,827 of JADYYB010000052.1, forward strand.
CACGGCCGAGGAAGGTCATGTCGAAGGGGTAGAAGTCGGCGGTCATGCCGTCGACGGAGGTCACCGCGCGCAGCGCCAGGACGTGGTCGTAGGTGCGGCCGTCGCCCATCACGCCGACGCTCCGCACCGGCAGGAGGACGGCGAAGGCCTGCCAGATGGCGTCGTAGAGGCCGGCCTTCCGGATCTCGTCGAGATAGATGGCGTCGGCCTCCCGCAGGAGGTCGAGCTTCTCCTTCGACACCGCGTCGGGGATCCTGATGGCGAGGCCAGGGCCGGGGAAAGGATGGCGGCCGACGAAGCTCTCGGGCATGCCGAGCTCGCGGCCGAGGACACGAACCTCGTCCTTGAAGAGCTCGCGCAGCGGCTCGACCAGCTGCATCGCCATCCGCTCGGGGAGGCCGCCGACATTGTGGTGAGACTTGATCGTCACCGACGGGCCGCCCGAGAAGGACACCGACTCGATGACGTCGGGGTAGAGCGTGCCCTGGGCGAGGAAGTCGGCCCCGCCGAGCTTCCGCGCCTCCTCCTCGAACACCTCGATGAAGAGGCGGCCGATGGTCTTCCGCTTCTGCTCGGGATCGCTGACGTTCTCGAGCGCCCCGAGGAAGCGGTCCTCGGCGTTGGCGAGCACGAGCGGGATGTTGTAGTGGCCGCGGAAGAGGTCGACGACCTCCCGCGCCTCGTTCAGCCGCATGAGGCCGTGGTCGACGAGGATGCAGGTCAGCCGGTCGCCGACCGCCTCGTGGATGAGGACGGCCGCCACCGCCGAGTCGACCCCGCCGGAGAGGCCGCAGATCACCCTCCCCTTGCCGATTTGGGCCCTGATCCTGGCGATCGCCTCGGCCCGGTAGGCGGCCATCGACCAGTCGCCCGCGATGCCGGCGATGCGGTGGACGAAATTGCCCAGGAGCTTCGCGCCGTCCGGGGTGTGGGCGACCTCGGGGTGGAACTGGACGCCGTAGAGTTTCCGCGCCTCGTCGGCGATGGCGGCGAAGGGCGCGCCCTCGGAGACCGCGATCGCGGCGAAGCCGGGCGGCAGGCGGGTGACGCGGTCGCCGTGGCTCATCCACACCTGGTGGCGGCTGCCCTTCGGCCAGACGCCGGCGAAGAGCGGGGTGTCGGCGAGGATGTCGACGAAGGCGCGGCCGAACTCGCGATGGTTCGAGGGCTCGACGCCCCCGCCGAGCTCCGCCACCATCGTCTGCTCGCCGTAGCAGATGCCGAGGACGGGCACGCCGGCGGTCAGCAGTTTCTCCGGCGCGCGCGGGGTATCGGACTTGTGGACGCTGGCCGGGCCGCCGGAGAGGATCACCGCCTTCGGCTTGAGGCGGTCGTAGGCGGCCTCGGCCTTCCCGAAGGGCACGACCTCGGAATAGACCCCGGCCTCGCGCACGCGCCGGGCGATGAGCTGGGTGACCTGGGAGCCGAAATCGACGATGAGGACGGAATCGTGGGAGGACATGGAATCCGGGTGAGCGAGCCGTGTTCGCTCGACTACAAGTCCGAACGGCGCGCACTTTACAAGTCTGCCCAAGAGGACTAGAAGCGCGCCCCTTCCCCAATGCGGACTGCATGGTGAAGGGCGCGGGTTCACCGTCACTCCGGGAACGCTGCCGGGAAACCGGAGAGCACCGGGCGCCGCAAGGCGCGTCCCGCTCCCGCCGATTCCTGCAGTCCGCCTTGGGGAAGTCGCCGCGCCAGCCGCTCGTGAGGCGCCGGCGCGGACGGCATGGTGAAGGGCGCCGGTTCACCGAGAATCTGTCCCGCTCTTCGGGAAACCGATGAGCAACAGACGGCCGCAAGGCCAACCGGCTCCCGCCTATTCCTGTCGTCCGCTCCGGCGCCGCCTCGGCTTCTCGCGCGGCGCCAGCACGGACGGCATGGTGCAGGACGCGGGTTCATCGGACCGCTGGAGACGGGGAAGCCCGGCTCTACGGTAGGCCGAAAGGCGGTCCCGCTTCCGACTATTCCTGCCGTCCGTTCTGGCGCCAAGCAGAGGCGAAGTATTTCTGCATCAGCGCCAGAACAAATTCGTATCGCCCGACCGAATCCCGATTGACAGCACTGAAGCGCGAGCTTATCAGCCCGCCCCTTGCTCCCGGGGCGAGGCGCGGCAATCCCTGCCGCGCCCGTCGAAAATCGGGGCCAGCCCGGACGACATGGCGATAGGGCGCGGGTTCATCGTGGTAGACGGGTTGTCCGTTGGGCGGAGGGGCTAACAGAGTCTGACCGACCATCGGGGGCCCGGGCCGTTCGAAGCGGCCGTGGCTCCCCGAGACGGGAGCCGTCCCGCTCCCGCTCATTCCTGTCGTCCGCCCTGGCTCCCGCCGGCAAGAATGAGAGTGACGACGATGCGCCTGAACATCCGTCCCCCGCTTCCCTCGACCCACGAGGGCGCGCCGGCTGTTCGCCTCACGGCCGAGCAGAAGCTGCGCCGGTCGGTCCTGGCCTGCCTTCTTTTCGAGGACACCTTCTACGAGGACGGCGTCACCATCGCCGAGCGTATCCGTACGCTCGCCGGCGAGGTGAAGCCCGAGACCGTGGCAGCCCTCGCGATCGAGGCGCGCGGCACCTACAAGCTCCGTCATGCCCCGCTGTGGCTCGCCGTCGCGCTCGCGCGGACGGCGCGCGGCAACCCGGTCGTCCGCCAAACGGTCGAGGCCGTGGCGCAGCGTGCGGACGAGCTCGCCGAGGTGGTCGCGATGTACTGGGAGGACGGGCGTAAGCCTCTGCCGGCGCAGCTGAAGCGCGGCCTCGCGGCGGCGTTCGCCAAGTTCGACGAGTACCAGCTCGCGAAGTACGCGCGGAACGACGCCGGCCGGAAGGTCAAGCTCCGCGACGTGCTGCGGATCGTCCACCCGCGTCCGGCCGACGAGGCCCAGGCCGCCCTGTGGGGCCGCCTCCGCCGGCAGGAGCTGGCGGTGGCCGACACCCACGAGTCGGCCATGGCCGCGGACACGTCCGGCGAGAACGCCGGTCAGGCCAAGACCGACGCCGAGAAGCGCGCGGTCTGGGAGCGGCTCCTCCGCGAGGGGCGGCTCGGTTACCTCGCCCTCCTCAAGAACCTCCGCAACATGCTGGAGGCCGAGGTCGACGAGGCGCTGATCCGCGCGGCGATCCGCGCCCGGAAGGGTGCCGGCCGGGTGCTGCCGTTCCGCTTCGTGCAGGCGGCGCGCGCGGCACCGCGGCTCGAGGGCGTCCTCGACGAGGCGATGCTCGCGGCGATCGCCGACCTTCCTGCCCTCAGCGGGAAGGCGGCGGTGCTGGTCGACGTGTCGAGCTCGATGGACTGGCCGCTGGCCGGCTTCCAGCGCGGCCGCGCGCCGGCCGAAGGGCTGCAGCTGACGCGTCTCGACGCGGCGGCGACGCTGGCCTCGATGCTCAACGGCGAGGTCCGGGTGTTCACCTTCTCGGAGCACGTCGTGGAGGTCGCGGCACGGAAGGGCATGGCGGGCGTGGAGACGATCCGCGCCAGCCAGCCGCACCACGGCACGCGCCTCTTCGAGGCGATCGAGGAGCTGAACCGGCGTGTCCCGTACGACCGGCTCATCGTCCTCACCGACGAGCAGGCGCACGCCTCGCCGATCGGCAAGATGCCGGCGCCCCAGGGCCGTGGCTACGTGATCAACGTCGCCGCGTACCAGAACGGCGTTGGCTACGGCGCCTGGGTGCATATCGACGGCTTCTCCGAGGCCGTGCTGCGCTTCGTCGCCGAGTACGAGGCGCAGGTCGAGCTGACCGCATCGACGGTCCACTAGGTTGGGCGCGCCAAGGCGCGCCCAACCCCTTTTCGCCGGCGCGCCGTAACCCGAAGCGGGCCCAAGCGCGGTCGGCGGGATGAGCAGGCCCCACTCATCCGGAGGGCTCGGCAGCGAGCGCGGATGGCGCCTATATAGAAGAGCTGCTCAGCCCAAGAAGGACACCCCGATGAAGGCCATCCGACTGCATTCCTATGGCGGCCCCGAGAAGCTCGTCTTCGAGGACGCGCCCGACCCGGTGCCGGGCGATGGCGAGGTGGTGATCGAGGTCGCCGCGGCGAGCGTCAACCCGGTCGACTGGAAGCTCCGCCACGGCTACATCCAGGCCTACTATCCGCTCGAGATGCCGAGCCTCATCGGCAACGACGTCGCCGGCACGGTCAGCGCGGTCGGGCCGGGCGTGTCGGGGTTCAAGGTCGGCGAGAAGGTGTTCGGCACGGTGCCGATCGCCTCGCGATACGGCTCCTACGCGCAGCGGACGCTGGCGCGGGTCGAGGAGATCGGGCACCTCCCGGCCGGGCTCGACTTCGTGCAGGCGGCGGCGCTCCCGCTCGCCGGCACCACCGGACACAACGCCGTGCTGGCGGCCAAGGCGAAGGCCGGCGATCGAGTGCTGGTGACGGGCGCGCTCGGCTCGGTCGGGCGGGTCGCGGTGTTCTACGCGCGGAAGGCGGGGGCCAAGGTCTTCGCCGGCGTGCGGAAGCGGCAGCTCGAGGACGCAGCCAACCTCGGGGCGAGCGCCCTCGCGCTCGACGATCCGGAGGCGCTCCGGGCCGCGGGGCCGTTCGACTCGATCATCGAGACGACCGGCAACATGGAGGTGGCGGGCGCGATGATGGCCTTCCTCAAGCCGGGCGGGATCTTCGCGGCCGCCGCCGGCGCGCCGCCGACCGAGGGCGTGGACATCGCCTACGTGCCGGGGCGCGGGCCGGAAGCTCTGCTCCTCACGATCGCCGAGGACGCGATCCGCGGCGACCTCGTGCTGCCGGTCGCCAGGACCATGCCGATGGCGAACGCCGCCGCCGCGCACCGCACCGCCGAGGCGGGCGGCGCGGGGAAGATCGTGCTGGTGAACTGACCAAGCCCCTTCCTGCCGGACGCAATACGCTCGCTCATGAGCGCCGACCCGCCCCCTCTCCCCGGAGGGGAGAGGGCTGGGGTGAGGGGGCTCTGCGCTATCCGGATAGACCTGAACCCCCTCACCAACCCTCTCCCCGGAGGGGAGAGGGGACAAGTCGAGGATCACGCGCTAACGCCGGGCGAGTCAGGACTCATCCACCCGTTGGCGGAGGGTGGAGACGAAGAAGCCGTCGGTGCCGGTGCGGCGCGGGGTCATCTGCAGGCCAATCGGCGAGGCGTAGGCCGCGTCGATGAAGTCGGGGGCGAGAGCGGCCGATGCCGCGGCGTCCGCGGGCGGGACGGCGGCGAACTCGGGGCGGCGGGCGAGGAAGGCTTCGACCTGGCCGGCGTTCTCGTCGGGGATCACGGAGCAGGTGACGTAGGTCAGCGTGCCGCCGGGCTTCACGAAGGCGGCGGCCTCGTCGAGGAGGGCGGCCTGCTCGCGGAGGCGCTGGTCGAGAGCGCGCTCCGAGAGGCGCCACTTGGCGTCGGGGCGGCGGCGCCAGGTGCCAGAGCCGGTGCACGGCGCGTCGATCAGCACGCGGTCCATCCTGCCGCGGAGGTCGTCGAGCGGGGCGCCAGCCTCGTGGACCTGGACGTTGCGCGTGCCGGCGCGCTTCAGGCGCTCGAAGATCGGGGCGAGGCGGACGCGGTCGGCGTCGGTGGCGTGGACCTGGCCCTTGTTGCCCATGACCGAGGCGAGCGCGAGCGTCTTGCCGCCGCCGCCGGCGCAGAGGTCGAGGACCTGCTCGCCCGGCCTCGCGCCGACGAGGAGGGTAGCGAGCTGGCTGCCCTCGTCCTGGATCTCGAACCAGCCCTTCTGGAAGGGCGGCTCGACCTCGAGGTTGGGGTGGCGGGCATCGCCGGCGGTCGGGGCAATGCGGAGGCCGTCGGGCGAGCAGCGGGTCTCGGCAGGGCTATAGCGGGCGAGCGCCTTCTGCGCGCGCTCGCGGTCCGCCTTCAGGCGATTGACGCGAAGATCGAGCGGCGGGCGGAGAGCGAGGGCCGCGCCCTCCTCCACCCACGCCTCGCCGAAGGTGGCCGCGAAGCGCGGGGCGAGCCATTCGGGCACGTCGGCGCGGACATGGCCCGGCGCGGCCGGGTCAAGGGGCGCTGCGATGCGCTCGGCTTCCGCGGGGTCGAGCGGGGCTGGGGCGTGCGGGTCCTCGGCCAGCGTGCGGGCGAGGCCCTCCACACCGAGGCCCCAATGGCGGCCGGCGACGCCGAGAACGAGGGCGCGCGGGGTGTCGCCGCCCATCGCGAAGGCGAGCGAGGAACGCCAGCGGAGGGCGTCGTAGACAAGGTTGCCGATCGCAGCGCGATCCTGGACGCCGGCGAAGCGGTGGCTCCTCGCCCAGTCCTTCAGCGCCTCGGCGACGGGGCGGTGCTGCGCGTCGATCGCGGCGAGCACCTCGATCGCCGCGGCGAGGCGTCCGCCTAGGCGCATGGCGACAACCCCCCTCCCGCTTGCGGCGGAGGTAGCGAAGCTTGGGCCGGAGGCCCTAGCGCAGCTGGAGGGGGAACCGCTGCCGCGAAGGCTGCCTGGCTCGGCGCGGCAAAAGGGGGAACCGTTGGCGCGACGAATGCTCGCCCCGGCCAAGCTGGGGCTCGCGCCCCCTCCCTGCCCTCCCCCACAAGCGCAGGGCTATCGCACGTGACCGGAGGCAGGGGCGCCCTGCCCTTTTCCCCCTCCCCCTTGTGGGGAGGGGTCAAGGGTGGGGCCCGAGCGGCAAGCGAGGCCTGGTTAAGAATCCCACGCTGTTGCTTGCGGTCACCGTGGGATTTCGGTGCCTCGCTTGCCGCTCGGCCCCCTCCCGGCCTCCCCCACAAGGGGGGAGGGGAAGAATAGAGGGACACTCCGGTGGGAGCCGAGGGTCGGGCCACCGTGGCGGTGCGGGACATCATGTGGATAGGCCCCGGCTTTCGTCGGGGAAGCGACAAAGGAAAAGAGATCACATGCCGCCCGGGTAGTTCGGACTCTCGCGGGTGATATTGACGCCGTGGGTGTGGCTCTCGGCGAGGCTCGAGGAGGAGATGCGGACGAAGCGGGCGCGGTCGCGGAACGCGGCGAGGTTCTCCGCGCCGACATAGCCCATCGCCGCGCGAAGGCCGCCGGCGAGCTGATGGAGGACGCCCGACACCGGGCCCTTGTAGGGCACCTGGCCCTCGACGCCCTCGGGGACGAGCTTGAGGGCGTCGCGCACCTCGGCCTGGAAGTAGCGGTCGGCCGAGCCGCGCGCCATCGCGCCGATGGAGCCCATGCCGCGATAGGCTTTGTACGAACGGCCTTGGTGCAGGTAGACCTCGCCCGGGCTCTCGTCGGTGCCGGCGAGGAGCGAGCCGATCATCGCGCAGGACGCGCCGGCGGCGAGGGCCTTGGCGAGATCGCCCGAATATTTGATGCCGCCGTCGGCGACCACGGGAATGCCGGCCTTCTCGGCCGCGGCCACCGCGTCCATGATCGCGGTCAGCTGCGGGACGCCGACGCCGGCGACGATGCGCGTGGTGCAGATCGAGCCCGGGCCGATACCGACCTTCACCGCGTCCGCGCCGGCGTCGATGAGCGCCTTGGCGCCCTCGGTGGTGGCGATGTTGCCGGCGAGGATGCCGACCGAGTTGGAGAGGCGCTTCACGCGGCTCACGACCTCCAGCACGCGCTGCGAGTGGCCGTGCGCGGTGTCGACCACGACGAGGTCGACACCCGCATCGATGAGCCGCTCGGCGCGGTCGAAGCCTTCGGCCCCGACGCTGGTCGCCGCGGCGACGCGGAGGCGGCCCTGCTCGTCCTTGGTGGCGTGCGGGTTGAGCTGGCTCTTCTCGATGTCCTTCACGGTGATGAGGCCGACGCAGCGATACTGGTCGTCGACCACGACCAGCTTCTCGATGCGGTGCTGATGGAGAAGCCGCTTGGCCTCCTCCTGGCTGACATTCTCCGTCACCGTGATGAGGCCCTCGTGCGTCATCAGCTCGGAGATCTTCTGCTTGGGGTTGGAGGCGAAGCGGACATCTCTATTGGTGAGGATGCCGACCAGTCTGCCCGGCCCGGCGCCGTTCCCCTCGACCACCGGGATGCCGGAGATGCCGTGGTGGCGCATGAGGTCGAGGGCCTGCTGGAGGGTCGCGCTCGGGCCGATGGTGACCGGGTTCACCACCATGCCGGACTCGAACTTCTTGACCTGGCGGACCTCCTCGGCCTGCTCGGAGGGGCTGAGATTGCGGTGGATGACGCCGATGCCGCCGGCCTGGGCCATGGCGATGGCGAGACGGGATTCGGTGACCGTGTCCATCGCCGCGGAGAGGATCGGGAGGTTCAGCTCGATGTCGCGGGTGATTCTCGTCCTGATGTCCGCCTCGGCCGGCAGGACCATCGAGTGGCCGGGCTGAAGGAGGACGTCGTCGAAGGTCAGAGCCTCCGAGCCGGTGCGGGATTCGATGATGGTGGCCATGCCAACTCCGGAATGTGCCATTCCGCGACCGGAGAGTTCCGGAGGCCGAACGAGGCTGGTCTGACGAAGATTGGCGGGGGTGACTAGCACGTCCCCGGCCTATTGCAAAGGCTGAGGACGGCGCGGGACAGCCATGCCGGGCGGGCGAAGCTGCATGGCTCCGCTTTCGCGGAGCCTTCGCGGAGCCGGCGCGTAGCCGTCATGGAACCGTCACGGCTCCTCCGGCCCCGACCCTCGCGCCGCAATTCATCCCCGCCTCACCTCAGGATTGTTGGCGCCAATAGTATCGAGAAGTTGCGCAACTGACCCAAGTGCCGCCTTTTCGTGCCGCCTATGCCGGCCTATTGATGAGAATAATGCCCAGTCGCATACTCCTCCCGCTCATCGTCGCCTGCGCGCTCTTCATGGAGAACCTCGATTCGACGGTTCTCGCCACGGCGCTGCCGGCCATCGCCGCCGACTTCGGCGAGAACCCGATCCATCTCAAGCTGGCCCTCACCACCTATCTACTGGCGGTTGCGGTGTTCCTGCCGGCCAGCGGGTGGCTGGCCGATCGCTTCGGGGCGCGGCTCATCTTCCGGGTGGCGATCATCTTCTTCGGCCTCGGCTCGGTGATCTGCGCCTTCTCAGGATCGATCGGGGCGATCATCTTCGGGCGCGTGGTGCAGGGCATCGGCGGGTCGATGATGGTGCCGGTCGGGCGGCTCATCGTGGTCCGCTCGGTGCCCAAGTCCGAGCTAGTGGGATCGATGGCGTGGCTCACCGTCCCCGCCCTTCTCGGCCCGATCACCGGTCCGCTGCTCGGCGGCTTCCTCACCACCTACTACGACTGGCGCTGGATCTTCTGGATCAACATCCCGATCGGCGTCCTCGGGCTGATCCTGGCGACCATCTTCGTGCCCGACATACGCGGCGACCAGCGGACCGGCTTCGACGCGAGCGGCTTCGTGATGGCGGGGATCGGGCTCGCCTGCTTCGTCACCGGCTCGACCACGCTCGGGCTCGGCGTCATCCCGGTCGCGATCGATCTCGTCCTCTTCGCGGTCGGCACGGGGCTCCTCGTCGGCTACGTCTACTACAGCCGGCGGCGGGAGCATCCGCTCCTCGACCTCAGCCTCCTGGCGCTGCCCACCTACCGGCTCGCCAATGTCGGCGGCTTCCTCTTCCGCATCGGCTTCGGCGCGACGCCCTTCCTGCTGCCGCTCCTCCTGCAGCTCGGGTTCGGGCTGACCCCGCTCGAATCGGGCTCGATCACCTTCCTGTCGGCGATCGGGGCGATCATCCTCAAATTCGGGGCCGCGCGAATCTACCGGAATTTCGGCTTCCGCAACGTGCTGATCATCAACTCGCTGTTCGCCGCGCTCATGGTCGGCTTCCCGGCGACCTTCCATGTCGGCACGCCGCTGGCCTGGATATCGGCGGTGGTGCTGGTCGCCGGCTTCTTCCGCTCGCTGCAGTTCACCGGGCTCAACGCCCTCTCCTTCGCCGACGTGCCCTCGGGCAAGCTCTCCGACGCCTCGACCTTCAACAGCGTGGCGCAGCAGGTCTCGCTCGCCATCGGCATCAGCGTGGGCGC
>JADYYB010000053.1 GCA_020853895.1 Bauldia sp.
CCCCTCAAGGGGGAGGTTGGATTTTGGAGCGACTCGTCTTCATCACGCTCTAGTCCTCGATGACGATGCGGGGGGGCGCGCGGCCGCTCTTGGCGAAGGCCAGTTGCTCCTGCACGTTCCTCGCGATGGCGCGGTAGACGGCGGCGCTCTTGCCCTCCGGCTCGGCGGCGACGATCGGGGTGCCGGAATCGGAGGTGGTGCGGATGGCGATGTCGAGCGGCACCTCGCCGAGGAAGGGGACGCCGAGCCGCTCGGCCTCGTGGCGCGCGCCGCCATGGCCGAAGAGCTCGCTCCGCTCGCCGCAATGCGGGCAGACGAAATAGCTCATGTTCTCGACGATGCCGAGCACCGGCACGTCGACGCGCTGGAACATGGCGAGCCCCTTCCGCGCGTCGATGAGGGCGAGGTCCTGCGGGGTGGAGACGATCACCGCGCCGGCGAGCGGGACCTGCTGGGCCATCGTCAGCTGGGCGTCGCCGGTGCCGGGCGGCATGTCGACGACCATCACGTCGAGGTCGCCCCAGGCGACCTCGCGGAGGAGCTGGGTGAGCGCGGAGACGACCATCGGCCCGCGCCAGATCATCGGCGCCTCCTCGTCGACGAGGAGACCCATCGACATCGCCTTCAGGCCAAAGGCCTCCATCGGGCGGATGAGGCGGCCGGTGAGCGGCTGCGGGCGGCCCGAGAGGCTGAGGAGGCGCGGCAGCGAGGGGCCGTAGACGTCGGCGTCGAGGATGCCGACCCGGAGGCCGTTCTGCGCGAGGGCGAGCGCGAGGTTGACGGCGGTGGTCGACTTGCCGACGCCGCCCTTCCCGCTCGCCACCGCGATGATCGCCTCGACGCCGGGCACGCCGGCCTTGAGCGCGCCGCCCGGGCTCTGGCGCGGTCGGGGGGCACCCGGCGCGGGCGGCGGGGGCTGGATGGCGCGGGCATCGGGCTGGCGCGGCGGGGCGGCGACTGGCGAGGCCTTGGGCGTAGCCGCGCCGCCGGCGGGGGCCTCGGCGGTGAGGATGACGAGCGTGCTCTCCACACCCGCCAGCATCCCGACGGCCTTCGCCGCGGCCTGGCGCAGCGGCTCGAGCTCGGCGGCGCGTCTGGGGTCGATGCTGATCGAGAAGGTGACCTTGCCGCCCTCGATGATGATGTCCGAGACGAGCCCGAGCGTGACGAGGTCGCTTTCGAGGTCGGGGCCCTTGACGAGGCGGAGGCGGCCGAGAACCGCCTCCTCGGTGATGTCTGCCATGATCGAAATCCAGCGAAAATCGCCGGCCAGGGTCCGGCGCCGCGCCAGCCTATACGCTGACGGCCCCTCTCCTATCCGCTAGAGAGGCGAAGGTACAATCGGGGGCGGGAGGGGATCGCGATGGCGAAGGCGGCATTCATCGGCTTGGGCGTCATGGGCTACCCGATGGCCGGGCACCTCCAGCGCCACGGCCATTCGGTCACCGTCTATAACCGCTCGCCCGCCAAGGCGGCGCGCTGGGTGGCCGAGCATGGCGGCCGGTCGGCCCGGACGCCGCGCGAGGCGGCGGAGGGCGCCGAGTTCGTCTTCACCTGCGTGGGCAACGACGACGACCTCCGCGCCGTCGTGCTCGGCTATGACGGGGCGCTGGCCGGGATGCGCGAGGGAGCGGTGCTGGCGGACCATACGACCGCGTCGACGACCGTCGCGCGCGAGCTCGCGGGACTCGCCGAGGGCAAGGGCGTCGCCTTCCTCGACGCGCCGGTCTCGGGCGGGCAGACGGGCGCCGAGAAGGGCGCGCTGTCGGTGATGGCGGGCGGCGAGGCGGTCGCTTTCGGCCGCGCGCGGCCGGTGATCGAGAGCTACGCCAAGGTGGTCGCGCTGATGGGGCCGACCGGCGCCGGGCAGCTGACCAAGATGGTCAACCAGATCTGCGCGGTCGGGGTCATCAACGGCCTCGCCGAGGGAATCCATTTCGCCAAGCGCGCCGGGCTCGATGTCGGCAAGGTGATGGAGGTGCTGAGGGAGGGCGCGGCGCGCTCGTGGCAGATGGAGAACCGCTCGGCGACGATGGCCGCCGGCAAGTTCGATTTCGGCTTCGCGGTCGAGTGGATGCGGAAGGATCTCGGCATCTGTCTCGCCGAGGCGCGGCTGAACGGCGCCAAGCTGCCGGCGACCGCCCTCATCGACCAGCTCTACGCCGAGGTCGAGGCCATGGGAGGCGCGCGCTGGGATTCCTCCAGCCTCATCGCGCGGCTCGAGCGGCGCTGAGGCGATGGCGACCCATATCGCCCTCCTCCGCGCGGTCAATCTCGGGCCGCACGGCCGCGTGGCGATGGCCGACCTCCGGGCGATGTTCGCCGAGCTCGGCTTCGCGGACGCGGAGACGCTGATCGCGAGCGGCAATGTCGCCTTCGAGGGCGGCGCCAGGTCCGACGCCGCGATCGAGGCGCTCCTCGAGAAGGAGGCCGAGGCGCGGCTCGGGCTCAAGACCGATTTCTTCGTGCGGAAGGCGGCGGAGCTCCGGGCGGCGATCGAGAACAACCCCTTCCCGGCCGAGGCGAAGGCCGATCCGGGGCACCTCGTGGCGATGTTCATGAAGAAGGCACCGGGCAAGGACGCGGTGGCCGGGCTGCAGGCGGCGATCCAGGGACGCGAGACCGTGCGGGCGATCGGCGGGCGGGAAGCCTATGTCGTCTATCCGGACGGGATCGGGCGCTCCAAGCTCGGCGTGACGATGATCGAGAAGCATCTCGGCAGCCGCGGCACGGGGCGGAACTGGAACACCGTCCTCAAGCTCGCGGCGATGGTGGAGTGAGGCCGCGCGGAGACCGGCTTTTTTGCCTCTCCCCGATGGGGAGAGGCCGGCATCACCGGCTCGCCGAAGGCGAGGCGGAATCCGGGTGAGGGTCTCCGCGCTAACCGGAGAGCGCAGAGCCCCCTCACCCCGGCCCTCTCCCCGCCGGGGAGAGAGGGAAGATAGACTGCGGCGCGGATCGCGCACGGAGAGCGGGGTGAGCGAGGCTGAGATCAGGACGACCGTGGCGGCGATCCTTGCCGAGCTCGAGTCGCATGGCTCGGAGCGCAACCGGCAGGGGATGGCGCGCTACGGCATCGAGACGGCCAACGCCTATGGCGTCTCGCAGGCGGTGCTGAAGCCGATGGCGCGGCCCTACCGGCGCAACCATGCGCTCGCGCTCGCCCTCTGGAAGACCGGCAAGCACGAGGCGCGGCATCTCGCCGGGCTGATCGACGACCCGAAGCTGGTGACGCCCGGGCAGATGGACGCGTGGGCTTCCGGCTTCGACTCGTGGGACATCGTCGACGGGGTCTCGTTCAACCTTTTCGACAAGACCGCGCACGCCGATGCCAAGATCCGGGAATGGGCGAGGGACGAGCGCGAGTTCGTGAGGCGGGCGGCGTTCTCGATGATCGCCGGGCGCACCGTGCACGCCAAGAAGCTGCCCGACGAGACCTTCCTCCCCTATCTGAGGCTGATCGAGGCGAGCGCCACCGACAACCGCAATTTCGTGCGGAAGGCCGTCAACTGGGCGCTCCGGCAGATCGGCAAGCGCTCGCTCGCGCTGCACGAGCCGGCGCTCGCGCTGGCCGAGCGGCTCGCGGCCTCCGACGATCGCGCGGCGCGCTGGATCGGGCGCGACGCGGTCAGGGAGCTGACCGACGAGAAGCAGCTCGAACGGCTCGCGGCGAGGGCCGCGCGATGAAGGCGGCGAAGGCCGATCCGCGGCCGACGAAGGAGAAGCTTCGCGCCATCCTCGCCGAGCTCGAGGCGCAGGGCTCCGAGGCACAGCGGGCGAAGATGGCGGGCTACGGCATCGTGACCGACACCGCCTACGGCGTCGGGCACGGGGCGCTGAAGGCGATGGCCAAGCCCTACGGCAAGGACCACGCGCTGGCGCTGGCGCTGTGGGCGACCGGCCGCCACGAGGCGCGCGACCTCGCGACGATGATCGACGATCCGAAGGCGGTGACGCCGGCGCAGATGGATTCGTGGGCCGGTGATTGCGACTCCTGGGACCTCGTCGACGCGATCTGCTTCAACCTCTTCAACCGGACGCCCTACGCCGACGCCAAGATCCGGGAGTGGGTGACGGACCGCCGCGAGTTCGTGCGCCGCTCGGGCTTCGTGCTGATCGCCTGCCTCGCCCTCCCCCGGCTCAAGACGCCGGACGCGCAGTTCGTGCCCTATCTCGCGCTGATCGAGGCCCATGCCGGCGACGACCGGAACTTCGTCAAGAAGGGCGTCAGCTGGGCGCTCCGGACCATCGGCAAGCGCGCCGGGCTGCGGGATCAGGCCATCGAGGTCGCGGAGCGGATGGCGGCGTCATCGCAGCCCGCCGCGCGATCGGTCGGCAAGGAGGCGCTGCGCGAGCTCAGGAAGCGCGGCTAGGGGCATGAGGCCGGCCGCCGTTCGAAGCCTTAACCTCCCCCTTGCCGGGAGGTCGAAGGTGCGACCCTCCGGTTCGACCGGAGGAGTGCAGCTCCGGGAGGGGGTAGCGGGCGAAGCCCGCGTTCTTCTCCGCTCGCAGTCTCCGGCTTACCCCCTCCCGAAAATCGCTTCGCGATTTCGACCTCCCCGCAAGGGGGAGGTTAAGTGAGAGAGAGGGCCGGCTACTTGTCGGCCTTTTCCTTGTCGAGGACGACGTAGTTGAGGGGCATGGCGGTGGTGAACTTGATCTGCTCCATCGCGAAGGACGACGAGACGTCGGCGATCTCGATCCTGGAGATGAGGCGCTTGTAGAAGCCGTCATAGGCCTCGATGTCGGGCACCACCACGCGCAGCAGGTAATCGACCTGGCCGGCCATGCGGTAGAACTCGACCACCTCGGGAAGGTCGCGGATCACCTCGGCGAAGCGTTTCAGCCACTCCTCGTTGTGCTGATTGGTGGTGATGGCGATGAAGGCCGTCACCTTGACGTTGATCTTCTTGGGGTCGAGGAGCGCGACGCGGCGCTGGATGACGCCCTCCTCCTCGAGCTTCTGGATGCGGCGCCAGCAGGGCGTGGTCGAGAGGCCGACCCGGCGGCCGATCTCGGCCACGGGAACGGTAGCATCCTCTTGCAGGATCTGGAGAATCTTGCGGTCGAGACGGTCGACCATGACGCGGGCCTCGCGGGAAAGTGGAATAATATTCTAATCCATGCGCCCGTCCGCCCTGCCCTGTCAATCGGCTGCGACGCCGCCCGGCGCCCCGCGAAGCTCGGTCCGCACCAGGCGGCGAAGCTCCGGCAGAAGCTCGGTCTCGAACCAGGGGCACGCCTTGAGCCAGGCATTGTTGCGCCAGGAGGGGTGCGGCAGCGGGATCACGGCCCGGCCGCGGCGGCGCGTCGCGCGGAGGATCGTCCGCCAATCCTCCACGGTGGCACCGAGGCTGCCGCGATAGAGGTCGCCGAGATGGTAGCGCTGGGCATAGGCGCCGACCGCCAGCACCAGGCGAAGGCGCGGCAGCGCGGCATAGAGCCGGTCGTGCCAGAGCGGGGCGCATTCGGCGCGGGGCGGCAGATCGGCGCCGCCGGCGGACAGGCCGGGGAAGCAGAAGCCCATCGGAATGACCGAAATCCGGGCGGAATCGTAGAAGATATCCGGCCCGATCCCCATCCAGTCGCGGAGGCGGTCGCCGGACGGATCGGTGAAGGGCGTGCCCGAGGCGTGGACCCGCGAGCCGGGCGCCTGGCCGGCCACGCAGATGGTCGCGGCCGGCGAGACGCGGAAGACCGGCCGCGGCTCGTGCGCCAGCGGCACCCTCCGTGGAGTGTCGCGGCAAACCCGGCAAGCTCTTATTTCCGAACAAAGAACTTCGAAATCAGAGGCTTCTGACGAGCCCATCACTAAATTTTGGTTGGCGTTAACTACGATCCTGAAAGCGTTCTTAAGCGTTCTCGCGCAGTGTCTGTCGAAACAGAAGAACAGCGCTGTGGCGTCAGGCGGTCCAATGGTCGAGGCCTCGGCTTCGAATGTCGACAAGACTTCAGTCAACCGCGAGCGCGCCGACCGGCGCCGCGCGGTCGCGCGCACGGTCAGGGACCAGCGCGAACGGCTGACCTCGAGCACCGGCCGGCCGGCCTTCGACTACGAGCTCGCCGTGACCTATGCGCGCAACCGGCTGAGCGCGCGCTTCACCCTTCCCATCCTCTTCGTCCTCATCGGCTCGGTCGCGCTCCTCTACGTGGAGCCGCAGGCCGTCGCCGGGTGGGCGGCTCTGACCCTCGCCATCCATGCCCTCATGCTGTGGATGGCGTACCGTTTCCTGCACGACGCGGAAGGGGCTGAGAGCCTCCAAGTGTGGACGCGGCGCTTCGTCTTCGCCGAGCTGGTGTTCGGCCTCGCCTGGTGCACGATCGTCACCCTCAGCTGGCGCTCGGAGGACACCGGCATCGAGATCTTCCAGTTCTCGACCATGCTGATCGTTGTCGCCGCCACGACCATGCTGGCCGCGCCCGTGCGGCCGGCCGGCCTTGCCGGCACGCTGCCTATAGTCCTCACGCTCATCGTCCTCTTCGCGCTCCGGCGCGAGCCCCTCTTCGTCGCCCTCGCGATCATCGCGGTCGGCGCGCAGGCCTTCTTCCTCATCCTCTCGCGGCGCATGTACATGACCACGCTGGCCATGCTCGAGTCGCGCGCGGAGAAGGATCTCCTCATCGCCGAGCTCGGCACGGCCAACGCGATCTCCGACGAGTCGCGGCGCCGCGCGGAAGAGGCCAACCTCGCCAAATCGCGGTTCCTCGCCACGATGAGCCACGAGCTGCGCACCCCGCTCAACGCCATCCTCGGCTTCTCCGAGGTGATGCGGAACGAGGTGCTCGGGCCGATGCAGAACGAGACCTACAAGGAATACGCCCGCGACATCCATTCGAGCGGCCAGCACCTCCTCAACCTCATCAACGAGATCCTCGACCTCTCGCGCATCGAGGCGGGGCGCTACGAGCTCAACGAGGAGGCGATCAATCTCGCCCATATCGTGGAGGAATGCCGCCACCTCATGCAGCTCCGCGCGCGCAACAAGGAGATCAACGTCGACGTCCAGGTCGAGCGCAACATGCCGCGGCTCTGGGCCGACGAGCGCTCGGTCCGCCAGATCGTGCTCAACCTCCTCTCCAATGCGGTCAAGTTCACGCAGAAGGGCGGCCAGGTGGTGATCAAGGTCGGCTGGTCGCCGGGCGGCGGGCAGTATGTCTCGGTGCGCGACAACGGGCCGGGCATCCCCGAGGAGGAGATCCCCATCGTGCTCTCCTCCTTCGGCCAGGGGTCGCTGGCGATCAAGGC
>JADYYB010000054.1 GCA_020853895.1 Bauldia sp.
ATCCAGCGCCAGTCGAAATAGGTGGTGATGAAGCCCCCGACGAGCGGTCCGACCAGCGGCCCGATCAGCGCCGGCATGGTCATCCACGCCATCGCCCCGACCAGTTCCCGCTTGGGGATCGAGCGCAGCACGATCAGCCGCCCGACCGGCACCATCATCGAGCCGCCGATGCCCTGGATGACCCGGAAAATGACGATCTGCGGCAGGCTGTTGGCGAAGCCGCAGCCGATCGAGCCGAGGGCGAAGATGACGATCGCGAGGCGGAAGATGTGCCGCGCCCCGAAGCGGTCCGCGAGCCAGCCGGAGGCCGGCAGCCAGACCGCGAGCGCGAGGAGGTAGGAGGTCAGCGCGAGCTTGAGCTCGATCGGGTTCTCGCCGAGCGAGGTGGCGATCGCCGGCAGCGAGGTCGCGAGCACGGTCGAGTCGAGGTTCTGCATGAAGAGCGCGCTCGCCACGATCAGCGGCAGGACCAGCACCTTCCGGCGCGCCGGATCGGGAGCCGTCGCGGCGGCCTCGGAGGCGGAGCTCGTGATCTCGGCGGGGAGCGCTGCGGTGGTGGCGATGCTCTCGTGAGGAATGGCGGGAAGGGCGTCGTGGGCCAAAAGGAAATCCAGGCGTCGGTCGAGTGGCCCAGACGCGCTGCGGCGTCGGTCACGGCCTGCTCGGCGGGCAGATGATGAGCGCAACCACAATGGCAGGAAGCGTGCCATTCACGCCCCGCGCTCGTGGCGCCCGACCCCTGCAGCAGCGCCTTGCCGCAAACCGAGCGGACGCGCCATTTCCGAGGCGCTCCCGGCCGTCATTCCGGATCGGATTCCGGCCCGCCTAAACCGCGCGGTTAAGCCCGCCGGAATCAAACTCTGGGCGGAGTTGCGAAAATCGGTCACGCCCGCTGGGAGCGTATCCCGCGCCCGTACCGGGCCGGAGGCGCTGCGCATGGCATGGAGGTTGCAGTTCCGGCTCGTCATCCGGCGCCGCGAGAAGCGGTGTTCATCAGGTGCCACGAGAGACCAGGGCGGGGAAGCCAGAGTGATCGCAACCTAATACGATGCCTGTCCAGACCATACTCAAACGAAAATTGGTGGCCCCGTCGGAGCCACACCTGGACCTGCGGGTCCTCTCCCAGTTCCTGATCGTCGCCGACACCCTCAACATGACCAGCGCCGCGCGGCG
Organism: Bauldia sp.; assembly: GCA_020853895.1. GTDB lineage: Bacteria > Pseudomonadota > Alphaproteobacteria > Rhizobiales > Kaistiaceae > JADYYB01. Next base: position 1,174 of record JADYYB010000054.1, read on the forward strand.
GATGGGCGTCTCCACGCCCGCCGTCTCGCAGATCGTGCTGCGCCTCGAAAGCCAGCTCGGCACGCTCCTTTTCGAGCGCAACCCGCACGGGCTGCGCCTCACCCCGGCCGGACAGTTCCTGCGCGAGCGCGTCCGCCGCGTGATGGAGTGGGAGACGGCGACCGTCGAGGACCTCGCCGGCTACCAGGACCAGCTCCTGCCCAAGCTCCGCATCAGCATGGTCGAGCCGATGGCCATCCATCTGATGAGCACGATCGTCGCCCAGCTCTCGCCGCTCGTCGGCGAGCTGGTGGTCGAGGTCGGGCACACGGTGACCTTCGTCCGCGAGTTCGTGAAGGACGAGCTCGACCTCATCATCTCGAACGAGCAGCTGGCGGAGATCCCGCGGCTTGAGCGCCATCTCCTCTGTACCCAGGGCCTCGTCGCCCTGGTGCCGGCGAGCGTGCCGGCCGACCGGCGGCATCCACGCCAGCTGGCCGAGCTCCTCCCGCTGGCGCGCTTCACCTCGGGCACCCGCATCGACCAGGAGGTCGAGGACTATCTCCAGGGCATGGGGATCGGCATGCCGCGGCGGATCGCCTGCGCCTCGCCGGCGCCGATGGCCCATCTCGTCAATAGCGGCCAGGCCTGGGCGATCGCCCCGCCGCTTGCGCTCAGCTGGATGAAGGAGACCCTCAAATCGGTGGCGTGGGTCACCCTGCCCGCGCCCACACCCACCCGCGACATCCATCTCATCTGCGGCGAGGGGCGGTTCCTCGATCTCCCCAAGACGCTGGCCGACAAGAGCCGGCAGACGCTCGCCCGCGAGGTGGCCTCGTGGCAGAACTCGCCGCTCGAGGCCTGCACCTCCGCCGTGAAGATCCAGCGCGCCGGCTGACCCGCAGCGGAGGCCCTCAGCGGCCTCCGCGCGATCGGGACTCAGCCGGCCATGAGCAGCTCTTCGGGCTGCGCGGCGGCCGCCTCGCCCCGGCGCCGGACGAAGTTCGCCATCGCGATCTGGATGCGCTCGTTGACCGGGGTCGGAATGCCGTAGAGGCGACCGAGGAGGACGATCTCGCCGTTGAGGTAGTCGGTCTCGACCGTGCCGAGACCGCGCTTGATGCTCTGCCAGGTCGAGCCGCCGGGCCGCTTCTGTCCCTCGATCGCGACCTGTTTCTGGGTGTTTCGCCCCGGACGCGTGTTCCACTCTTCCTGTCCGACGACGGTCAAGCCGGCGGCCGCAAAGCACTCGTGAGCCTCCGCGACGGCCCGCGCCCGGATGAGGTCGAGCGTCGCGTCCTCGCCGACTTCGGCGCCACGGCCGTAGAAGGCCTCGAGCGCGTTGCGGAGATTGCGGACCAGCTTGGCGCGCTTCCAGGCCATCACGTCCTCGCGGACGCCGGCGATGAAGCCGCTCGCGTTGAGGTCGGCGGCGACCTGCTCGTCGACCGCGTCGAACCCGCTCGGGTATCTCCCGATCTCGAGGATGCCGGTGACCGGCGAGCCCCAGGCCGTCACCTGGCCAGGATCGAGGTGGGTCGCCGAGAGCATCACCGCGACGCCGTGGACGTGACGGAAGAGGCGGAGCGCATGCGGCTCGTTGCTGATCCCGTTCTGGACGCAGAACAGCGGCAGCACGGCGCCGGCCACCGTATCGCCGACCGGCTGGACCGCGAGCGCCGCGACGAGCGGTGCCGCGTCCTGCGATTTCACGCATAGCAGCAGGGCGTCGTCCATGCGGAGCGAGAGGTCCTGGACCGCCTCGACCACCGGCAGCTTCACCTTGATCACCCGCTCGGGGATCGCGACGTGGAGCCCGTCCGCGCGCATCGCCGCGGCATGCGCCCCGCGCGCCACGAGCACGACCTCCCTGCCCGTCTCGGCGAGCCTTGCGCCGATCGCCGCACCGATGGCGCCAGCGCCGATGATTATGTACCGCATGCCGTCCTCACCGTTCCTGCTTCGTGTTTCACAATATGACCCGAAAATGGGGCGAGCGAACGCCCGGCGCGCCGGCGCGTGGCCTATCGGGGGATCGCCGACTCCGCCTTGAACTCCGCCTTCACCGCCGCGAGCAGCTCCTTGTCCATGATGAGGTCGATCCCGGTCATCGCCAGCGTCTTCGCGGCGTTGACCAGCGCGGCCTGCGCCGCCGGCCCCTTCGCCGCGTCGTGGAACTCGTGGGAATGCGGCGGCACGTCGGTCATCGCGATCTGCGGCTGGATGGTCGGCACGAACCAGGAGACGTTGCTGGTGTCGCCACCCCAGGCACCGGACAACTCGTCGCGCGGCCGCGTCTTCATCCCGATCTCCTGCATGTTGCGGTCGGCAGCCATCGCCATCGTGTAGTTGGAAAGGAGCGGCCGGTTGCGGGGCCCCTCGCGCCATTTCCGCTCGAGCCGCGTCCCCGTCATCGTTTGCGCCCCGACGATGCACGCGTCGATGCGCGGGATCACGTTGTCGAGCGTCGCGTTCAGATTGGCGCGCACCGTCAGCCGCGCCGACGTGTGGTCCGGGATGACGTTGGCCCGCTCGCCGCCCTTGGTGATCATGTAGTGGATGCGGACGTCGGACGGGATCTGCTGGCGCAGATAGGCGATGCCGTTGAAAGCCAGCATCATCGCGTCGAGAGCGTTGATGCCCCATTCGGGGCGGGCCGCGCCGTGCGCGGCCTGGCCGAAATACTCGAAGCTCACGCCGGTGCCGACGAGGGCACGCGAGTGCGCGATGTTGTCCTTGCCGGGATAGATCAGCATCATCGCGTCGATGCCCTCGAAGAAGCCTTCGCGATGGAGGATGTTCTTGCCACCGCCGCCTTCCTCGCCCGGCGTGCCGAGCGAGATCACCTCGCCCCCGATCTCGTCGATGACCGAGGCGAGCCCGATGGCGGCGCCGATGCTGGCCGGGCCGCCGACATTGTGGCCGCAGCTATGGCCGTAGGGCTCCATGCCGTCGAACTCGCTGAGGAAGGCGATCGTCGGACCGGGCTTCTTCGACTTGATGCGCCCGCGGAAGGCCGTCTGCAGCGAGCCGAGCCCCTCCTCGACCTCGAAGCCGGCGCCCTTCAGGACGTCGCATAGCCAGCGCTGCGCTTTGAACTCCTTGAAGAAATACTCGACGTTGTCGTGGATGTTCTCGCTCGCCTCGATGAGGGTCGGCGCGGCGGCGTCGATCGCGGCAAGCGCGATGGCCTTCTTCGTGGAAGCTTCCTGGGAGACGATCTTGTTCACGGGTGGTGCTCCATCCAATGCTGCGCGATGTCGATGCGGCGCGCGAACCACACGTTCGGGAACGACTTGGCGTACTTGATGAAGTTGTAGACGGCCTGGGCCCTGCCCGGGTGCCCGATCAGGCGCATGTGGAGGCCGATATTCATCATCTTCGGGTAGGTCGCCCCCTCCTTGTAGAGGCGGTCGAAATTGTACCGGAGATGCTCCTCGAACTGGTTCGGCGGACCGAAGGCGCCGGCGCTGAAGCGGCCATCGTTGTTGATGAGCGAGTACGGGATGACGAGGTGCTTCTTCTCGCCGACCATCGTCCAATAGGGGAGGTCGTCGTTGTAGGCGTCGGAGTCGTAGAGGAAGCCGCCCTCCTCGACCACGAGCTCGCGTGTGTTCACGCTCGGCCGCCCGCGGCAGTACCAGCCGAGCGGGCGTTCGCCGGTGGTCTCCTCGATCGACTTGATCGCGCGCTTGATGTGGTCCCGCTCCTGCTCGCGGGTGAGGAGCGCAACGTCCTCCCAGCGCCAGCCATGGGACATCACGTCATGCCCGCGCCCGCGCATCTCGGCGGCCGCCTTGCGGTTCCGCTCGAGAGCGACCCCGCAGGCGTAGAAGGTGCACTTCACGTCGAGCTCGTCGAAGATATCGAGGAGACGCCAGTAGCCGGCGCGCGAGCCGTACTCGTACATCGAGTCCATCGCGAGGTCGCGCTTGCCCGGCGGGAAGGTGCCCTCGGGCGGGGTGTCGGTGACACCCCGCTCATTGGTCTCGTCGCCGTCGCCGACCGAGAGCTCCGAGCCCTCCTCGTAGTTGACGACCAGCAGGATGGCGACGCGGGCCCCGCCCGGCCAGGTCACCTTGGGCGGCTTGCCGCCATAGCCGATGAGCTCGCGCGGCGGGCCGAAGCTGTCGGGTTCGATTGCCTGATCCATTGATCCGCGCTCCTAGGCTGGAAACTCTGCCGGCAGCGTGTCGGCGTGGTGCTCCATCCAGTGCTTGGCGATCTCGATGCGCCGGGCGAACCAGACGTCCGGGAAGGACTTGGCGTACTTGATGAAGTCGTAGAGGGCCTTGGCGCGCGCCGGATGACCGATCGCCCGCATGTGCAGGCCGATATTCATCATCTTCGGGTGGGTCGCCCCCTCCTTGTAGAGGCGGTCGAAGCTGTAGCGGAGATGCTCCTCGAACTGGTTCGGCGGGCCGAACGCGCCCGAGCCGAAGCGCCCGTCATTGTTGATGAGCGAGTATGGGACAACGAGATGCTTTTTCTCGCCGACCATCGTCCAGTACGGGAGGTCGTCGTTGTAGGCGTCGGAGTCGTAGAGGAAGCCGCCCTCCTCCACGACCAGCTCGCGGGTGTTCACGCTCGGGCGGCCGCGACAGTACCAGCCCCAGGGCCGTTCGCCGGTGGTCTCCTCGATCGACTTGATGGCGCGCTTGATGTGGTCGCGCTCCTGCTCGCGGGTGAGGAGCGCCACGTCCTCCCAGCGCCAGCCGTGGGACATCACGTCGTGGCCGCGTCCGCGCATCTCGCCCGCGGCCTTCCGGTTGCGCTCGAGCGCCACGCCGCAGGCGTAGAAGGTGCACTTGACGTCGAGCTCGTCGAAGATGCTGAGAAGGCGCCAGTAGCCGCTCCGCGCGCCGTACTCGTACATCGACTCGATGGCGAGATCGCGCTTGCCCGGCGGGTTGTGCCTCGGGCCGGTATCCGGCCCGCTGCCCTCGTTGGTGGCGTCGCCGTCGGCGACCGAGAGCTCGGAGCCCTCCTCGTAGTTGACGACCAGCGCGATGGCGATGCGCGCGCCGCCCGGCCAGGTCACCTTCGGCGGCTTGCCGCCATAGCCGACCATCAGACGCGGCGGGCCGAAGCTGTCGGGTTCGATTGCCGTATCCATGACGCGCCCCCTCAGTGCTGGTGGTGGTGCGGCGTGGGGACGAGGACCGTGTCGGGGTGGTTCTCGATCCAGTGATTGGCGATGTCGATGCGCCGGGCGAACCACACGTTCGGGAACGACTTGGCGTATTCGACGAAGTTGACGAGCGCCTGCGCGCGGGCCGGATGGCCGGAGATGCGCGACTGGAGGGAGATCGACATCATCCTGGGATGGGTCTGGCCCTCCTTGTAGAGCCAGTCGAAGTTCCACTTGAGATGCGACTCGAAATCGAGCGGCGAGCCGAACACCCCGCGATCGAACTTGGCGTCGCTATTGGCGACCGAGTACGGCACCACGAGGTGCTTGTGGTTGCCGACCATCGTCCAGTACGGGAGGTCGTCGTTGTAGGAGTCGCAGTCGTAGAGGAAGCCGCCCTCCTCGACGAGCAGCTCGCGCGTGTTGACGCTCGCGCCGTAGCGCGAGGCCCAGCCGACCGGGCGCTCGCCGGTCGTCTCGGCGATCGACTCGACCGCGCGCTTGATGCGGTCGCGCTCCTCCTCGCGGCTGAGGAGGGTGAGGTCCTCCCAGCGATAGCCGTGGGAGATCACGTCATGACCGCGGGCGCGGATCTCCTTGGCGACCGCGCGATTGCGCTCGAGGGCGACGGCCGCGGCGTTGAAGGTGACCTTGACGCCGAGCTCGTCGAACACGTCAAGGAGCCGCCAGACGCCGGCGCGCGAGCCGTATTCGTAGTTGGTCTCAACGCCGAGCGCGCGCTTGGTGACCGGCGGACCGCCGGACGCCGTCGGCTCGCCGAAGGCGTCGCCGTCGCCGATCGACATCTCCGAGCCCTCGATATAGTTCACGACCAGCGAGATCGCGATCTGGGCGCCGCCTGGCCAGCTGACCTTGGGCGGGGCGCCTTCGTACCCGACGACGTCGCGGACGGGTCCGGGGATGGTTGCGGTGCCATTACGCATTGGCGGCGTTCCTCTCTCTGGTGCGGGGCAGCGGACGAGCGGGGTCACGCGCCGTTCGGCGCGCGCCCTCGCCATCCGCAGTCGGGATCAGTCTACGGGTCTGAGATATTCGTAGCGGGCGTATGGATCCTGCGAGAACGTCGCCCCGGTGATCCACGGGCTGAGCACGATCGTCCGTCCCAGCACCGCCAGCGGAATGCCGTTGCCGAGATGATCGGTCAGGATGTCCTGGATCCGCTGATAGGCCACGCGCCGCGCTTCGACGTCGTTGGAGTTCCGGAACTCGTAGTGCAGCGCGTCGATCTCGGGGTTGTAGTACCTCGACCAGTTGCCGCGCGTTTCCGGAGTCTTGGAGACCAGGCTGTTGGTGGTGGTGACCGGGTCGTTGAGCCAGATCACGCCCTCCGAGAGCATCATCCCGCTCATCGACTCGTCCTCCCCGTCGGTGCGCTGCCGCGACATCGTGGTGAGCTGCAGGCGCGGCGTCGGCCGAAGGTTCATCGTCACCCCGATCTGCTTCATGGAGTCGGCGATGAGGATGGCGATGTCGTTGTTGTAGGGAAGCGCGTTCGAGTACCAGAAGTCGAACGAGAAGCTGGTCTGCCCGGCTTCCGCCAGCAGCGCCCGCGCCTTGTCGAGATCGTAGGTGAACTGCGCGTAGCTGTTGTTGCAGGTGATGTCGTCCGGATTGTACTGGCACACCGCCCGCTCGCCGCGACCGCCGAGGGCGACGCTGACGATCCGGTCGTAGGGGATGGCGTAGAGCATCGCCCGGCGGACCAGGACGTTGGTGAAGGGCTCCTTGTCCTGGGCGAAGGAAAGCCGCAGCATCGAGGGCGTGTTGCCGTGCAGGACCGGGAAGCCGGCTGCCTCGAGCGCGTCGTACTGACGGCCGGTCAGCCCTTCGGCGGCGTAGTTGACCACGCCGCCCCGGATCAGCGCCACGAGGTCGGCGTCGCCGGTCACGCGGAGCACGATGTGCTCGTAGGCCGGCTGCTCGCCCGACCAGTGGTTGGGCACCGCCACGAGGTCGAGCTGCTGGTTGGGGATGCGGCTCTCGATGTAGTACTGGCCGGTGCTGGCGACGTTGCTGCGCAGCCAGGTGTTGGCCCACGGGTCCTCGGGCGTCGCGTGCTTCCGTGCCTCGACCGAGTCGATGATCGCGAACTGCTGGAACTTCATCGACATGACCGAGACCGGCAGGAGCGTCGGCGTGCCGTCCGGCCCGTCCATGAAGGTGATCGCCACCGTCAGCGGATCGACCGCCACGACTTGGTCGGGCGTATAGAGCCCGGCGACGCGCGCCTGGTTCTTGCCGTTGCCGTTGATGCTGACCAGGCGCTCGAAGCTCCAGCGCACGTCCTCCGAGGTCATCGGATTGCCGGTCGGATAGAACGTGACGCCTTCGCGGAGCTTGAAGGTGACGGTGGCGCCGTCGATCGTCCACGACTCGGCGAGCTGCGGCACGATGCCGGTCGGGTCGGCGACGAACGAGCCGTCGGGCTGCTCGTGGAACTGGAACTCGACCAGGCGCTCGTAGATGTTGACGCCGATCTCCTGATCCTGCTGACCCTGGATGTCGGCGGGGTCGAGGCTGTTGATGTCGTTGGGGATGGCGTGCACCAGCGGCGGATTCTCCGCGGCTTCTGTTGCGAGATCGGCGGACGCGAATGCCATCAACGCAGCGAGCACCGGAAGGACGGCTCTCCTGAGTTTGCGGTGCGTACTGAGCATGACTGCCCTCATTGAGTTAGGGTTGCAGGGTGGGCGCCGGCCGTAACGGACGGCGTTGCCAGGAGACCGACGAACGGGGGAGGACCCTCGGTCTTGGCGAGAACGATCGGGCAGGCGACGGCATGGTCCTGGTCGATGTCGACCAGCTTCGGCCGCGCCTCCGAGCAGACGGGCTGCTGAAAGGGGCACCTGCCCACGAGCCGGCACGTGTCCGGCAGATCGATCGGGCTGGAGATCTCGCCGGAGAGCCGGAGCCGGGTGCGCTTGACGCCCCATTTGGCGACCGGGGCGGCCGACAGGAGCGCCCGCGTGTAGGGATGCTTCGGCTCGCTGAAGACCTTGGCGGTCGGCCCGATCTCGACGATGCCGCCGAGATACATCACCGCCACCCGGTGCGAGACATGGCGCACGACCTGGAGGTCGTGGCTGATGAAGAGATAGGCGAGGTTGAGCTTCGCCTGCAGGTCCATCAGGAGATCGAGGATCTGCCCGCGGACCGACACGTCCAGCGAGGAGGTCGGCTCGTCGAGGATGACCACGTCCGGCTCGACCGCGACCGCCCGCGCGATGCCCACGCGCTGGCGCTGCCCGCCGCTGAGCTCGTTCGGGTAGCGGTCGAGATGGGCGGTGGTCAGCCCGACCATCTCGACCAGCTCGCGGGCGCGCGCCTCGCGCGTGCGGCGGTTCATCTTGAGGTGCAGCCGCAGCGGCTCGATCAGCGTCTGCCGCACCGTCATGCGCGGGTTGAGCGAGGCGTTGGGGTCCTGGAAGACCATCTGCACGCGCCGGTACTGGCGCGCCAGGAGCACGGAGTTGAGGCCGAGGATCGAGCGGCCGTCGAGGAAGACCTCCCCGCTGGTCGGCTCGATGAGCCGGACCAGGCAGCGCCCGACCGTCGACTTGCCCGAGCCGCTCTCCCCGACCAGCGCGAGCGTCTGCCCGGCCATGATGTCGAGATCGACGCCGTCGACCGCGAAGAGCATGCCGCGTCCGACGGGGAAGAGCTTGCGGAGATTCCGCGCCTGGAGGATGGGCCGGCCTTCGACGATCACGCCGCCATCTCCCCGAGCTGGCTCGCCGCGAGGAGCTTCCGCGTGTAGCCGTCCTTCGCCGCGGTGAAGATCGTCTCGGCGCTGCCGGTCTCGACCACGCGGCCGGCATTCATCACCACCACCTCCTCGCAGGTCGCGGCGACCACGCCGAGATCGTGGGTGATGAGGCAGGTGGTGAGGCCGCGGCTCCGGCTGAGCTCGAGGATGAGGTCCATGATCTCGGACTGGATGGTGACGTCGAGGCCGGTGGTCGGCTCGTCGAGGATGAGGAGCTGCGGCTCGCAGATCAGCGCCGCCATGGCGATCATCGCGCGTTGCGCCATGCCGCCGGAGAACTCGTGCGGATATTGCCGCGCGCGCCGCGCCGGCTCGGGGATGTGGACGCGGCGGATGGCGTCGACCGCCGCCTCCATCGCCTCGGCCTTGCCGCTGCCGTGCAGGCGCTGATGGACGTCGGCGAGCTGACGCCCGACGGTGAACATCGGGTTCAGCGCGGCGCGGGCGTCCTGGAACACCATGGAAATCTGCCCGCCGCGGATCTTGCGAAGGCCCTTCTCGTCGAGCGAGACGAGATCGACCCCGCCGAGAAGGATGCGGCCAGAGGTGCGCACGAAGGTCGCCGGCTGGATGCCGAGGATCGAGGAGGCGACGAGCGTCTTGCCGCTGCCGGTCTCGCCGACCACCGCGGTGATGACCCCGGTCTTCAGCTGCAGGCTGACATTGTAGAGGACCGGCGTCAGGTCCCCGTTCCGCGCGCGGAAGGAGCCGCTGTAGTTCTCGATCTCGAGGAGGGGCGCCGCGTTCAGCGGCGCCGCCGCGACGATGGGCGCGGTCGCGACGTTCATCGGCGCCTCCGCGGGTCGGTGACGTCGGAGATGGCGTCGCCGAGGAGATAGAAGGCGCCGGTCATGCCGAGGATCGCGAGGCCGGGGAAGAAGGAGATCCACCACTCCCCGGTCATCACGCCGTCTTGGCCGCGGGCGATCATGTTGCCCCATTCGGGCGTGTTGGGGTCGAGGCCGAGGCCGAGGAAGCCGAGGCTCGCGGTCACCAGCGCGGCGAAGGCGGCGTTGATCGAGGTATAGGCGAGGAGCGGCCCGGCGCTGTTCGGCAGGAGATGGGCGAAGGCCACCCGCCACGAGCGGTTGCCGACCATGCGCGCGGCCTCCGCGTACTGCCAGCTGCGCCGCGAGCGGATCTCGCCGCGCGCCAGCCGCAGATAGGTCGGGATACCGGCGAAGGAGAGGACGACGATGACATTGAGGACGCCCGGCCCGACCGCCTTCACCACCAGCATGGCGAAGAGGAGACCCGGGAAGGCTTCGAACATCTCCACGAGGCGCATGGCGATGGTGTCGACCACCCCGCCGTAGTAGCCGGCGACGGTACCGAGCGTGGTCCCAACCACCAGCGCAATGAACACCGCCACCACGGCGATCCCGAGGTCGTAGCGGGCGCCGGTCATCATGCGCGAGAGCATGTCGGCGCCGAGCCGGTCGGTACCGAGCGGGAAGGCCCAGCTCGGCGGGGAATAGCTGTCGCCGACCCCGGGCTGAAGCGGGTCGTATGGGGTCCAGAAGCACGACAGGATGGCGACGGCCACGTAGAAGGCGAGGATGCCGATGCCGATGCGCATCGACCACGACAGCGAGGAGCGCCGCCGCCGGGCCTTCGGCTCCGCGGCCGGGCGTTCCGCCGCGCCCGCCGCGCTGTTGGAGATTGGCACTACGCTCAAAGGGCAGATCCCCTCTCGGTGAACCGCCGGTCTCGTACGTTCCCCGGCACGTACAAAACTACGCAACAACGCAAGACTTGCGAGAGGATATATTCAGCAAGGACCGACCGCGCTTTGGGCTAACCTGTTAAGCCAGCCCTATAGTCGAGACGCACGCGGAGACGACGCTTATCGCGGCATTCGCCGCAAAAGTAACGCCCGACAGATGATCTATACAACTCGCGCGTCAAAGCGACGGCGAGCGCTTACCAGGGATGGTAGCGAGGATGTTTTACTTGGGGCTCCCGCCAGCTCACTCGGCGGGGCCGGATGCCGCCTACGTCCGCATTCGCGGATCGATCAGCATGTAGACGAGGTCGACGGTCAGGAACGCGACCACGTAAAGGAGCGAGGCGTAGATCACGAAGCCCTGCAGCGCCGCGAAGTCCGATTGGTCGATCGACTGCAGGGCGTATTGCCCGAGCCCCGGCCATCCGAAGATCGACTCGAGCAGCGCCGCGCCACCGAAGATGTGGCCGATGATGCCGCCGAGCAGGGTCACCACCGGCAGCAGCGCGTTGCGGAGGCCGTAGCGGAACCACACCACCCGCTTGCTGTGCCCCATCGCGACGGCGGTGCGGATGTAGTCGCTCTGCATCGCCTCGACCATCGAGGACCGCATCAGCCGCGCGATCGGCGCGAGCGTGGTGAGGCCGAGCGTGATCGCCGGTAGCGTGAGATGGCGAACGGTCTGCCACCATTTCTCCGTGTCGCCGGCGAGCAGCGTGTCGATGAGCAGGAAGCCGGTGACCCGCGGCGGCGCGACGACGCCGATCGGCAGCCTGCCGATCGGTCCCGGCAGCCAGTGGAGGAGCACGAAGAAGACGAGGATGAGGACGAGGCCGATCCAGAATTGCGGCAGCGCCATGCCGCCGAGGCTGAGGCCGCGCACCAGGAAGTCGGGCCAGCGCTCGCGATAGACGGCGGCCAGCACGCCGAGCGGGATCCCGAAGACGACGCCGAGGATCAGCCCGACCAGGCTGAGCTCGAGGGTGGCCGGCAGCCGCGCCCAGAGATCGGCCGCCACCGCCTGGCCGGTGGTGAACGAGTTGCCGAAATCGAAGCGCAGGATGTCCGAGATGTAGCGCACATATTGCACCGGCAGGGGATCCGAGAGGCCCATCCTCTCCCTGATCTGCGCGCGCAGCTCGTCGGTCGCCTCCGGCGGGCTGTAGAGATCGACCGGATCGCCGTTGAAGACGCGCGCCAGGAAGAAGGTGATCGTCACCACGCCCCAGGCGACCGGAATGACCCAAAGCAAACGGCGGAGGATCATCTTGCTCAGCTTCGGCATCGGTCAGCCCTCAGGCAATAAGGCGCCGCTTCGCCTGGGCCGGTCATGTACCGGCCAGAGCGTTGCAGTCGGCAGTCTGGGTTATGTCTTGCAAGAACCCGGCCGCACGGCCGTCGGGCACTCAGAACTCCAGGAGATTGTCGCGGAAATGCTCGTGCGTGTACGCCTTCCGCACGACCCCGCGGCGCTGGAGCACGGGCACCAGGCCGTCGGTGACCTCGGAGACATGGCGCCGGGTCAGCCCGCCGCTGAGCATGAAACCATCACCGCCGACCTCTTCCATGACCTCGATCATCTGGTCGGCGACGCGCTCCGGCGTGCCGTAGAGGCTCTCGAGCCCGTAGCGGTAGTTGAGCGCCACCTCGCGCAGCGTCTTGCCCTGGGCGAGGAACCGGCGGAGCGTGCCCTGCTGCCCGTTGGTGGTGAGCTCGGCGAGCGGGGCGTCGAGGTCGAAGCCGGAGAAGTCGATGTCGGTGAGCGCGCCCATGCCGGCCAGCGTCCGCTCGACGGCGGCGTTCCGGGCGGCCTGCTTGCGCTTGTAGCGCTCCTCTGCCTCTTCCCGCGTCTCCCCGAGGGTCGGCGAGAAGACGAACATCACCTTGCACTTGTCGGGGTCCCGCCCCTGCTCGGCGACGCGCTTCCGGATGTCGGCGCGGAACTCCTTCATCTCCTCGACCGTGCTGACCGCGGCGAGCACCGCGTCCATGCGCTTGGAGGCGAAATGACGCCCCTGCGGCGAGCCGCCGGCCTGGACGAGAACGGGCGTTCCCTGCGGTGGCCGGGCGGTGTTGAGCGGCCCGCGCGACTTGTAGAAGCGGCCCTCGAAATTGATCGGATGGACCTTCGAGGGGTCGGTGAACATGCCGTTCTCGCGGTCCATCACGACCGCGTCCTCGTCCCAGGAGTGCCACAGCTCGGTGATGAGGGCGACGAACTCGTCGGCCATCTCGTAGCGAAGGTCGTGCTCGACATGATCGTCGAGGCCGAAATTCTGGGCAGCGCGCTTGGCGGTCGAGGTGACGAAATTGCAGCCCACCCGCCCCTTCGACATGTGGTCGAGCGTGGCGATCAGCCGGGCGAGGAGATAGGGCGGGTAGAAGGTCGTGGAGATGGTGGGGACGATGCCGACATGCTTGGTCGCCTGCGCCATCAGCGGGACGAATGGCAGCGGATCGTTCTTCGGCGCGCGGAGCGCCCGCTTGAGGTAGAAGTCCATCGACGAGCCGTAATTGTCCGGGACGAACAGCGAGTCCTCCATCAGGAGGAAATCGAAGCACGCCCGGTCGAGCGCCTGGGCGAAGTCGATGTGCAGATCGGGCTGCGCCCAGTCTGCGTCCCTCTCCCCCGACCAGGACTGGTTCCACCCATGGACACCCCCGCTGTTCCCGAGGAACCAGCCGAGGTGGAATGCTCGTACAGAAGACACCTAACGCTCCTTTATTCTCACGGCGGGCCTGGATGCCCGCTTGCATCGTCTGATGGTTGGCTCGCCGGACCTTCCCCCGCCTCCCCTGCCTCGTCGGGCTCGGGAAGGTCGTCGAAGGAGGAATAGTTCCGGGAATAGAGGTGCGCGTAGAGGCCGCCGGTGACGAGCAGCTCGTCATGCGTGCCCTGCTCCACGATCCGCCCGCGCTGCAGGACGATGATCGTGTCGGCGTCCCGGACGGTGGCGAGCCGGTGGGCGATGACCAGGCACGTGCGGCCGCGAAGGAGGACCTTCAGCGCCTGCTGGATGCGCTTCTCGGTGAAGCTGTCGATGCTCGCCGTCGCCTCGTCGAGGATGAGGATGCGCGGATTGGCGACCAGCGCCCGCGCGAAGGAGAGGAGCTGCCGCTGGCCGATCGAGAGGTTGAGGCCGCGCTGCCCGAGCTGGGTGTCGTAGCCGTGCGGCAGCGCGGTGATGAAGTCGTGGGCATGCACCGCCTCGGCGGCGGCCACCACGTCCTCGCGGGTCGCCCAGTAGCTGTTGTAGCGGATGTTCTCGAACACCGTTCCGGTGAACAGGAACGGCTCCTGCAGCACCATCGCGATCGTGCGGCCGAGCGACTCGAGCGTGACGTCGCGGACGTCGTGCCCGCCGACCCGCACCTCGCCTTCCCACACGTCGTAGAAGCGGTGCGCGAGCGCGGTGATGCTGGTTTTGCCCGAGCCGGTCGGCCCGACCAGCGCCACCACCTGCTGCGGCTTGGCGTCGAAGCTGACATTGTGCAGCACCGGCTGACCGGTCCGGTAGCCGAAGGTCACGTTGCGGAAGCTGATCGAGGGCTCGGCGTCGCGGAGCTCGATCGCGTCCGGCTTGTCGGTGATGGTGACCGGAACGTCGAGCACCTCGAAGATCCGGTAGCCGGCGGCCATCGCGCGCTGCATGACGGTGTATTGCAGCGAGAGCGTGCGCAGCGGGTCGAAGAAGCGCTGCACGTAGAAGATGAAGGCGATCATCACGCCGATGCCGATCCGCCCCGAGAGGACCGCGCTCCCGCCGACGATCACCACCACCGCCTGGCAGAGCCCGGTCAGGATGTCGACCGTCGGCACCATGATCTGGGCCGACCAGGCGGCGCGCACCTGGGCGAGGAAGTTCTTGTTCGCCTTGTCCTCGTAGTCCTTGAAGTTGACGATCTCGCGCCGCGACTGCTGGAC
>JADYYB010000055.1 GCA_020853895.1 Bauldia sp.
ATCAGCGTGGGATTCTTGACCAAGCCTCGCTTGCCGCTCGGCCCCCACCCCTGACCCTCCCCACAAGGGGGAGGGGGAAAAAGGGCAGCGGGCGCGTCCCTTCCGCCATATGCGATTGCCCTCCCCTGGAGGGGGAGGGTGGGGAGTCCTCGACGGCGCGCGGGGTGACTATGCCCGCAGGCGGGAGATGGCGGTGGTCCAGCCCTCGACGTCGTCGTAGCGGCCGCCGTCGGCGGTCACGATGCGGCCGTCGGGGTGGCGGATGGCCTCGATGCGCGGCGCCTCGGTCTGATCGAGAAGGACCGGCGCGGACCGGCCGGCCTCGTCGACCCGGAAGGCGATGATCGGGGTCACGACCAGACGCCGCTTGCCGTCGGTCTCGACGCGCGAGATCGCCTCGTAGCCGAGCGGGGCCGGGACGATTTCGGCATTGGCGCGCGCCCATTCCCGCTCGAACTCGCTGGCCGCGACCTTGACGAGGTCGCGGTCGATGAGATGGACCTCCACCTGGCCTTCCGCGCCGCTCCTTGCGTAGCTGACCGCGTGGAAGGGGATGTACCTGTTGCCGGCAAAACGCATGGATTCCTCCACAGCTCACGCGTGTGCTGAGCATGGTAGTCCAAGACGATTAACGGGGTACAAGAGTTGTGTTTTGAACCGCGCAAATTGTCATTGCCGGGCTTGTCCCGGCAATCCATGAACACAGGTGGTAGGTAGGGCTGATGCGGCTGGTGGTGGGCGAGGAGAAGCTATACTTCGTCTACATGATGGCGAGCCGGAAGAACGGAACGCTGTACATGGGAGTCACGAGCCAGCTCGTTGGCCGGGCATATCAACATCGGGAGGGAGTCTTGCCCGGACTTACGAAGCGATACCGCGTGAACCGCCTCGTCTACTATGAGGTCTTTCAGGACGTCTTCGCTGCGATCCAACGGGAGAAAACCATCAAGAAGTGGCCACGCCAGTGGAAGATCAATCTGATCGAGCGGGAGAATCCGGATTGGGCCGATCTCTATCCAACCATTGCGGGGCCTCCGTAGCCAGAGGCGTTCGTGGATTGCCGGGACAAACCCGGCAATGACAAGTTTGGGAGAGCTCGGGGGGTAGTGGTCGACCGCAACCGACCGGTTCACAGGTTGCCGGGACGAGCCCGGCAATCATCACGGTCGGGTAGGAATGCGGGGCCGGCCTACCGCGGGAGGTCGGTGGTGCCCATCAGGAACTTGTCGACGGCGTGGGCGGCCTGGCGGCCCTCGCGGATCGCCCAGACGACCAGCGACTGGCCGCGGCGGAGGTCGCCGCAGGCGAAGACCTTGTCGAGGGAGGAGCGGTAGTCCTCGGTGTTGGCCGCAACGTTCCCGCGCCCATCGAGGCCGACGCCGAGCTCCTGGACCATGCCCTCGTGCACGGGCGAGACGAAGCCCATGGCCAGCAGCACGAGGTCGGCCTTGAGCTCGAACTCGGTGCCGGGGATCGGCTTGAAGGACTTGTCGACGCGCACGCATTCGAGCGCCTTGACCTGGCCGTTCTCGCCCGAGAAGCGGACGGTCGAGACGGCGAAGTCGCGCTCGACGCCCTCTTCCTGCGAGGAGGAGGTGCGCATCTTGAGCGGCCAGTCCGGCCAGGTGAGGAGCTTGTTCTCGTGCTCCGGCGGCATCCCCATGATCTCGAGCTGGACGATGTTCTCCGCGCCCTGGCGCCTGGAGGTGCCGATGCAGTCCGAGCCGGTGTCGCCGCCGCCGATGACCACGACATGCTTGCCGGCGGCAAGGATCTCCTTGTTGGTGCGCAGCTCCTCGCCGGAGACGCGCCGGTTCTGCTGGGGCAGGAAATCCATCGCGAAATGGATGCCGTCCAGGTCGCGGCCGGGGATCGGGAGGTCGCGCGGCTTCTCGGCGCCGCCCGCGAGCACCACCGCGTCGAACTCGGCATGGAGCTCCTTCGCCGGCTTGGTCACGCCGACATGGACGCCGTAGTGGAAGCGGACGCCCTCGGCCTCCATCTGCCCAACGCGGCGGTCGACGATGTGCTTCTCCATCTTGAAGTCGGGGATGCCGTAGCGGAGGAGGCCGCCGGCCTTCATGTTCTTCTCGAAGACGTGGACCTCGTGGCCGGCGCGGGCGAGCTGCTGGGCGGCGGCGAGGCCGGCCGGGCCGGAGCCGACGACCGCGACGCGCTTCCCGGTCGTCCTCGTCGCCGGCTCGGGGACGATCCAGCCCTCCTCGAAGCCGCGGTCGGAGATCGCCGCCTCGATGGTCTTGATGGTGACCGGTGACTCTATGAGGTTGAGCGTGCAGGAGGCCTCGCACGGGGCGGGGCAGATCCGGCCGGTGACCTCGGGGAAGTTGTTGGTCGACTGGAGGTTCTTCAGCGCCCGCAGCCAGTGGTCCTTGTAGACGAGGTCGTTCCAGTCGGGGATCTGGTTGTTGACCGGGCAGCCGGTATGACAATAGGGGATGCCGCAATCCATGCAGCGCGCGGCCTGGTCGCGGACGCCCTTGACGTCCATCGGGAGCACGAACTCCCGATAGTGGCGAACGCGCTCGGCGACCGGCTCATACTTCCGGTCGCGGCGATCGATCTCGAGAAAGCCGGTGATCTTGCCCATCAGGCACCCGCCGCGAGAGCAGGCTGGGCATCGCGCTCGGCCCGCTCGAGCTCGGCGAGAGCCCTACGGTATTCGACCGGCATGACCTTGCGGAATTTCGGCAGCATCTCGGCCCAGTTGTCGAGGATCTCGCGGGCGCGGGCCGAGGCGGTGTAGCGCGCGTGGTTCTCGATCAGGCAGCGGAGGCGCCAGGCGTCGCGGCCGGAGAGGCCGACGATCAGCTCGGAGAGCGCATGGACTTCCGCCTCGCCGTTCACGGTGCGGCCGGGCTGCTCCTCGGGCGCGATCGCCTCGAGCTCGACCATCGACTTGTTGAGGCGCTGCTCGAAGCCGCCGTCTTCATCGAACACGTATGCGATACCCCCTGACATGCCGGCCGCGAAGTTCCGGCCGGTGCGGCCGAGAACGACCACCACGCCGCCGGTCATATACTCGCAGCAATGGTCGCCCGCACCCTCGACGATGGCGACTGCGCCAGAATTGCGCACCGCGAAGCGCTCGCCGGCGACGCCCCGGAAATAGACCTCGCCGGCGATGGCGCCGTAGAGGACCGTGTTGCCGACGATGATCGACTCCTCGGGCACGATGCGCGCATCGGCAGGCGGACGGACCACGATGCGGCCGCCGGAAAGGCCCTTGCCGACATAGTCGTTGGCCTGGCCGGTGAGGTCGAGGGTCACGCCCCTCGCCAGCCAGGCGCCGAAGCTCTGGCCGGCGGTGCCGGCGAGGCGCACGTGGATGGTGTCCTCGGGCAGGCCGGCGTGGCCGTAGCGCTTGGCGACCTCGCCCGAGAGCATCGCGCCGACCGTGCGGTTGGTGCTGTTGACGTCCACCTCGATCTGCACCGGTCGGCGGCCTTCGAGCGCGGGCCAGGAGAGCTCGATGAGGCGGCGGTCGAGGACGCGGTCGAGGTGGTGGTCCTGGACCTCGGCGTGGTGGATGTTCACGCCAAGAGCCGCCGGGGGCTTCTCGAAGAGGCGCGAGAAGTCGAGGCCGCGCGCCTTCCAGTGCTCGACGACGCGGCGCTGGTCGAGCATCTGCATCTGGCCGACCATCTCGGGCAGCGTGCGGTAGCCGAGCGCGGCCATGTATTCGCGCACCTCCTCGGCGACGAAGAAGAAATAGTTGATGACGTGCTCGGGCAGGCCGACGAAGCGCTTGCGGAGGACCGGGTTCTGCGTGGCGATGCCGACCGGGCAGGTGTCGAGATGGCAGGCGCGCATCATGATGCAGCCGGCAGCGATGAGCGGAGCGGTGGCGAAGCCGAACTCGTCGGCGCCGAGTAGGGCGCCGACGACGACGTCGCGGCCGGTTCTTAGGCCACCGTCGACCTGCACGGCGATGCGGCCGCGCAGCTGGTTGGCGACCAGCGTCTGGTGGGTCTCGGCGAGGCCGATCTCCCACGGGCTGCCGGCGTGCTTGATCGAGGTCAGCGGGGAGGCGCCGGTGCCGCCCTCGTAGCCGGCGATGGTCACATGGTCGGCGCGGGCCTTGGCGACGCCGGCGGCGACCGTGCCGACGCCGACCTCGGAGACGAGCTTCACCGACACGTCGCCGGCCGGGTTCACGTTCTTGAGGTCGAAGATCAGCTGGGCGAGGTCCTCGATCGAATAGATGTCATGATGCGGGGGCGGGGAGACGAGGCCGACGCCCGGCGTCGAGTGACGCACCTTGGCGATGAAGGCGTCGACCTTCTTGCCGGGCAGCTGGCCGCCCTCGCCGGGCTTGGCGCCCTGCGCCATCTTGATCTGCATCATGTCGGAGTTGACGAGGTACTCGGTCGTCACGCCGAATCTTCCCGAGGCGACCTGCTTGATCGCCGAGCGCATGGAGTCGCCGTTGGGGAGCGGCTTGAAGCGCTCCGCCTCCTCCCCGCCCTCGCCGGTGTTCGACTTGCCGCCGATCCGGTTCATGGCGATGGCGAGCGTGGTGTGCGCCTCGCGGCTGATCGAGCCGAAGGACATCGCCCCGGTCGAGAAGCGCTTCACGATCTCCGCCGCCGGCTCGACCTCGTCGAGGGGGACGGGCGCGCGGCCGTCGTCCTCGGCCTTCCGGATCTGGAAGAGGCCGCGGATGGTGAGGAGCTTCTCGGCCTGCTCGTCGATCTTCTTGGAGAAGGAGCGGTAGTCGTCGCGGATGTTGCCGCGGACGGCGTGCTGAAGGTCGCGGACGGTGGATGCGGTCCAGACATGGTCCTCGCCGCGGATGCGGAAGGCGTAGTCGCCGCCGACGTCGAGGGACTCGCGGAGCACGGGGGACTCGCCGAAGGCCTCGCGGTGACGGAGCACCGTCTCCTCGGCGATCTCGGCGAGGCCGACGCCCTCGATGCGCGTGGCAGTGCCGGTGAAGTACTTCTTCACGAAGGGGGTCGAGAGGCCGACCGCGTCGAAGATCTGGGCGCCGCAATAGGACTGGTAGGTGGAGATGCCCATCTTGGCCATCACCTTGAGGATGCCCTTGCCGACCGCCTTGATGTAGCGCTTGACGACTTCCTTCGCGGACACGTCCTCGTCGAGATCGGCCGACATCGCGACCAGCGTCTCGAAGGCGAGGTAGGGGTTGATGGCCTCCGCGCCGTAGCCGGCGAGGCAGCAGAAATGATGGATCTCGCGCGCTTCGCCGGTTTCCACGACGAGGCCGACCGACGTGCGGAGGCCGCGGCGGATGAGGTCGTGATGGACGGCCGCCGTCGCCAGGAGCGAGGGGATCGGGATGCGATCCCGGCCGGCCGAGCGGTCGGAAAGGATGATGATGTTGTCGCCACCGGCGACCGCGGCCTCGGCTTCCTCGCAGAGCCGATCGAGCGCGGCCTCCATGCCGCCCGCGCCTTCCGCGGCCGGGTAGGTCATGTCGAGCGTGCGCGAGCGGAAGGGGTTGTCGGTCAGCTCGCCGATCGACCGGATCTTCTCGAGGTCGGCGTTGGTGAGGATCGGCTGGCGCACTTCGAGGCGCTTCCGCTCGCCTTGGCCTTCGAGGTCGAAGAGGTTCGGGCGCGGGCCGATGAAGCTGACGAGGCTCATCACCAGCTCCTCGCGGATCGAGTCGATCGGCGGGTTGGTGACCTGGGCGAAGTTCTGCTTGAAATAGGTGTAGAGGAGCTTCGAGCGGCTCGACAGCGCCGAGATCGGCGCGTCGTTGCCCATCGAGCCGACCGCCTCCTCGCCCTTGGCCGCCATCGGGGTCAGGAGGAGCTTCAGATCCTCCTGGCTGTAGCCGAAGGCCTGCTGGCGATCGAGGAGGCTGATCCCCGAGCCGTTGGCCGGGGCCTCGACCTCGGGCAGGTCCTCGAGCACGATCTGCGTGCGGCCGAGCCACGACTTGTAGGGGTGCGCCGCCGCGAGGCTCGCCTTGATCTCCTCGTCGGAGACGATGCGGTGCTTGTCGAGGTCGATGAGCAGCATCTTGCCGGGCTGGAGACGCCACTTCTGGACGATGCGGCTCTCCTCGAGCGGCAGGACGCCGGCCTCGGAGGCCATGATCACGCGGCCGTCGTCGGTGACGAAATAGCGGGCGGGGCGGAGGCCGTTGCGGTCGAGCGTCGCGCCGATCATCCGGCCGTCGGTGAAGGCCATCGCGGCCGGGCCGTCCCACGGCTCCATGACCGCGGCGTGGTACTCGTAGAAGGCGCGGCGCTCCTCGTCCATCAGCGGGTTGCCGGCCCACGCCTCGGGGATGAGCATCATCGCGGCGTGCGGCAGCGAGTAGCCGCCGCGCACCAGGAACTCGAGCGCGTTGTCGAAGCAGGCGGTGTCCGACTGGCCCTCGTAGGAGATCGGCCACAGCTTGGAGATGTCGCTGCCGTAGAGTTCCGAGGACACGCTCGCCTGGCGGGCGGCCATCCAGTTGACGTTGCCGCGGACGGTGTTGATCTCGCCGTTATGGGCGACGAACCGGTAGGGATGCGCGAGACGCCAGGACGGGAAGGTGTTGGTCGAGAAGCGCTGGTGGACCAGCGCCAGCGCGGACTCGACGCGGCTGTCGCGGAGGTCCGGGTAATAGGCTGCCAGCTGGTCGGCCAGGAACATGCCCTTGTAGATGATCGTCCGGCAGGACAGCGAGACGATGTAGAAGTCGTTGTTGAGGCCGCCATAGGCGGCGTAGATGCGCGCCGAGATGACCTTGCGGAGCACGTAGAGCCGGCGCTCGAAGGCCTCCTCGTCGCCCTTGAAGCGGCCCTTGCCGATGAAGACCTGGCGGTGGGTTGGCTCCTTGGCGCGGATATATTCGGCGGTGGAGAGCGTCGAATTGTCGGACGGCACCTCGCGCCAGCCGAGAAGCTCCTCGCCTTCCTCGGCGATGACCTCTTCGACGATCTCCTCCATCTTCCGGCAGAGGTCGCCCGCGCGCGGGAAGAAGATCATGCCGACGGCGTATTCGCCGGGGGCGGGGAGGGCGAAGCCGAGGCGCGCGGCCTCCTCCGCGAAGAAGCGGTGCGGGGTCTGGATGAGGATGCCGGCGCCGTCGCCGACGCGCGGGTCGGCGCCCACCGCGCCGCGATGCTCGAGGTTGACGAGGATCTGCAGCCCGTCCTCGACGATGCCGTGCGACTTCCTGTCGGAGAGATCCACGACGAAGCCGACACCGCAGGCGTCATGCTCGCGCGCGGGGTCGAAAAGGCCGAAGGCGACCGGGTCGGCCGAGGAGAAGGGCGCGTCTTTGGTGGCCGGAGCCGTCTCGCCCGCAGCCTGCCGCAGCACTCCCCTGGTCAACTCGATCGACATCGTGGTCCCGTCCTTCACAACAGTCTTGGCAATGCCAGAAGGGTCAGATTAGCGCCCGACGGAGGCTTTGTCCCCGCGAGCGTCGCAGTTCCTTCGGGGCTCCCGGTGCCCCGCCGATCCGTCTCTGATCCGTGCCGGCTTTTAAAGGACAGCAATACTGTCCTATCAAGACGCGGACGATGCCAGATTTCGGGGTGAGCGACAAGGGTGTCGAAAGGCATCCGGCAATCGGCATCGGGCATCCGGCTTCGGGCAATGGGTTCGGGGCTTGCTTCCGGTTGCCTGATGCCGAATGCCTGATGCCTGATGAGAAGCGAGCGAGCGGACATGAACTTTGCCAGCGACAATTGGGCCGGGGTGTCGGACCGGGTGCGGGACGGGCTCGCGGCGGCGGGGAGCGGGATGGTGCCGGCCTATGGCGGGGACGAGCTCACCAGGGCCGTGGAGGCGCAGTTCAACGAGGTCTTCGAGGGGGAGGTGGCGGTGTTCTTCGTCGCCACCGGGACGGCGGCCAACGCGCTGGCGCTGGCGGCATTCGCGAAGCCCGGCGGGGTCGTCCTTTGCCATGAAGGGGCGCATATCGTCGACGACGAGGCGGGGGCGCCCGAGTTCCAGGCGGGGTGCCGGGTGCAGGGGCTCCCCGGCGCCAACGGCAAGCTGACGCCGGCGGCGATCGAGAAGGCGCTGCAGCGCTTCTCGCCCGCGGCGGTCTATCATGGCCAGCCGATGGCGGTGTCGATCAGCCAGCTCACCGAGCTCGGCACCGCGTACAAGCCCGAGGACGTGGCCGCCATCGCGGAGGCCGCGCATGCGGCGGGACTGCCGCTGCACATGGACGGGGCGCGCTTCGTCGCGGCCGTCGCCGGGCTCGGCGTCAGCGCGGCCGACATCACCTGGCGGGCGGGCGTGGACGTCCTCTCCTTCGGCGGCACCAAGGGCGGGTGCTGGGCGGCCGAGGCGGTGGTCTTCTTCGATCCGGCGAGGGCCGCCGAGTTCCCCTATCTCCGGAAGCGCGCCGGGCACCTCTTCTCGAAGAGCCGGTTCGTCGCGGCGCAGTTCGCGGCCTATCTCGGCGACGGGCACTGGCTCGAGCTCGCCGGCACCGCCAATGCGCGGGCGCAGCATCTGGCCGACGGCGTCCGCCACAGCCGCCATGCCTGGCTCGCCGTGCCGCCCGACGCCAACGAGGTGTTCGCGGTGATCCCCAAGGAGCGGGCGGCCGCGCTCCGTGCGCTCGGCGCGGTGTTCCACGACTGGCCGCAAACGGGGATCGGCGCCGATTTCCACGCCGGCGAGGACGAGGTGCTGGTGCGCCTCGTCACCAGCTTCGCTACCACCGAGGAGGAGGTCGTGCGCTTCGTGGAGCTTCTGCGCTGAGCGGAGAGGGGCCGGCGGCCCCTCTGATCTGCGGAAGGCCCCCAGCGAGTCTGCGCGAGGCGACGATACGCGACGCAACCGCCAATGGCAGGCTTCAGCGTGGCCGTAGCCGACGCGGCAAGCGGGACAAAACAAAAGCGCCCCGGAAATCCGGGGCGCCGATTGTCTCGTCGGGGAGGAGAGAGACGTGCCTTAGGCGGCCTTGGGCTCGATCGTGCTCACCTTGCCGTTGCGGCCGTTGATCGCGATCGAACGGGGCTTCATGGCCTCCGGGATCTCGCGAACGAGGTCGACATGGAGGAGGCCGTTCTCGAGCTTGGCGCCGCGCACCTCTACGTAGTCGGCGAGCTGGAACCGGCGCTCGAAAGCGCGTCCGGCGATGCCGCGGTAGAGGACCTCGCGGTCCTTGGTCTCGGTCTCGGTCTTCTCGCCGCGGACGGTCAGGGAGTTCTGCTTGGCCTCGATCGAGAGCTCGTTCTCGGCGAAGCCGGCGACGGCCATGGTGATGCGGTACGAATCCTCGCCGGTGCGCTCGATGTTGTACGGGGGATAGGTCTGACCGCTGTCGGGGTTGGTCAGCTGGTCGAGCATCGAGAACATGCGGTCGAAGCCGACGGTCGAGCGATAGAGCGGGCTAAGGTCAAATTGGCGCATTTGCGTCAGTTCCTCTGTTGAGCGATCTGAAAGGTTAACCCGCCGGAAACCGCCATTTCGGTGCCGGAGGGCCTACGGACCCAATTCGGCGTCCGTGCCTTCGAAGTGGGGACGAACGGCGCTTTTTCAAGGGCCGAACCGGCCCTCCACGCCCGTCTCGCTCAAGCCGCCGGGGCGGTCTTTCCGCCTGAACAGCGGATGAACGGCCGCTTCGGCCCACGTTCAGCGGCAGTCCTTCAAGGTCTCACCATGACATCACAGCCGCCCCCACTCGCGGCCCAGGAGACGACCATGTTGAAGACCCTTCTCACCGCCGCCGCGCTGGCCACCGCCGGCCTCGCCGCGACCCCGGCCGATGCCGGGACGATCAATTTCAGCCTCAGCCTGCAAGGGCCGTATGGCGGGCTCTATTTCAACGACGGCGGCTTCCGCCACACGCTGAGCCAGAGCCAGGTCAGGCAGGCGCTCCGCCATCAGGGCTGGCAGAACGTCCGCATCATCGGCAGCGACGCCACCACCTACCGCGCCACGGCCAACTGGTACGGGCAGAGCTACACGCTCACCGTCAGCGCCTTCGACGGCACGGTGCTGAGCTACTACCCGAACCATCCCGTTCCCTACGGCTACGGCTTCGGCTTCTTCGGCGGGTTCGGCCCCCACTCGTAACCCGCTCTTCCGGGAAGTGAGTCGGTGCCTCTTCCGCCCCCCTCAGGTGCCGACTCTCGCAGCTGGCGGTGTCCCCCGGGACACCGCCAGTTTGCTTGAACGGGGGCACCAGCGCCTCCAACTTAGCCCGCGGACCTCTTGCAGGATTCGCGCTTGGAGCTCTTCGCCACCGAACGAAACCCGATCCCGCCCGGCGCCGTCGCTGGGACGATCCATGCCGCCGACGGGGTGAGGCTCCGCGTGGCGCGCTGGCCGGCGCTGCGGGTGAAGGCGCGCGGGACGGTGTGCATCCTGCAGGGCCAGGCGGATACGATCGAACTCTATTTCGAGACGGTGCGGGAGCTCCTCGATCGCGGCTTCGCGGTGGCGGCGCTCGACTGGCGCGGGCAGGGCGGGTCGGAGCGCCTGCTGCCGCATTCGCGGAAGGGGCATGTCGGGAGCTTCGAGGACTACGAGCTCGACCTCCGCGCCTTCCTCGACCAGGTGGTCGTTCCGCACTGCCCGCCGCCCTACTACGCGCTCTGCCATTCGATGGGCGGGCTGATCTGTGTCAGCGCCGCCTCGCGCGGCGAGCTCCCGTTCGCGAAGATGGTGCTCGCGGCGCCGGCGTTCGAATTCGCCATCCCCGAGGTTTCGCGGGCGCCGCTGGACCGCGCCGGCGAGCGGCTGGTGCGCCTCGGCCTCGCCGAGCGGGCGGTGCCGGCCTACGAGCTCTTCGCCCATGACCGCCGGCCGTTCGCCGGCAACCGCGCGACATCGGACCGGGGCCGCTTCACGCGCTCGGCCGAATTGCTCCGCCGCGCGCCGCACCTCGCCGTCGGGCCGCCGACCTTCGGCTGGCTGCACGCCTTCGCCGAGGCGCGGCGCCGGGCGCGCGGCACGGGCTTCGCGGAGCGGATCAAGGCGCCGGTGCTGATGCTCGGCGGCAGCAAGGACAAGGTGATCTCCACGCCCGCCGCCGGCGTGTTCGCGCGGCGCCTTCCGGCCGGCCGTCAGGTCGTGATCCCCGGCGGGCGGCACGCGCTCTTCATCGAGCGCGACCCGATCCGGCAGCAGCTCTGGGCCGCCTTCGACGCCTTCGTCCCCGGCTAGAGGCGGAGCAGGCCCATCGCCTTCTCGTGGAGGGCCGGATCGCCCGCGGCGAGGATGCGGCCGCCGCCCGCCGCGGGGTCGCCGGTCCAGGTGCTGATCCGGCCGCCGGCGCCCTCGATGATCGGGATCAGGGCGACCACGTCGTAAGGATGCAGGCCGGCCTCGACGACGAGGTCGACGAGGCCCATCGCCAGCATGCAGTACGCATATGCATCGCAGCCGTAGCGGGCCATGCGCACCGCCGCCTCGACGCGCTGGTAGGCCGGGCGCTCGTCGGTGGCGAACATGTACGGCGAGGTCGTGAAGAGGGCGGCCTGCCCGATATCCGGGCAGGGGCGCGTGCGCATGAGGCGCGTGCCGTCGGGGCCGGTGTAGCGCGCCGCGCGCCCGTCGCCGAAGAAGCGCTCGCCGGTGAAAGGCTGCGCCATCATGCCGAGGACCGGCTTTCCCTCGTGGAGGAGGCCGATCAGGGTTCCCCACAGCGGGACGCCGGAAATGAAGCTCCGCGTGCCGTCGATCGGGTCGAGCACCCAGACATGGTCGGCACCCTCGCGCTCGGCGCCCAGCTCCTCGCCGACGATGCCGTGGTCGGGAAACCGCTCGGCGATGAGGCGCCGCATCGCGGCCTCCGCGGCGCGGTCGGCCTCGGTCACCGGGTCGAATCCCGACGCGCCCTTGCTGTCGACGCGACCCGCCCCGCGGAACTGTGGCAAAACCGCATCGGCGGCCAAATCTGCTAGGCGGTGGAGGAATGCCTCGTCGGCTGCTGGCGCAGTCATGAGAAATCCTCAGCGATCCTAGTGTGTTGAGAAGCGGCTGACCGTTTTCCGGGCAGTGACATGAAGAGCACAATTCCTATGCAAAATGCCGCAGGGGGTTGACCCTGTTGCATCGCGGTACATTATTTGCAGTGCAGCAACAATTCGTTGCTGTTGCCCTCCTTGGGCGTTTCCTCCCTAGACTTGGGCCGCGTCACCCGCAAAGTGACCGGCCCTTTTTTCTGGCCTATTCGGCCGCCTCGGGGAACGCCGCAAGGTCGATGGCGACCCGCGACAGCGTCGCCGCCAGCTCACCCAGATCGCGCTGCAAACGGCTGAAACCGGCCGTTTTCTCGAAGCGCTGCTCGTCCATATAGAGGCCGCGATTGACCTCGAGCTGGAGGGCATGAAGGCCGCGCTTGGGGCGGCCGTAATGCTCGGTGATGAAGCCGCCGGCATAGGGCTTGTTGCAGGTCACCGCGTAGCCGCGCGCCTTCATGAAGGCGGCAGCTGATTCGCTGATCTCGGGCGCGCAGCTGGTGCCGTGGCGGTCGCCGACCACGACGTCGGGCCGGGCGCGGCCCTCCCGGCTCTTGACGTTGGAGGGCATCGAGTGGCCGTCGACGAGCACCGCCATGCCGAACTTGCTGTGCGTCTCGGCGACGAGCCGGCGCAGCGTCTCGTGATAGGGGCGGTAGACGCTCTCGATGCGGGTGAGCCCCTCCTTCACCTCGATCGGACGGGCGTAGATCTCCTCGTGCTCGGCGACGACGCGGGCGATCGTGCCGAGGCCGCCCGCCGCGCGCACCGAGCGGACGTTGCAGTAATTCGGGAGGTCGCCCACGAACATCTTGGGGTCAAGCTCGTAGGGCTCGCGGTTGACGTCGAGCCAGGCGCGCGGGAAGTGCGCGCGGAGAAGGGGCGCGCCGCGCTCGACCGCGCCGAGCAGGAGCTCGTCGACGAAGGTGTCCTCGGAGCGCCGGATGGTGCGCTCGTCGAGGCGGGAAAGGGCGAGGAAGCTCGCCGGATAGACCCGGCCGCTATGCGGGGAATTATAGACGAAAGGGACGCGCTGCGATTTCGGGCGGAGGACTTCGAAGAAGCTGGTCGGCGTGTCCATCGTGTTCCGGCTTGCCCGCGCATCGGGGGCGAAAACGAAATGCCTCAGCGGGCAGCGGCGCAAACCTTGCCAAGTGTAGGGGTCGCTGTCCACCACCGCGTGTGGGCGGGGGCGACACGGTCGAGTGAGGCACGCGCGAGGACCGGAGGGCGTACTCGTCCCCAGATCGGGGCCGCGGCGCGCCGGGCAGCGCTTGCCAAGCGCAAGGGTTCTCCTCCAGAGTCCCGCGCCAAAAAGACGGCGGATCGCCTTGCCGTTCATTCGATTTTTACGCAGATTCTGACAAACCAGTGGGGCTGCCGCGCCCTTGGGGTATCTCCGAGCCCATGCCACGTATCCTGCTTGCCGAAGACGACAACGACATGCGCCGCTTCCTCACCAAGGCGCTCCAGAATGCGGGATACGACGTGGTCTCCTTCGACAACGGGCGAAGCGCCTATGAGCGGATGCGCGAGGAGCCGTTCACGCTCCTCCTCACCGATATTGTCATGCCGGAGATGGACGGCATCGAGCTGGCGCGGCGGGCCACCGAGATCGACCCCGACCTCAAGGTGATGTTCATCACCGGCTTCGCGGCGGTCGCGCTCAACCCCGACTCGAAGGCGCCGAAAGACGCCAAGGTGCTGTCCAAGCCATTCCACCTCCGCGACCTCGTCAACGAGGTCGAGCGGCTGCTCGCCGCCTAGCCGCGGCGGATCGGGCCGAGGCTGCGGGCGCTCGCGATCTCCTGCACCAGCTTGCGGATGACGGCGCGGCCGATATCAGCGTAGCCGGCGGCCTCCACCATGAAGGCGCCGGGGCCGCCGATGACGTGCTCGCGGTAGTAGTCGGGGAGGGTGGCGCTCAGGATCGGCTGGCGCGAGTTCGAGTGCCAGCTGCCGCCGGTCACCACCGGCAGGCCATTGATGGTGATGCCGGCGGCGATCGCCTTGTCGCGCTCGGCCATCAGGTAGTCGTGGCTGTAGGTGTCGGCGCCGTCGCCCGAGACGTTGAGGAGGCTGCCGAAGAGGGGGGTCGCCACCGCGCGCCCCCGTTCGAGCTCGCCGACGCCGAAGCGGATCGCGCCGGTGATGTAGGTCTCGAGGTTGAAGGTGCGGCGCGAGGCGCCGATCGCGGCGGCGAAGGCCGAGGCGCTCGCCTCGTCGCCGACGATGGTCCACGGCACGGTGAGGCGCTGCTGGTGCACGCCCGACCATTGGACGACGGCGCAGGCGATGCGGCCGAGCGTCCCGTCCTGGATCGCGGTCAGGACCTCGGGACTGGTGAAGGCGGTGACGTAGCCGTCCCGCAGGAGACGCTCGTCGTCCTGGTCCATGCTGCGCGAGACGTCGAGCGCGAAAAGGATGTTGAGGTCGACCTCGACCGTCTGCGCGGCCGCGCGCCGTGAATGAAGAAGACCGCCAGCGGGAAGGGCGGCGAGCGAAGCGAGGAGACCGCGGCGCGTCAGAGTGGCCATGGGCAGGAAAGGTAGCACGGCGGGTGCCGGTTCCACTTCACGGCTTGGTGGTCCGCCCGCCGCGAGGCGCGCCCCGTTCGGCTCGCCCGCGAAGATGCGACGCGCTTGTCGCCCGCTTCGGATGCCTGCTATATGCCGCCTCTCGCCTCCCGCCGCAGCCTCGGCCGGCGCGGGAAGCGCGAAGGCCGGCGGGCTTAGCTCAGTGGTAGAGCGTTCCCTTGACATGGGAGAGGTCAGAGGTTCGACCCCTCTAGCCCGCACCATCCCCCCTCCTCGGAGCAGTGTCGCGGGACGGCAACGCCGTTTCGTCACTTCATCTTATCGTTGCAGCGCAATATTGACGCGGCCCGGCCTTGGGCCATGCTGCAGCTCGGCGGCACTGGAATCCCCGGCGATTCGCGAGGGGGAAGGCCGTCAAGGAGGGCTCTCGTGGATATCGTGCAGCTGCTTATTCAGGCCGTCGCCGGCGGAGCGGGTGGTGGCATCGTCGGGCAGGTCCTCAAATCGAAGAGCCTGCAGCCGATCGGCAATGTCATCGCGGGCGCGGTCGGCGGCCTCGCCACCGGGCAGGGCCTCGACGCGGCCGGCATCCTCTCCCAGATCGGCCCGATGCTGGGCGGCGAGCAGATCGCCGGCGGCATCAGCGCGCTGCTCGGCGGCGGCGTGATCCAGGCGATCGCCGCGCAGCTCTTCGGGAAGAGCGGCACGACGGCCTAAGCAGCGCATCGCGAGCCGCCCGACGGCGCTCGCTTCCTCTTCCTCACTGGCGGCCGCCCCGGGTTCACGCGGGGCGGGTTCTATCCGCCTGATCGGTTGCGGTACGCGCCAAGCCCTGGCCCGTCAGGCCACGGGCAGGTAAATCTCGGTCACGAGGTCCGCAGTCGACGTCTTCTCGGGGTCGGACGGATAGACCTCCCACATGCGGGCCGGCATCGGGATGCCCGCCTTGTTCATCTCGCCCTCCAGCGCGGCGTAGGTGCCGCGGAGCTGGTCGTAGGGGCCACGGTGAATGCCCTTGAGCGCCTTGCCCGACGGGGTGGTTCCCGCCTTGACCTCGCCATGCGCCTTCGCGAGCCCCGACTCCCCGACCGGGAAGCCGACGTCGATCGTGACGCCGTCGGTCGTGAAGTCGCGGTAGAGGGCGATCGGCGGGCCGCTGGGGGCGACCCCGTTCTGGCCGAAGAACCCGCCCAGGGTGCGGAAGGATTCGTCCATCACGTTGCGGATCGCCGCCGGCGTCATGTCGATCGTGTGCGAGACGTAGAGAAAGGGCTGAGCCTTGATGGTTACCGGTTCGAGATTCATTGTCGTCCTTCTTTCCATATGAGCAAGACTCCATTTCCGGCCCGCGGTTGCGTTGATACAGCTCAACGGGCGCGGGCCGGTTGACAGGCGAGGGGCGGATTTCTATGGTCCGCGCCTCTTTCGCGGGCCGGCGTGCTCGCCCCAGCACCTTTGATCGAGCCCGTGTCATGAAAGTCCGCAATTCCCTGAAGTCGCTGCTCGGCCGCCACCGCGCCAACCGCCTGGTGCGCCGCAAGGGCCGCGTCTACATCATCAACAAGCTCGCCCCGCGCTACAAGGCGCGCCAGGGCTAGGCTTCCGCCCGTTCAGCGGTTCGGCCGGCGGTGGACCACTCCCCGCCGGCTTTTGCGTTCTCCGCCAGCCACGGCCGTTTGTTTTGACCCGCGTGGGGCGTGAGGAGTAGGCTCGCGCCATGCGAAGCCGCTTCGTCATCCTTCTCGCCGCGCTCTCCTCGCTGGCCGCCGCGCCCGCTTTCGCGCAGGAGCCGGGGCTCGACCCCGTCGTCCCGGCGCCGGCCCCGCCCGGGGAGGTCCTGCCCTCGCCCGACGGCATGATCGTGCCATGGCCGCCGATGCTCATCCCGCACGAGGAGGGCGATCCGGCCGACCGGCTCGACGATCTCTTCGCCGAGCTCAAGGAGGCGCCCGACGAGCAGGCCGCCATCCGGCTCGAGCGGCGCATCGTGGTGACGATGATGAACTCGGGCAGCGAGACGGTCGACCTCCTGATGACCTGGGCGACCGAGTCGATCCTCGAGGAGGACTATCCGCTCGCGCTCGACTTCCTCGATTCGGTGGTGATGCTCGCGCCCGATTTCGCCGAGGGCTGGAACCGCCGCGCCACCGTGCATTTCCGGATGGGCGATATCGGCCCCGCGCTCGACGACATCCAGCGCACGCTCACCCTCGAGCCGCGGCACTTCCAGGCGATCGCCGGGCTGGGGATCATCCTCCGCCAGCTCGACCGGCCGGAGCAGGCGCTCACCGCGTTCCACCGCGCGCTCGAGATCCATCCCTTCCTCGACGGCGTCGCCGACGCCATCGAGGACCTGCAGCAGGACTACGAGCGGGAGATTTGACGCACTCCTAACCTCTCCCTTGCGGGGAGGTTAGGAGTGCGTCGGAGAACCTTTCACGGGACGTAGATACGCGGGCTTTCGCCCGCTACCCCCTCCCCCCTTGTGGGGGAGGCCGGGAGGGGGCCGAGTGGCAAGCGAGGCACTAAAATCCCACGGTAGCAAAAGCCGACAGGGTGGATTCTTGAGAGAGCCTCGCTTGCCGCTCGGCCCCCACCCCGGCCCTCCCCACAAGGGGGAGGGGGAAGGGGACAGCCGGCTCGCACCCTCCGTCATATCCGATAGCTTGCCCCGGAACGGTGGCGGGCGCCGGGGCTACTTCGCCTCGTTATCGATGGTCGCGACGCGCAGGAAGTTGGTCGCGCCGAGGGTGCCGAGCGGCACGCCGGCGATGACGATCACGCGGTCCCCGTTGCGGGCAAAACCCTCGTCGATGGCGACCTTGCCGGCGCGGTCGATCATGCCCTCGATGTCCTCGGCCTCGTCGCCGACCACGCAGTGGACGCCCCAGGCGATGGAGAGGCGCCGGGCGGTGGCCACGAAGGGCGAGAGGGCGATGATCGGCGGCTGCGGACGCTCGCGCGAGGCACGAAGGCCGGTCGCGCCCGAGGCGGTGTAGCAGCAGATGGCCGGCAGGTTGAGCGTCTCGGCGATCTGCCGCGCGGCGGCAGCGATCGCGTCCGGCACGGTCGCCTCCGGCTCGGTGCGCTGGGCGTGGATGATCGAGCGGAAGTTGACGTCGTCCTCCACCTCGGTGGCGATGCGGTCCATCGTGGCGACGGCGTCGACCGGGTAGGCGCCGACCGCCGACTCGGCCGAGAGCATGATCGCGTCGGCGCCCTCGAAGACGGCGATGGCGACGTCCGACACCTCGGCCCTGGTCGGCACCGGGGCGCTGATCATCGACTCGAGCATCTGCGTTGCGACGACGACCGGCTTGCCGGCCCGGCGCGCGGCGCGGGTGAGCTGCTTCTGGATGCCCGGCACGCGCTCGAGCGGCAGCTCCACGCCGAGGTCGCCGCGGGCGACCATGAGCGCGTCGCAGGCCTGGAGGATCGCGCCGATGCGCTCGACCGCCTGCGGCTTCTCGATCTTGGCGAGGACGCCGGCGCGGCCCTTCACGATCTCGCGGACCTCGAGGAGGTCCTCGGCGCGCTGCACGAAGGAGAGGGCGATCCAGTCGGCCTCGGCGGCGATCGCGGCGTCGAGGTCGGCGCGGTCCTTCGGGGTCAGCGCGCTGACGTCGATGTCGCTGTCGGGAACCGAGACGCCCTTCCGGTCGGAGAGCTTCGTGCCGGCCTCGACGACCGTCCTGACCTTGCCCGGCGCGATGGCGGTGACCTTGAGGCGGACCTTGCCGTCGTCGAGGAGCAGACGATGACCGACGGAGAGCGCCTTGAAGATCTCCGGGTGGGGGAGATGGACGCGCGTCCCGTCGCCCGGCGCCTTGTCGGTGTCGAGCGTGAACTCCTGGCCGAGAGTAAGCGCGACCTCGCGGCCCTCGAAGGTGCCGACGCGGAATTTCGGCCCCTGCAGATCGGCGAGGATGCCGATCGGGCGGCCCTGCTCGGATTCCACCGCGCGGATCGTTTCGACCAGCTCGCGAAGCAGGTCGTGCGAGGTGTGGCTCATGTTGATGCGGAAGAGATCTGCCCCTGCCGCAAACAACTTCTCGATGGTGGCTTTATTGGAAGAAGCGGGTCCGAGAGTCGCGATGATCTTGGCCCGGCGCGAACGCCTCATCGGCCGCCAATACCTTGCTGTTGGGCTGGTTCGGTCAATTGCACCGTCCAACTCTGTTGTTCGCCTGTGTCAATTTCATAAAAGCCTGTCTGCTCAAAGCCGCGGGCAACGCAATTCTGATACCCGCTGATGGTGAAGGCGCGCGCCTGGGTGCACATCTGGAAGCCGCCGCCCCATTTGCCGCCGAGGTCGTAGTCGACCGCATAGACGTAATAGAAGCGGGAGACGAGCGGCCCAGTGATGATGGTCTGGCAGGAATTGGAGGGGACGTTCCACCAGCCCTCGGTGGTCCACGCTTCCTGGTTCTTGTAACCGATCGCCACGCCCACCCGGCTCTCGGTCTGATTGCACAGACGAAACTCGGCGCGAGCCTCGCCCGCTCCCGGAACCAGATAGAAGGCCCCCGCGAGCGCCAGTGCGCTCATGATCGCCGAGCTTCGGGAGCGAAGTCGGGCGGAGCACTGTCCCATCGGTGTGCCTTCGAACCGGAGCTTCGTTCTAAACACTTTATGGAGCTTAGGCTTTTGTGATGTCAACGAGCACCACCCGGAAATCGCTGACATTGGTTAGGGTCGGACCCGGCGTCAGAAGGTCGCCGGTGGCCTCGAACGTAGCCGTAGAGTTGTTGTCGCGAAGGTCTGCAACCGGGTCGCGATTTTTTGCCCGGGCGCGCGCCGCCGTCGTGCTGTCGACATAGGCGCCGGCGGGGTCGGTCGCGGAGCCCGAGCCGCCGTCGGTGCCGTCGGTGTCGCCGGCAAGGCCGCTCAGCCGCTTGTCGCCCTCGATGGCGAGCGCGAGGCCGAGCGCGTATTCCTGGTTGGGGCCGCCGCGGCCGTTGCCGACCACCGTCACCGTCAGCTCGCCGCCGGAGATGATCGCGACCCTGCGGCCCGCGTCGGCGTGCTCGCGGGCCATCGCGGCGTGGGTGCCCGCGACCTCGCGCGCCTCGCCCTCGACGCGGTCGCCGAGGACGATCGGCTCGTAGCCCGCCTGCCGCGCCATCTCGCCCGCCGCGCTGAGCGAGCCGAGGGCGGTCGCCACGACCTTGTAGCTCGAGTGGGCGAAGGCCGGGTCGCCGGGCTTCAGGGTCTCGTTGGCGGGGTCGGAGAGGGCGGCCATGATGTGCGGGGCGAGGTCGATCCTGTAGCGGGCGACGACCTCGCGGGCGTCGGCGAGCGTGGTCGGATCGGCGACGGTCGGGCCGGAGCCGATCGCCGCCGGATGGTCGCCGGGCACGTCGGAGATGGCGAGGGTGACGATCGCGCCGGGGCTGACGGCCGCGGCGAGCTTGCCGCCCTTGATGCGCGAGAGGTGGCGGCGGACGGTGTTGATCTCGCTGATATTGGCGCCCGAGCGGAGGAGGGCGCGGGCGACCGACTGCTTGTCGGCCAGCGTCAGGCCGGCGACGGGGAGGGTGAGGTTCGCGGAGGCGCCGCCGGAGAGGAGCATGAGGACGAGGTCGTCCTCCTTTGCGTCATGAGCGAGGCGCAGCATCTCCTCGCTCGCCGCGACGCTCCCGGCGTCGGGGATCGGGTGGCCGACCTCGCGGACGGGGAGCGGGGAGGTGTCGCAGGCATAGCCGTGGCGGGTGACCGCGACGCCGGCAAGGCGCGCGCCGATGTCGGGGTCGATCGCCGCGTAGTGGCGGATGGCGGCGCGCACCATCGCCGCGCCGGCCTTGCCCGCGCCGAAGAGGACGAGACGGCCGCGCGGCAGCGGGGGCAGGTTCGGCGGGACGGAACGGTCGGCGGAGGCGGCGGCCACGGCCTCCTCGTAGAGGGCGAGCGCGAGGGTCTTGCTCGTCATTGCGGCCGGGTACTCCTGACAGATCCGAGGCCGGCCGGATCGCGCCGACGCAGCGGGGCCTCCTATGCCATGGCTGCCGCGCTGAAGCCAAGCGCCGGGCGTCTGAAAAGCGGCTTGACCCGTCCGCCGGACTCACGGCATCTGCCGCGGCTTGCACGAGAGCATGGGTGGAGTTCATGGCTGAAGTCGACACGGGTGGCCCCGGATCGGGGTCCGGGGCAGGCGTTGCGGCAGCGCAGCTCCGCGCGATCGTCGAGCGCATCGAGCGGCTCGAGGAAGAGAAGAAGACCATCTCGGACGACATCAAGGACGTCTATGCCGAGGCCAAGGCCAACGGCTACGACACCAAGACGCTGCGCACGGTCGTGCGCCTCCGCAAGCAGGACGTGAACGAGCGCCAGGAGCAGGA
>JADYYB010000056.1 GCA_020853895.1 Bauldia sp.
CTCGAGGCGCGCGACGTCCTCTTCATCGACGAGATCCACCGGCTCAACCCGGCGGTCGAGGAGATCCTCTATCCGGCGATGGAGGATTTCCAGCTCGACCTCATCATCGGGCAGGGGCCGGCGGCGCGCTCGGTGAAGATCGACCTGCCGCCCTTCACGCTGGTCGGCGCGACGACGCGGCTCGGGCTCCTGACGACGCCGCTCCGCGACCGGTTCGGCATCCCGATCCGGCTCAATTTCTACGAGGTGAGCGAGCTCGAGGAGATCGTGAAGCGCGGCGCGCGCATCCTCGGCCTCCGCATGACGGCCGAGGGCGCGAAGGAGATCGCGCGGCGCTCGCGCGGGACCCCGCGCATCGCCAGCCGCCTTCTCCGCCGGATCAGCGATTTCGCGCTCGTCGAGAAGGATGGCACGATCGACGCGGCGACCGCCGACCGGGCGCTCCGGCGGCTCGAGGTCGACGGCGAGGGGCTCGACATGCTCGACCGCCGCTACATGAGCTGCATCGCCGAGAGTTTCGGCGGCGGGCCGGTCGGCATCGACACGATCGCCGCCGCGCTCTCGGAGCCGCGGGACGCGATCGAGGAGATCGTCGAGCCCTATCTGATCCAGCAGGGCTTCGTGCAGCGCACGCCGCGCGGCCGGCTCCTGACGCCGCACGCCTTCAAGCATCTCGGCCTCGCCACGCCGGCCTCCGCCGCGATCGGCCAGTTCGGCCTCTTCGACCCGGACGAGCAGTGAGCGACGCGGTGTCTTCCACCCTCCCCCTCGAGGGGAGGGTGGGGGGTGCGTCGCCCCCTTCGCGAGAGCTCGAAGGTCAGGGAGTCCGGCGTTGACTAAGCACTCCGAGACCTGGCCGGACCTCGCCGGACGGCTGACCGAGTACGGGCATGTGCTGCCGGTGCGGGTCTATTTCGAGGACACCGACTTCTCGGGGCGGGTCTATCATGCGGCGTATCTCAAGTTCATGGAGCGGGGGCGGTCGGACTTCCTCCGGCTGGTCGGCATCCATCACGATGCGATCGCGGCGGAGGACCGGGCGGCGTTCGCGGTGCGGCGGATGTCGATCGAGTTCCTGAAGGGGGCGACGATCGACGAGCTCCTCGAGGTCGAGACGCGCGTCGCCTCGCTGCACGGGGCGCGGGTGATCGTCGAGCAGAAGGTGACCCGCAACGGCGAGGCGCTGGTCATTGCCGAGGTGATGGTGGCGCTGGTCGACGAGCGCGGGCGGCCCAAGAGGCTGAATGCCGCCATGCAAAGCCGGCTGGGGTCATCTGCGCGAAAACCCCCTTAATCCTTCCTTAACCATAGAGATATTAGCAAACACAAGGAGTTGCGTGGCGTCTTGCTTCGCTCGACGCCCTTATTTCGACAAACTTGCTGGCGAGACACCAAGTCGAGGCGAGGGCGAATTTCCGGTGTGGGGACGCCGGCCAGTGGGCCGGCTCGGGCTCGGCAGGCGCTCCGTGAGAAGCCGCTCCGGCAAACCGGCACCCGCGAGGTCCATCACATGAATCCGATCGAGGTCATCCCGGTCGGCGCCGCCTCCGGCGAGGTGTCGTTGATCGGCCTCTTTCTCCAGGCCCATATCGTCGTCAAGCTGGTCATCCTGGGGCTCCTCCTCGCCTCCGTCTGGACCTGGGCGATCATCGTCGACAAGAGCTTCCTCTTCCGCCGCATGCGGAGCCAGATGAACAGCTTCGAGAAGGCGTTCTGGTCCGGCCAGTCGCTCGAGGAGCTCTACCGCACCTTCGCCGGCAAGACCCCGCACGGCATGGCGGCCCTCTTCGTCGCCGCGATGCGCGAGTGGAAGCGGAGCTTCGAGGGCGGGGTGCGCGCTGCCGCCGGGCTCTCGATGCGCGTCGACAAGGTGATGGACGTGACCATCGCCCGCGAGATGGAGCGGGTGGAGAGCCGGCTCCTCTTCCTCGCCACGGTCGGCGCGTCGGCCCCCTTCATCGGCCTCTTCGGCACGGTGTGGGGCATCATGACCTCGTTCCAGTCGATCGCGGTCTCCAACAACACCTCGCTCGCGGTCGTGGCGCCCGGCATCGCCGAGGCGCTGCTCGCCACCGCGCTCGGCCTCCTCGCCGCGATTCCCGCGGTCATCGCGTACAACAAGCTGACCCATTCGGCGGGGCGCATCGGGGCGCGCCTCGAAGGCTTCGCCGACGAGTTCTCGGCCATCCTGTCGCGTCAGGTCGAGAGCCGGCACATCGACGACCGGGCGGCCTGACATGGCGGGCGGACTCGCACAGGCCCCAGGCCGAGGCTCGCGGCGGCGGACCAAGCGCTATCAGCCGATGGCGGAGATCAACGTGACGCCGTTCGTCGATGTCATGCTGGTGCTGCTGATCGTGTTCATGATCTCCGCGCCGCTCCTCACCGTCGGCGTGCCGATCGACCTGCCGGAGACCGCCGCGCGCTCGCTCGGCGGGGACAACGAGCCGATCACGGTGACGGTCGGGGCGGACCGCAAGATCTTCCTGCAGGAGACCGAGATCACCGTCGAGCAGCTCGTCCCGACCCTCACCGCGATCGCCGCCAACGGCTACGACGAGCGCATCTTCGTGCGCGGCGACCAGGCGGTCGACTACGGCACGGTGTCGAAGGTGCTGGGCGCGCTGAACGGGGCGGGCTTCCGGCGCATCGGGCTCGTCACCGCGCCAGAGACGGGAGGCTAGGCCGAGGATGCGCGCCGGCGTGACGGTCTCGACGATCGCCCATGTGGTGATTATCGGCTGGGGGCTGGTGTCGCTCCCGCGCGCGCTGGAGGAGACCGCGCCGGTCGAGACCCTGCCGGTCGAGCTGGTCACGCTCGCGGAGCTGACCGAGCTCGCCACCGGCAGCCGCACGGCCGAGCCGGAGCCGCCGGCGCCCGAGCCCGCTCCAGAACCGGAGCCGACCCCACCGCCGCCGCCTCCTCCGCCGCCCCCTCCGCCACCGCCACCGGCCCCCGAACCCGAGCCGGCCCCGGCGCCCGAGCCGCCGCCTCCGCCTGAGCCGGAGATCGCGCCGCCCGTGCTGACGCCCATCCCGGCGCCGGTCGCGCCGCCCGAGCCGGCCCCTGCGCCGGAGCCCGAGCCGGTACCCACGCCGGCGCCCGTCCCGCCGGCGCCGCCGACCCGCACCGCGGCGGCCGAGCCGGCGCCGACGATCCCGTCCGACCCCGCGCCGGTTCCGCGCGCTCGGCCGCGCCCGGCCGAGACGACGGCGAGCATTCCGCCGCCGCCCCCCACGCCGTCGCCTCCGCCCGCCCCGACGCCGGCGCCCGATCCGTTCAATGCCGCGGCCATCGCCGCGCTCATCGACCGCAGCCCGCCGAGCGCGCCGGCCCAGCCGACGCCGAGCCAGACGCCTGGCCTCGGCATCACCAATGGACGCTTCGACGCGGCGATGACCCAGAACGAGCTCGCCGCGATGCGCGAGCGGATCATGAGCTGCTGGACCGTGCCGCAGGGCGCGATCAACGCGAGCGACCTCCGCACCGAGGTGCATATGCGCCTCAACCCGGACGGCTCGATCATGGGTGTCCCGGAGATCACCAGCCGCCCGTTCGGGCGCTACGCCAACATCGCGCCGGAGAGCGTGGTGCGGGCGATCATCGCCTGCTCGCCATACAATCTCCCAGCTGAGAAGTACGCTGAATGGCGGGAAATCATCCTCGACTTCAATCCGACCGAGATGTTCGGCGGGTGAGCGGGACCAACGAAGGAGCCACTATGAGCCGTCGCCAAGCTGCCGGGCACGCCGCCGCGGGGATGCGGAAATGGCGAGGGCTTGTGGCGCGGAGGGGGCTCGTCGTGCTCGCCGCGCTCGGGCTCGCGGCGGGGGTGTCGCCGGCCAGCGCCCAGCTCCGCCTCGACATCACGCGCGGCACGATCCAGCCGGTGCCGATCGCCATCCCGACCTTCGTCGCGGCCGGCGCGGACGCGCAGTTCGGCTTCGACATCGCGGCCGTGATCAGCGCCGATCTCGGCCGCTCGGGCCTCTTCCAGCCGCTCGAGCCGGCCTCCTTCATCGAGCAGATCACCACCGCGGGCGCCGTGCCACGCTTCGGCGACTGGCGGGTCATCAACGCCCAGGCGCTGGTCACCGGCGCGGTGCAGCGCCAGCCCGACGGGCGGCTCCGGGCGGAGTTCCGCCTGTGGGACGTCTTCGCCGGGCAGCAACTCGCCGGGCAGCAATTCTTCACCACGCCCGACCACTGGCGGCGCGTGGCGCACATCATCGCCGACGCGATCTACGAGCGCCTGACCGGCGAGCAGGGCTATTTCGATTCGCGCATCGTCTTCGTCGACGAGACCGGGCCCAAGGACCAGCGCATCAAGCGCCTCGCGATCATGGACCAGGACGGAGCGAACGTCCGCTACCTCACCAACGGCAACGAGATCGTGATCACCCCGCGCTTCAGCCCCTCGACGCAGGAAATCACCTACATGTCGTACGAGGGCGGGCGGCCGCGCGTCTATCTCATGAACATCGAGACCGGGCAGCGGGAGCTGGTCGACAATTTCAGCGGCATGAACTTCGCCCCGCGCTTCTCGCCCGACGGGCGGCGCGTGATCATGAGCCTCCAGGACGGGGCCAACGCCAATATCTACACGCTCGACCTCAACACAAGGCAGCGCCTGCAGCTGACCAACACGGTCGGCATCGACACCTCGCCGAGCTACTCGCCGGACGGGCTCGAGATCGTGTTCGAATCGGACCGCGGCGGCAGCCAGCAGCTCTACGTGATGGGCGCGGACGGCTCGAGCCAGCGGCGGATCAGCTTCGGGCAGGGCAGCTATTCGACGCCGGTGTGGTCGCCGCGCGGGGACCTCATCGCCTTCACCAAGCGCGACGGCGGGCAGTTCATGATCGGGGTGATGCGGCCCGACGGCTCGGGCGAGCGGATCCTCGCCACCGGCTACCACAACGAGGGGCCGACCTGGTCGCCGAACGGGCGCGTCCTCATGTTCTTCCGCGACACCGCCGGGACCAATGGCGGGCCGCAGCTCTGGTCGGTCGACCTCACCGGCTACAACGAGATGCGGGTGCAGACGCCGTCCTTCGCGTCCGACCCGGCGTGGTCGCCGCTCATCAACTGAGGCTTGGCTTTGCCGGGCGTCTTAGCGCTTTGTTAACCATAGGTTTCCATTCGCGGTTAACCAAAGCGGGGCTAGCTAGCGGCAGGTGTTTGGTGGACGAGGAGTAAACGGGCATGCGCAAATACAAAGGTCTCTTCCGCTTGTCCCTCGTCCTTGCGGCGGGCCTCGCGCTCGCGGCCTGCTCGAAGGACAGCGACCAGGCGGCCAACCAGCTCAACCCCGCGCTCAACCCCGGAGCCGGCGGCTTCGGCGGCGGGGCGGGCGTGCCGGGCAGCAGCCAGGACTTCCGCGTCAATGTCGGCGATCGTGTCTTTTTCGACACGGACTCGCCGGAACTGTCGGCCCAGGCGATGGCGACGCTCGACCGCCAGGCGCAATGGCTCAGCCTCTACCCGAACGTGATCGTGCTGATCGAGGGCCACGCCGACGAGCGGGGGACGCGCGAATACAACATCGCGCTCGGCGCGCGGCGCGCGACGGCAGTGGTCAACTATCTGATTTCACGGGGCGTCGCGCCGAACCGGATGAGCACGATCTCATACGGCAAGGAGCGCCCGGTGGCGGTCTGCAACGACATCTCGTGCTGGTCGCAGAACCGCCGCGCGGTGACGGTGGTGCAGGGGGCGGGGGTCTAGGAACGACCTTCTTCCGCCCTGTCGGCGCCGGGCCCGAGACAAACTTTGGCCGAAGTCCAAGTCTCTAGTAGAGC
>JADYYB010000057.1 GCA_020853895.1 Bauldia sp.
GGCAAGAAAGCCAGCGGACGGCAACGTAGCGATGTCGGAATGCCGCAGCAATCGGGACCGCGCTTTCGCGTCCGTAAAAAGGAAAGGCCCAGCGGGCTTCCTCCGCCGGGCCTATGGCGCTGCTTTCGCCGGGCGGGGCAGCAGGCCGAGAGCCGGTCCGCCGCCCGCGCCGGCGGGACGGATCCCGCCTAGATGCCTTCCGGCGCCGAGGGCGCGAGCGGGGCGAAGGCGCTGAAATCGCCGAGCGCGAGGAAGTCCGCGTTGGCGTGGATCGGGGCGAAGTCCTCGTCGCGGAGGATCTGGTAGTAGGCCTTCGGGTTGAGCTCGATCGCCTTGCCGAGCGCCTCGACCGCCGCCGGCACGTCGTCCATGGCGATGTAGACGTCGGCCATCTGCAGATAGGCCGCGTCGCGCAGCGGGTCGATGGTGAGGGCCTCGTTCACCGCGGCCAGCGCCTCGGTGTACTTGCCCTCCTCGATCAGCGTGGCGAGGCCGTTCGTCGCCTGGCCGGCGATGGTGGCGTTGTAGACGCGGCGGAGCTCGGCGAGCGGGTTCAGCGACTCGTCGACCCGGAGGTCGAGGGCGCGGTCGCCGTAGTCGGCGATCGAGCGCGGCTCGAGGATGAGGAGCCCGGCCGACTGCGTGCCGCGGCGGTCACCGCCCGCGGCCTCGGCCGCCTCGAGCGCGGTGAGGAGGCGCGCGGCGAGCGGGCCTTCCGACGCCTCGAACGCCGCCGCCATGTCGAGCACGACGTCCGGCCCGGTCAGCGTGTTGCCCTGCGCGCAGTAGTTCACGCCGCAATGATGGCCCTTCCAGTCGGTGATGTCGGGGCTCGTCCAAGCGGCGGTGTTGCCGTTGATGTCGATGATCGCGAACTGGCGGTTGAGCGCCCCCTCGTCCATGCCGATCATCATGTCGCGCGCCTCCTCGACGGTGAAGCCGCGCTCGAGGAGGGCGACGCCCATCTCGCCGAACATCGGGTTCGAGCTCGCCTGGCTGGCGATCGCCGCGACCCCGCCCTTGCCCCAGCGCGTGCGCGCGCCGACCGCGATCGTGTTCGACTGGACGCCGACGCCGAGCTCGCCGGTCTCGGGGTCGAGCGCGACGATCGAGTACGTGCCATAGGGCTCGGCCTCGTATTTGTAGTCGCCCGATTCGGACGCGAGGCCCGGCACGGGCTGCGCGAGGCCGGGCAGCGGCGCGGGCGCGACCGCCGCGTCCTCGGCGGCGAGCGGGTAGGGGACGAAGGCGGCGAGGGCGAGCGCCGCGGAAAGGCGTGACATGCGCATTGAAGTCTTTCTCCCGGTTGGACGTATGAGAAGGCTTTCTTCTTGCCTGGGTAGGCGTGCGAAGCAGTCCTTCGGCCCGGAAACAGGCAGATCGAGCACAATCGTTGAGCATTCGCATGCTCGACGGGCAGTGCGTGCAGAAGATCGTCTTTCCGGTGCTGTCGGGCGGTTTAGCAAGCGCCGTACCAACAAGGTTACGGCGGCGCGAAGTCTTGTCCGGCAAGTCTTCGCGGTGCGCCGCATGCGGCCGCCCGCCGCCGTCCGTGCCCTGATTCTGACCGCCGCGCTGCCCGCGTGCGGGTCAATCGCCCGCGCGCCGTTCAGTCGACCAGCGCACCTTGCTGCGGGGTCAACCCGCTGAGGTCGAGCCCGGTGAAGTCGAGGCGGACGGCGACGCCAGTGGCCTGTTCCGCCGCGCGCGGCTTGCCGCTGGCGGGCGTGGGGAGCGCGACCGCGGTGACGCGCGCCCCGTCGATGCCGTGCTCGACGAGATAGCTCCGCACCCGCTCGGCCTGGAACTGGGCAGCGCCGCCCGCGCGGTTGCCGGCCGGCCCCGCCGCCTCGACCACGATCCGCCAGTCGCTGTTGATGAGGAGCGCGCGGACCATCGTGTCGAGCATCGCCACCTCGTCCGCCGAGAACGCCTTGCCGCGGGCGTCGAGCCCCTCGAGCGCGGCGCGTC
Organism: Bauldia sp.; assembly: GCA_020853895.1. Lineage (GTDB taxonomy): Bacteria > Pseudomonadota > Alphaproteobacteria > Rhizobiales > Kaistiaceae > JADYYB01. The sequence goes on from JADYYB010000057.1 coordinate 1,972, forward strand.
CGTCGCGGAAGAGGGCCGCGACCAGCGGGTCGCCGGTCCACGGCGCGATCGGCCCGTCGACCGGCACGCCGCGATAGGCGGCGAGGATCTCCGCGCAGCGGTCGCTGAGCTGGCGGCAGGGGATTTGCGTGGCGAGCGGCAGATTGTAGCCCGTCGCCTCCGCCTCGAGCGCCGCTGCGAGCCAGGCCTCCGCTTCCTCCGGATCGAGGGCGGGCGGCTCGACCCGCGCCCCGATCGAGGGCGTCGCCCAGCTCTCGGGCAGGGCGTCCTCCGCCGAGCGGAGGAAGGCCTCGATCGCGTCGAGCGCCTCCTGCGTGGCTTCGAAGTCGGCCGCCCAGCCCGCGCCGCACATCGTCCCGCAGCCCTCGAGCCCGGCCGCGATGCCCTCGCGCGCCGCCTCGAAGAAGCGGAGCGGCGGCACCACCTCGAAGCTCCGCCCGGCGAAGCCCGTCCCGGCGAGGATTCCCTCGTCCGGGATCGTCAGCGGACGGCTGGCCTTGATGCCGGTCACCATCCATGAGCCCATCTGGTCGAAGGCGATCTGCATCCGGTCGGCGTCGGAGCAATCCTCGCACTGTCCGAGGAGGATCCGGTTCGCCTCCGCGCCCGCCGCGTAGGCCCCGCGATAGGCTTCGCTCGCCGGGTCGCACTCGGCGGTAGCCGGGAACGAGAAGTCGTGGACCGACATGTCGACCGTGCCGAAAAGCCGGCTCTCGCTCGCGCACGCGACGTGGCCGGCGAGAAGCCGCGAATGGAACGCCTCGTGGATGAGGAGGTCGAGCCGCCGGATGCGCGAGGCGGCGGTCCGGCCGGTCGGCATCGACACGATCGACAGCACGCGGAGCCCGGCCTGCCCCTCGGGCACGGTCGCGAACTCCTCGTTGACGAGGAGCGCGCCGCGCGCGCTCGCCCGCGGATAGGTCGAGGTGAAGGCCAGCCACTCTACCTTCTCGGCGCAGTCGGTGACGTTGCGCACGCTGACCGGGACGAGCCTGCCGTCCGCCTCCGGCCTGAACACCGCGCCGACATGGCAGAAATCGGCGCCCGAGATCACCGGCAGCGACTGGATCACCCAGGTCGCCAGCGTGCGGCCGGTCAGCTCGCCCGGCGGGACGCCGATCATCGCGGCGAGAAGGTCGGAATCCTTGAGCGGCCCGAGCGCCGCGAGATAGGCGAGGTCCTCGAGGAGGAGGCGCCGCCGGTCGACCGAGAGGCTCGAGTGGAAGCGTATGCCGGCCGTGAAGGCCTCGGGGTCCTCATTGTGGAGGATGGCGAGCGGCGCTTCCGCGTGGGGCCGCGCCTCGACCGCCGTCCGGAACACGCGCGCCTGCGCCTCCTCGTCGGTCAGCGTGGGTCCCCGATAGGCGGCGAGGAGCCCGGCCACCGGAAAGCTCGCCGAGAAAGCCCCGTCGTCGATGGTGATCGTCTCGGCCTCGATCAGCCGGGCGAACTCGCCCCCGTTCATCTTCCGATCGAGGATGCATTGCTGCTCCTCGTTGAGCGCGCAGATCCTCTCCCCGTCGAAGACGGTGAAATCGCCGGCCCGGACCACGCGATTGCCGGGCGCGAGCGAGACCAGCGAAACATTGACGATCGGCCCGCGCCCGTAGCGGACCTCCTCGGTGAAGAGATAGAGCCCGATCACCACCTCGCCCTGGTCGAGGGCGATCGCGGCGATCATGCAGGCGTCGGGATGGGTGCAGGTCTTGACCCACGGCCCGGTGTCCGAATCCTGCGCCGCGGCGCCGTTTCCGCCGATCAGCAACGCCCACCACAAGACGATCGCCGCGAGCCCGGCCCGTCTCATCCCCAGCCACTCCCGACCGCCGCGCGGCAGTCTCTCTCTAGCCCGTCCGGAGCCTAGCACCCCCGGCGCCAAATTGCCTCTGGCCCGCGGCGCCCAAAGACGGCGATAGTTACCGCGAGCGATAGCAGATCCCATAAAGCCCGCGAGGTCCCCGGATGCCCCTCCCCACGCGCCGTCTCGGCCGCACCGACATGGACATCACCCGCGTCGGCTTCGGCGCCTGGGCGGTCGGCGGGGGCGACTGGTCGACCGGCTGGGGCGCGCAGGACGACCGCGACTCGATCGCCGCCATCCATCACGCGCTTGAGCGCGGCATCAACTGGATCGACACCGCCGCCGTCTATGGCCTCGGCCATTCCGAGGAGGTCGTGCGCCGCGCGCTGGCCGAGCTGCCCGCCGAGCGGCGGCCTTACGTCTTCACCAAATGCGGCCTCGTCTGGGACGACAACGACCGCAAGGCGTTTCCCAAGCCGGTCGGCGCGCCGGCGAGCCTCCGCCGCGAGCTCGAGGCCTCGCTCCGCCGCCTCGGCGTCGAGCGCATCGACCTCTACCAGGTGCATCGCCCGCCTGGCGACGGCACGCCGATCGACGACTATTGGGGCACGCTCCTGGAGATGAAGCGCGAGGGCAAGGTGCGCGCGATCGGCCTCTCCAACCACAACGTCGCGCAGCTCGAGGAGGCCGAGCACCTCGGCCATGTCGACACGCTGCAGCCGCCCTTCTCGGCGATCCGCCGCGGCGCCGCCGACGCCGATCTGCCCTGGTGCTTCGGCCACGACACCGGCGTCATCGTCTATAGCCCGATGCAGGCCGGCCTCCTCACCGGCCGCTTCTCGGTCGAGCGCGCGGCGGCGCTGCCGGCGGACGACTGGCGCTCGCGGAGCGCCGAGTTCGCGGGCGAGAAGCTCGTCCGCAATCTCCGCCTCGCCGACGCGCTGGCGCCGGTCGCCCACCGCCACGACACCACCGTGCCGGCCGTCGCGGTCGCCTGGACGCTGGCCTGGCCGGGCGTCACCGGCGCGATCGTCGGCGCCCGCGATCCGGTCCAGGTCGACGGCTGGCTCGACGCCGGCCGCCTGCAGCTCTCCCACGAGGACCTCGCCGAGATCGCCGCCGCGATCGAGGCGACCGGCGCCGGCGCCGGCCCGACCCTCCCGCCGCGCTGAGTTCTCCATCCGCTGTCATCCTCCGGCTTGACCGGAGGACCGCGATCCGCGTCGGCGCCCGTGCGGGAGGAACCCGGTCCCCCGATCAAGTCGGGGGATGACAATGTGGGAGCTTGGGCCTTAGGGAGCGCAGCAGCCATTGCTCCCCGCCTGAGCGCCGCGTACCCTCCACGCAGGGGCAAGGCGGAACCCTGATCGAGGAGGCCATCATGCGGCAGGTCACGCGGTCGCTGGTCGTTCTGGGCGCGCTTCTGCTGTTGCCGATCGCGGCTCTCGCGCTGACCTTCCTCCCGCCCGGCGGCAATGCGCTGGACGCGCTCCGCGGCCACGTCCCCGAGGCCCGCCAGATCGCGCAGCTGCAGATGGCGCAGCCCTCCCTCACCCTCGGCACCGAGCTCGTCTCGCGCGACTTCCGGCAGCCCGTCTATCTCACCGCCCCGCGCGGCGACCCGCGCCTCTTCATCGTCGACCAGCCCGGCCGCATCTGGATCGTCGAGGGCGGCGGCAAGCTGCCCACTCCGTTCCTCGACATCACGAGCCGCATCACCTTCGGCGGCGAGCAGGGCCTTCTCGGCCTCGCCTTCCACCCCGACTACGCCGCCAACGGCCGCTTCTTCGTCAACCACACCGACCGGAGCGGCAACAGCGAGATCGCCGAGTACCGCGTCTCCGCCGATCCCAATGTCGCCGCGCCCGAGCCGGTGCGGACCCTCCTCAACATCCCCGACCGCGCGCCGAACCATAACGGCGGCTGGCTCGATTTCGGCCCCGACGGCTATCTCTACATCGCCACCGGCGACGGCGGCGGCGCGGGCGACCCCTTCGGCAGCGGCCAGGACCGCAACAGCCTCCTCGCCAAGCTCCTCCGCCTCGACGTGAACGGCGCCGCCCCCTATGCCATCCCGCCGTCGAACCCGTGGGCGGGTGGCGGCGGCGCGCCGGAGGCCTTCGTCTATGGCCTCCGCAACCCGTGGCGCGTCTCCTTCGACGGCGACCGCATCTTCATCGCCGATGTCGGGCAGGGCGCCTGGGAGGAGGTCTCGGTCATCACCACCGCCATGGGCGGGGCCAATCTCGGCTGGAGCGTCATGGAGGGCGCGCACTGCTATCGGGCCCGCACCTGCGCCACCGAAGGCATGGTCCCGCCGGTCTACGAGTTCAGCCACGAGGGCGGCGCCTGCTCGGTCACCGGCGGCTACGTCTATCGCGGCGCGGCCATCCCCGCGCTCGCCGGGCACTATTTCTTCGGCGACTACTGCGCCGGCTTCGTCCGCTCCTTCCGCTACGAGGCGGCGAGCGGGGTCAGCGATCTCACCGACTGGACCGCCCAGCTCGGCGATCTCGGCCAGATCACCTCCTTCGGCAAGGACAGCGCCGGCGAGCTCTACGTCATCGCCGCCGACGGCCGCGTCATGAAGCTCGTCCCGCGCTAGGGCGCGACGAGATCGGATGCCATCAAACCTTAACCTCCCCGCAAGGGGGAGGTTAAATGAAGGTACAATCGCCTCAGCTTGCGGCGCGCTGGTCTAGTAGCCTGGCACGAGGCGGCGCATCAGGCTGATCCCGAGCGCCGCGCCGGCCGTCGCGAAGGCCAGGAAAACCCACCCCGCGAGCGCCCCCGCGTGGATGCCCGAGAGCAGCACCCCGACCGTGCAGCCGAGCCCGGTCATCGCGCCCCAGCCCATCAGCGCGCCGCCGGCGAGGCCGCGCACCGCCTGGCTGCCGGTCGGCCACTTCGGCTTGAACTGGCCGGCGAGGAGGGCGGCCGCGAAGCTCCCGCCAACGAGGCCGAGGACGAAGAGGCCGTTGTTCGAAAGGAGCGTCTCCTTGATCACCGTCGCGCAGCCGCGGAGCGTGTCGAGCCCGTAGAGCGTCTCGGGCAGAATCCCCGCGCCATTGGCGGCGGTGCGCGCGAGGCTCCCGAGCTCCGCCGTCACGCCAAGCGGCGCCACGCGGAAATAGGCGAGCATCGCGATCACGCCGACCGCGGCGCCGCCCGCGGCGGCCGGCCAGCGCTCGACGAACACGCGCCTAGCCACCACGCGCAGCGACAGCGGCTCGGCGGAGGCGGGCGAGGCTCCCGATCGCGACAGGGCGAGCACGACCACGGCGAGGATGGCGATGACCGCGAGGCTGAGGACCAGCGTCCCGGAATAGCCGATCGCGTGCGGGAGCCAGACGATCGGCGACCGCGCGGTCACGGCGAGGAAGAGCGGGTTCCAGGTGAGGAAGCCCGCCACGAAGCCGATGCCAGCGCCGAGGAGGGCGAAGGGCGCGGTCGGCGAGCCCTCGCCCAGCCGGTAGAGATGGGCCGACAGGCACGAGCCCGACACCGCCATGCCGAGCCCGAACACGAGCGCGGCGAGCGCCAGCACCGGGCTGACCGGGCCGACATGGGCGGTCGGCGGAAGCCGCCCTTCGATCGGCACCGGCATCCAGGTGATGAACACCACGTGATAGAGCGCGACGCCGACGGCGAGCGCGACGAGGATGGCGAGGACCCCACGCGGTTCCCGCTTCTCGTAGAAGTCGCGGAAATTGCAGAAGAAGCAGAAGCGCGAGCGCTGCAGGACCACGCCGAAGAGCGTGCCGATGAGCAGCGAGAAGGAGAGCGCCCGCGCCTCCGCCGACGGCGCGTAGAGGACGAACGCCCCGGCGAGGAGCGCCGCCAGCACGGCCGCGGACGCGAGAGCGCGCGCCGGGAAGGGGTGCCCGACGCGCGCCTCCGCGATCGTCTCTGTGGTCGTCATCGGCGGGAGTATAAGGGCGGCGCTTCCGCCGCCCTATTCTCTGCGTTTGGCCTATCGGCCGGTCCACACCGTCCCGGCGACGTTCACGATCGGCACGCCGACCGAGTTGCCGTATTCGGTCCACGAGCCGTCATAGTTGCGGACCTCGTAGCCGAGGATCTGGCTGAGCGCGTACCAGGTGTGGCTGGAGCGCTCGCCGATGCGGCAATAGACGATGATCGGCTTGGAGCCGTCGATGCCGGCCTCGGCGTAGAGCGCGCGGAGCTCGTCGGCCGACTTGTAGGTCCCGTCCTCGTTGACCGCGCGGCCCCACGGAACGTTGATCGCGTTGGGCACGTGGCCGGCGCGGACCGACAGCTCGCGCACGCCCTCGGGCGCGAAGATCACGCCGTTGAACTCGTCCGCCGAGCGGATGTCGACGATATGCGCGTCGACCCGCGACTCGGCGACCTCGAGCACGTCGCCCAGCCGGGCGCGGAGGCTGAGGTCGCGGTCCTGCAGCGTGATGGTCGAGGCGGCGAAGGCCGGCGGCGCGCTGTCGAGCGGCAGGCCGCGCGCTTCCCAGAGCCTCCGCCCGCCGTCGAGGAGGGTGACCTGGTCGCCGAGCCCGTAGACGTGGAACACCCACGCGCCCCAGGCCGCGAACCAGTTGTTGTTGTCGCCGTAGAGGACGATGGTCGTCTCGTCGGTCACCCCCGAGGCGCGGAGCTTGGCCTCGAAATCCTCGCGCGAGGCGATGTCGCGGTTGATCGGATCGACGAGTTCGGTATGCCAGTTGAGATCGACCGCGCCGGGAATGTGGCCGCGCTCGTAGACGCCGCGATCAACGCTCACCTCGAACACCCGCACGTTCGGATCGTCGAGGTTCTCGAGCAGCCAGTCTGCGCTCACCAGCGGCCCGGTCTGCGCGAGCGCCGCGCCCGAAGAGCACACCGCAAACGCAGCAGCGATCACTGCCTTCAACATGGGTCCCTCTTTGTTGGGCCTCTTGGGCCGTTCGGTGGAGCGAAAGCCGTCGAACGGCCCCCGCTTCTCCAAGCGTAGCCCAAGCTGGGACCGGAGCAATCAAAACCGGACCGGTCGCGGCCGATTGATTGGAAACCGGTTCTCTTGCCGAGAGCGTTTGGAGATAACTCTGCCCGGGCCTGTCAGGGCGCCGGCTGCACCGGGCAGAAGGCGAGCTCGCCGCCGACGCCGGGCCCGCTCACCACCTCGACCGAAAGAAGCTTCTCCGCCGGGCGCTCGGTGATCGTGTAGGTCACCTGCGCCTCGTCCTCGTGCCCGATCGGGCAGGTCACCGCGACCGTCCAGGCGGGCGCCGCGGCGTCCGTGCCGGTCTGCGTGACGCCGGTGTAGAAGCAGAGCTCGGCGCCCTGATAGA
>JADYYB010000058.1 GCA_020853895.1 Bauldia sp.
GGATATGCCCGGCGAAGGAGCGCCGGCTCATCGTCATCCCGGCATATTTCTCGGGCGGAAAGGCGAGGGTCTCGATCTCGACGAGGGCGTCGACATCCTCGGGCTTGGCCTTGCGGATGGTGTAGTTGGCCAGGACGGGGGCTCGGAGACTCAGTCTGCGGGCTCCGATCATAGCGGCCGCGCGCCGCGGATCAACGCGGGTCGGCAAGGTCGCCATTCGCCGCCAAATCACGCGCGTCCCCTCTCCCCGGCGGGGAGAGGGCTAGGGTGAGGGGGCTCGACCTCTCCGGAAGAGTCTCCGGTCGTGCCCTGTCCGGAAAGGCAGAGCCCCTCACCCGCATCCCGCCTCGCCTTCGGCGAGCCGGTGATCGCGGCCTCTCCCCGCCGGGGAGAGGCGAATTCCTCGAGCTTGATGTCGCTAAAGAACTAGCGGGCCGAGACCGGCTGGGTCGGGCTGGTGGCCGGGAAGGTGATCTCGGTCACCGTCACGCGGCGGTCCGGGCGGACGATGCCGAGAAGGGTCGGCACGTCGGCCGAGCGGTCCCAGGCGATGCCCTGCCCTTCGATCTCGATCGGGACGGTGGCGATCCAGACCAGCTCAGAGCCCATCTCCGGCAGCTGCATGACATAGGCCTCGCGCGGGTCGTGGCCGGAGAGCCAGAGATTGCCGTCCGGGCCCCATGAGCCGCCCGAATTGCTCATCACCTCGAAGCGCTCGAGGATCTCGGGCGGGATCACCCAGCCCTCGACCACCTGCCAGTCGGCGTTGAAGCGCACGACCTGGGTATTCAGCTTGTCGCCGTAGGGTGTGACCTCGACGTCGCCGATCACCGCGAGGCCGGAATTGTCGTAATTGGCGAAGGTGCCGTAGAACGAGCCGTCGTGATAGTCGAGCCAGGTCAGCGAGCCGCGCTGGATGCCGAGGCTGTGGGTGTCGACATGCTCCATCGTGGCGGTGTCGAAGACCTCGATCGAGGAGGTCATCGGCCACTGCCGGTAGTTCGAGTGCGAGGCGTAGAGGAGGCCGTCGACGACCACCGCGCTGTCGAAATGGATGGCCGGACCGCCCTCGGGGTCGATCCAGGAATCGACCAGCTCGCCGGTCGCCTTGGAGTATTTGCCGATCTCCTCGTTGTCGACCGCGTAGAAGAACTCGGCGTCGACGCCGACGCCCTGGTTGGCGTACTCGGCATCGTAGGAACGCACGGTGACCGAGGTGTAGCCGTTGGCGAACGCGCCGTCGGCGAGCGCCGAGGACGCGGCCAGCACGGCGCCCGCGGCGACCGTGCAGAAGAGGGTCTTGTTCATTGGTGGATCGCTCCGATTGGATGCCCGGCACGTCGCCCGGGCCAACCCGAACCATCCCCGCGCTTCGCCTCGGAAGAACGACGGAGCGACGACGGATCAATGACAATTTCGCCCGTCGGTGGGCGTCAGCCGTTGTAGGCGTAGACCGCTTCGCCGCGCGCAGGGATGATGATGAAGACGCCGATTCTTCCGAACGCGTAGAAGCTGCCCGGCGCTTTGATAGCCGAGTTGATGGCCCTCACGATTTCCGGCTCGATGGGCACCGAACCGACGTAGCGGGTGACGTAGTCTACGATATCGGTCGACTCCCACTGCCAGTCCGGCACGATCGGCGTCTCATGCCAGTCAGTGTAGCGGCCGCGCCAACTCCCTCCCGCCTCGCGGCGACAGGAGTAAGGCCGAAGTGCGTCGAGACCACCCTCCCCGATCTCGGCCGCGAGATCGGCAGGCAAGCTATAGAGGATCAGGCCGCCTTCGTTGTCGCCAGGCAGAGCAATGAAGTCGAGGCCCATCCGCACTTCCGATGCGTAGATGACCTCGGTCACCTCCATCCCGCAGGGCACAAAGCTCCGCCGGTGCGCTTCAATGGCCTCCGCCGATGGCGATTGCTTCTGGCACCCGACAAGGGCCAGCAGGAAGAGCGTAACGCATAGGAACGACCGCGCCATGCGTCGGCTCCGTGAGACAAGCCTCGGCTTCACCGTCACAAGATGGCGGAAATCGGAGTCGTGTCATCCCGATCCTCGAGCAGCGTTAACGCGCTCGCGGAAGCGCGACTCGATTCCGCGAGGGCTACGCCAAGCGGGCCCAGCGACAACCATCCCGACGCGGCGAAGGCGCAACGCCGGATCGTGACGGGGAGATCAGCATTGGCCGTCCGGCATGCCGGAGGGCAGGTTCGGGGGCGGGCACAACTCCGCCGGGCCTCGATCTCAGCACGCCTCGCAAGCGCCGGAGAAGAGGAGAGCGCGAAGGTGACTCCGCGATCCAAACAATCGGTTAAGGCGAAACCGATTCCTCCGCTACGATCCGCATCGGCTTGAAAAGACGAGTCGTGTCGGTGCGACCGAAAGCGATCGAGGGGCTATTCGTTCGTGCCGCGGGCGAGTCGGATGCGGCCCGGGCCTCCCTCCTCGGCGACCCGACGGCCCTCGGCATCGCGGCGTTCTTCTTCGGGCACGCGCTGATCCGCGTCCTCGGCTCGTCCAATCTCGGGCTCGACGACGACGAGGCGGTGGTCCAGGCGCAGGTCTGGCAGCTCCTCTACTCGGACTACAATCCGCCGCTCTTCACGTGGCTCACCTTCGCGCTCCAGTCGCTGCTCGGGCCGAGCCTCGCGCTCGTCGAGTTCCTGGAAGCGGCGCTCCTCACGGCGGGCGGGATCTTCCTCTACCGGGCCGCCCTGCCCGCCTTCCGTCATGGGGTCGCCCTCCAGGCGGGGATCGCCGGATACGGGCTGACGGCGATCTACGGCTGGGGGATCTTCGAGGAATACTCGCACTCCATCGCGCTGATCTTCGCCATCGGCTTCACGGTCTGGGCGCTGATGCGCGCGATCCGGCGCGGCACGCATCTCGACTATGCGATCCTCGGAGTCGCCATCGGCGTCGGCGTCCTCTCGAAATATCTCTACCTCCTCTTCGCCGCGGCGCTCGCCGGCTCGGCGCTCCTGCGGCGCGAGTACCGCGAGCGTCTCGTCCTGCCGCGCTTGGCGCTTACCGCCGTCGTTGCCCTCGCGGCCATCTCCCCGCTTCTCTTCGGGCTGCTCGCCCTCGACGGCCAGACCGCGCGCACCGCCGCGGGGCTTGCGGAACGGATCGGCAGCAGCGTCAGCCTGCCAAGAGCGTTCCGGAACCTCCTCCGCTCGGCGCTGCCCTTCGTCCTGCCCCTCGCCCTCTATCTCGGCCTCGTCTTCCTTCTCGACCGCCGCCGTTCGGCGCGGCCGGCGCCCGAGCCCGACCCGCCGCGGCCGGGCGACCCGGCCTTCGTGCCGCTGCTCCGCGATGCGACCATCGCCATGGTGGCGGCGATGGTCCTCGCCGTGCTCGTGCTGCGGACCAATTTCTACAACGCGCGCTATCTCATCGCGCCGCTGACGCTTTCCCCGCTCCTCGCCTTCGCCTGGATCGACCGGTGGGGCGCCTTTCCCGCGGCGGCCGTCGGGCGGTTCCTGCGCACCGCGCTGGTCACGATCGGCGTCGTGGCCGGGGTCCGCATCCTCCTCTACCTTCTCTTGGCGCCGCCGCTCTGCCCGACGCGATGCGCGACCTTCGTCGACTACGCGGCCATCGCCGAGCGGATCGCGCCCGCTCCGGGGCAGATCGGCGTGATCCGCACGGTCCACAGCCGCATCGCGGCCAATCTCCTGATCCGCGTCCCCGACTCGTTCGTGCTGGTCCCCGGCCACACGGCGGGGGTCGAGGCGGCCATCGCCAACGGCCTCCCCCGGCGCTGCACGCTGGTGTGGTTCCAGTCCTTCGGCCCGGACCCGCCGATGAACGAAGCGGAGGCCCTCGCGGCCGCCCTCGGGCGCGCGCCGACGGCCGAGGAGTCCGGCGCCCTCGCCGAGGTCGAGACGGTCACGGGCGCGTGGCAGGCCAACCTCCTCCCCGCGCGCGATCCGCCGCCGGTCTTCGGCCTGGCCGAGCTCGACCCTTCCAGCCCGATCTGCGGCGCGCATGGGTCTGGTGCGTGAGGGTGGGCGGCGATCGTGCGGTGGGGGCGATTGAGGCCGGGCGCAGCTTGCTGTAGCTAAGGCGGCCAAGGGGCGCCGGCATGTGGGTTCGTATGGGTAAGCTCAGGATTATCAATGGATTGGCCGGCGTCCTTGCCGTCTCGGCGGGAGCGCTGGCGACCCCGGCCGCCGCGCAATATGGCGGCGTGGTCTATGACCTGGCGCGGGCCGGCGGGGAGATCGTCGGCGCGGCCTTCATCTGCGGGGTGGCGCAGGAGCGCACCGGGGCGCTGGGGCGCGAGGTGCTGCGGACGATCGGCGCGTTGAACCCGGCCGAGGCGCAGCGGGCGCAGCAGCTCTACGGCGATTCGGTGCAGCGGGCGGCGGCGCGGCAGATGGCCGAGGGCGACACCACCTGCGAGGTGACGGTGGCCCGCTTCGACGCGCTCGAGGCGCAGTTCCTGCCGGTCAACGGCCAGGGCCCAGCCCCGCAACTCCGCTACGGATTCCAGAACGCGCCCGCCCCGGGCGACCCGGCCGATCCGGCCGAGCCTGCCGCAGAGGCGCCACTGCCGGCGCCGCCCGCCCCGCCGACGCCGTAAGAGCCGCGTTGAGGGCGAGCCGCGCTTAGGCTATCAAGGCCGTCCAGCCTTTGGCCGATTGCACCCGTAGCTCAGCTGGATAGAGCGCTGCCCTCCGAAGGCAGAGGTCGTGAGTTCGAATCTCGCCGGGTGCACCAA
>JADYYB010000059.1 GCA_020853895.1 Bauldia sp.
CTGGCGGGGTTGGGGTTCCGCGCGATCCGGCCGGCCACGGCCGATGGCGGCGACCCGGGCGACGCTGCGGCCTATCACCATCACCGCATCGCTCTCGGCGTACCGGAGGGCGGGCGGGACTTCACGTTCGGCGATTCGTTCCCGCACGACGCCAATCTCGATCAGCTCGGGGGCGTGGCCTTCGACAAGGGCTGCTATGTCGGCCAGGAGATCGTCTCGCGGATGGAGCATCGCGGCACCGCGCGGCGGCGCATCGTTCAGGTCGCCGCCGAGGCGTCGCCGCCGGCGAGCGGCGCCGAGGTGCTGGCCGGCGAGCGGCCGGCGGGAACGCTCGGCTCGTCGAGCGGGACGATCGGGCTGGCGCTGCTCCGGCTCGACCGGGTGAAGGAAGCGCTCGATGCGGGCAAGGCCGTGACGGCCGGCGGCGTCCCGCTTTCCGTGACCCTCCCCGCCTATGCCCGCTTCACCTGGCCCACCGAGGCCGCCGCCGAATGAGCAACGGCGAGGCGCCGCGCGCCTGGCAGAGGATGCTCTCGGGGCGGCGGCTCGACCTCCTCGACCCCTCCCCGCTCGACGTCGAGATCGAGGACATCGCGCACGGCCTCGCGCGCGTCGCCCGCTGGAACGGGCAGACCAGCGGCGACCACCCGTTCTCGGTCGCGCAGCACGCGCTGCTGGTCGAGACGATCGCCGCGATCCTGACGCCCGATCTCGGGAAGCGCGACCGGCTCGCGATCCTCCTCCACGACGCGCCGGAATATGTGATCGGCGACATGATCTCCCCGTTCAAGGCGGTGATCGGCGGGGAATACAAGACGGTGGAGGCGCGGCTTCTCGCGGCCGTGTTCCGGCGATTCGGGCTGCCGGTCCCGAACGCGCGGCTCGGCAAGCTCCTCAAGACCGCCGACCGTCACGCCGCCTACTACGAATCGACCCGTCTCGCCGGCTTCGCCGAGCCCGAGGCGGCGAGATTCTTCGGCCGGCCGAGCGGCATCAACCCCGACTCCCTCGACCTCGCCCCGTGGCCGACGCTCCTCGCGGAAGAGCGCTTCCTCCAGCGTTTCGCCGAGCTTTCGCCGCCGGCCCCTCCCGCGGACTAGCCGGCGCCTTCCGGATCTGAACCTCCCCCTTGAGGGGAGGTCGAAGGCACGAGGCCCCCGACTTGATCGGGGGCCGAGTGGCTTCGGGTGGGGGTGAATACGACGGCAGCCCGCCGCGCCCACGAATACCGTTGTGCGTTCACCCCCACCCCAAACCGCTCGCGCGGTTTGGACCTCCCCTCAAGGGGGAGGTTCAAGAGGTGGAGGAAGGCCGCCAAAAGCGCGGGTCTACAGGCCCCTAGCCGGACTCGCCACAAGCCTGAACGGGAGACAACGGGCGCTTCAGGTTGGGGCCATCCGCCCTCTGGTTATCTCGCGTCATCCGGTGACGACACGCACACCGACAACCGAAACCAGGAGAGCTCAAATGAACCGCACCCTCACCGCCATCGCCTCGCTCGCCCTCGTGATGGGCGCCGGCCTCGCCCCGGCTCACGCCGGCAACTCCTTCTGGCTCAACCAGTGGGGCGCCGGGAACGCAGCGGGCTCCGCCCAGGCCGGCAACGGCAACCAGGGCGGCATCCTTCAGTGGGGCTTCGGCAACGCCGCGACCCACACCCAGAACGGCAACTTCAACCAGGCCGTGACCGGCCAGGTCGGCTGGGGCAACGCTTCGGCCACCGCGCAGAGCGGCAACGGCAACGTCGCCGGCACGGCCCAGATCGGTGTCGGCAACGCCGCCGCGACGAGCCAGAACGGCCAGGGCAACATCATGGGCACGATCCAGATCGGCAACGGCCACACCTCGACCACCACTCAGAGCGGCAACGGCAACATCGGCGTCGTCATCCAGGGGCCCTAACGGCCGGCATGACCGAACGGGGAGCGGCTTCGGCCGCTTCCCCTTCCCCTACCCGAGGAGAACGACGATGTTGAGACTGTTCGGCATGATGATGGGCTTGGCCGCCATCCCGTTCGCCCTCGCGCCGATCGGCGCCTCGGGCGCCGGCAGCGCCGCGGCGGCCGCCAGCGACGGACCCGTCAGCTGCGACATCCAGATCACGGAGTCGGCCGGCGGCATCCGCCTCCAGCCGACCGCGTTCTCGGTCGCAGATCTTAACGGCACCTATGAGTTCGCCGTCTCCAAGAGCGGCGGCGGCAACAGCGCGACGATCAGCCAGGGCGGTCCGTTCACCGCTCGCGCCGGACGGCCCGAGATCCTCAGCGACTCGTCCTTCGACGCGCGCGGGAGCCTGACGGCGACCCTCCGCATTCACTGGCAGGGCGGCACGCTGTCCTGCGAGAAGCGCTACCCCTCGGCCTAGGACCCGCCTCCAGGGTTCATCCCCATAGGCCGACAGTCGGCCGGTTGCGACGGCGGTTCCCTCCCTCCCGTCCTCGCAGCCGGCTCGACTTCTTCGCCGTTCTCGGCCAATCAGCTGGTCTCGGGCAGGCCGCTCGCGGCAGAATGGCCCCGACATCCGAAGCGCCGAAGCCCATGCCCAGCATCCATGTCTGCCCCCTCACCCGCGTCGCCGAGACCGTCGAAGCGAGCGCGGCCAGCCACCTCGTCACCATCCTCTACGATTTCACCCACGCGGTGCGGCCGCCTTCGATCGACCCCGAGCGGCACCTCAGGCTCGGCTTCCAGGACATCGCGGACACCGCGGCGGGCAGCGAGCCGCCGACCGCCGAGCATATCGACCGGCTGCTCCGCTTCGTCACCGCGTGGGAGATGGAGCGGCCGATGGTCATCCACTGCTACGCGGGCATCAGCCGCTCGACGGCGGCCGCGTTCATATCTTTGTGCGCGCTCCGGCCCGAGCAGGACGAGGCGGCGATCGCCGCGCGGCTCCGCGCCTCCTCGGAGATGGCGACGCCGAACCGGCTGATGGTCGGCCTCGCCGACCGGATGCTCGGCCGGAAGGGAAGGATGATCGAGGCGATCGCCGGGATCGGGCGCGGCATCGACGCCTTCGAGGGGCGGCCGTTCTCCCTGCCGCTGATCGTGCCGGCAGCTTCATGAGCGAGGGCGTCCTCACCCCGATCGAGATCGGGCTGAACGCGGCCATCGTCGCGGTCGAGGCGGACGCGCCGCTGATCCTCACGATCGGCGGGGACAGGAACGAGCCGCCGGGGCTCCCCTTCGGGCCGTTCAACCCGCTGCAGCACCGGACCTTCGAATCGGGGCTCCGCGCCTGGGTGAGCGAGCAGACCGCGCTGCCGCTCGGCTATGTCGAGCAGCTCTACACGTTCGGCGACCGCGGGCGGCATATGCGGCCGGGCGATTCGGCCCCGCACGTGGTCTCGGTTGGCTATCTCGCGCTGGCGCGGACGAGCGAGGAATCCTCCGCCGCCTTCGCGCGGAGCGGGGCGGCGTGGCAGCCCTGGTACGGCTTCTTCCCGTGGGAGGACTGGCGCGAGGGGCGGCCGGAGATCCTCGACGAGACGATCCTGCCGGCGCTCCGCGCCTGGGCCCGCGAGCGGAGCCGCGGCGGACCCGAGACGCGGCCGCTCAGCCGGGCCGAGCGGGTGCGGCTCGCCTTCGGCGAGGACGGCGCGCCGTGGGACGAGGAGCGCGTCCTCGACCGCTACGAGCTCCTCTACGAGGCCGGGCTCGTGGAGGAAACGCTGCGCGACGGGCGGCAGCCGAGCGGCCGGAAGCTCGCCCCGCTCGGCCTTTCGATGCGTTTCGACCACCGCCGGATTCTGGCGACCGCGATCTCGCGCCTTCGCGGCAAGCTCAAATACCGGCCGGTGGTGTTCGAGCTGATGCCGCCGGACTTCACGCTCACCGCGCTGCAGCGGACGGTGGAGGCGATCTCGGGCCGCCACCTCCACAAGCAGAATTTCCGGCGCCTGGTCGAGACCGGCGCGCTGGTCGAGGCGACCGGCGCGATGGCGACCGAGACCGGTGGGCGGCCCGCCGCCCTCTTCCGCTTCCGTCGCGAGGTCGTGCAGGAGCGGCCCTCGCCGGGGCTAAGGCTCGGCCAGCGCGGATAACTCCTATTCCGGTCTCCCCTCGAGGACGTCGGGAGTTTCATGTTGCGTTGCGGTAGGGCGGGCCGGTACGACTAGCGCGCCAGCCGGGATGCCGCGATGAACGACAGCCACCTCTCGAGCAGCGTGAGCGCGATGAAGGCCGCGGTCGAAGCGGTCGGCAGCACGGCGCTGAGCCGCGAGGAGGCGCTCCTGCAGGTGGCGGCCGCCGACCTCGAGGCCCTCCTCCACCCTTCCGTCGACGACAACGCGGCGCGGCACATCCTCGCCGTCGGCCTCGCCGCCTCGCCGGGCGCTGCGTCGGGGCCGATCGCGCTGACCTCGCGCGAGGCCGAGGCGCTGCGCGCGCGGGGGCGGCAGGCGATCCTCGTTTGCGCGCAGACCAGCCCGAGCGATATCTACGGCATCCAGGCCGCCGCCGGCATCCTGACGGCGCGCGGCGGCAAGACCAGCCACGCCGCGCTGATCGCGCGCGGCATCGGCAAGCCCTGCGTGGTCGGCGCGCGCGAGGTCAGGGTCGACATCGACTCGGGCGTGGTGACGATCGGCGGCGAGGCGCTTCTCCGCGGCGAGACGATCACCATCGACGGCGGGTCGGGCGAGATTTTCGCCGGGGCGGTGCCGATGGCCGAGCCCTCGATCAGCGGCGACTTCGCCACGCTTCTGGGCTGGGCGGACGGGGTGCGGCGCATGAAGGTGCGCGCCAACGCCGACACGCCGGCCGACGCCCGGAAGGCGCTGGCCTTCGGCGCCGAGGGGATCGGCCTCTGCCGCAGCGAATACATGCTGCTCGAGCGGACGCAGATCGACCTCATCCGTCGCATGATCCTGTCGGAGACGGAAGCCGAGCGGCGGGCCGTCCTCGACAGGCTCCTGCCGATGCAGCGCGCGGGTTTCGCCGAGATCTTCGAGATCATGCACGGGCGGCCGGTGACGATCCGCCTCCTCGACGCCCCGCTCCACGAGTTCCTGCCGCAGAGCGAATCCGAGATCCTCGACTTCTCGCTCGCGACCGGGCTCTCGCCGGGCCGCGTGCGGCTCCTCAGCGACTCGCTCGCCGAGGCCAATCCGCTGCTCGGCCATCGCGGCTGCCGGCTGGCGGTGACCTATCCCGAGATCGTGGAGATGCAGGCCCGCGCGATCTTCGAGGCGGCGATCGAGGCGGGCGGGAAGACCGGCGACCCGGTCGAGCTCGAGATCATGGTGCCGCTCATCGGCACGGCCGGCGAGCTCGCCTTCATCGAGACGCGCGTCCAGGCGGTGGCCGAGGCGGTGCGTTCGGAGCGCGGATCGGTGCCACCCTATCTCATGGGCACGATGATCGAGCTGCCGGGCGCCGCGCTCCGCGCCGCCGAGATCGCCGAGCGGGCCGCCTTCTTCTCCTTCGGCACCAACGACCTGACGCAGACCGTGCTTGGCATCTCGCGCGACGACGCGCCGGCCTTCCTCAGCGCCTATCTCTCCGCCGGCATCTTCGACCGCGACCCGTTCGTCACGCTCGACCGGAAGGCGGTCGGCGAGCTGATCCGCCTCGCCGCCGAGCGCGGACGGGCGGCCCGGCCTTCGCTGCGCCTCGCGATCTGCGGCGAGCATGGCGGGGACCCCGACTCGATCGCCTTCTGCGAGGAGACCGGGCTCGACTACGTCTCGTGCTCCCCTTTCCGCGTGCCGGTCGCGCGGCTCGCCGCGGCCCAGGCCACGCTTCGCGCGCGGAAGCGGGCATAAGGGCGCAGGGTCCCGCCCCATTCCGACCACATCACGCGGTTCTTTCGGCGCCCGGATCGTCGCCGGCGTTAACCGGGCTTCAAGGTTAACCCGCCGATAATCCGATCTCTCGATTGGAGGCCGCCGTGCTTCCCGCGCCCCCGCCGTTCGCGGGCAGCGTGTCCGGTCAGTTCGTTGCGTGGAGTTGGTGTTGCGTTCGAGAGCGGCCAAGCGGCGCGGTGAAGGCGAAGTCCGCTTCTTCATCGCGAGCCTCCTCGCGGTCTTCTTCGTTGCCGTCTCGACCAGCTCGATCGCGCGCCAGGAGATCAGCGGCCAGACCGCGCGCGACCTCCTGACGGCCGAAGCGTTCGCGGTCCTCGCCTCGGTCGGCGACCGGATCGACCGCACCGGCAAGGGCGACCGCCCGGACGGGCGCGTGGCGATGGCCGCGCAGCCCGGCGAGGAGGCGCGGGCGCCGATTTCTCTCCTCGCCCGCGAGTGGAGCGAGGCGCAGCTGCCGCGCGTCGTCTTCTCGGAAGGGACGCCGGTCGAGCGCGAGATCCAGGTCCAGGCGCTGGCCTTCGCCCGGCCGACGCCTCCGATCGTCGACCTGCCGATAGCGGCCGTCGACGCCGACGAGACGATGATCGCCTACGCGGCGCCGGAGGCGGGGGTCGACGTCGACGCCCCGTTCCGCGCCATCCTCGGCGCGGGGCCGAGGATCGACATGCCGACGCCGAAACCCGAGATCGAGGTCGCGATGGCCGATCCCAGTCCGCGCCACGCCTGGGTGACCAATGCGCTGCCTGCCTCGACGCGGACGGCGGCCGAGCGGAAGTGCCTCGCCGAAGCGATCTATTTCGAGGCGCGCGGGGAGCCGGTCAACGGGCAGCTCGCGGTCGCGCAGGTGGTCCTCAACCGGCTCAAGAACCCCGCCTATCCGAACACGATCTGCGGGGTCGTCTACCAGAACCGGAACGTCCGCAACGGTTGCCAGTTCTCCTTCGCCTGCGACGGCATCGCCGACCGGGTGACGGACCGCGAATCCTGGACGATGGCGACCACGCTCGCCAACGCGGTGGTCGAGGACAGCGAGCACAGCTGGATGCCGGATGTCGGCTCCGCCACGCACTACCACGCGACCTATGTGCGGCCGCGCTGGGCGCGCACGATGATCAAGATGGTGCAGATCGGCGAGCACATCTTCTACAAGACGCGCTACGGCGGGTGGATCTAGCCGGCCGCCCCGCTCACTCGACATCCAGCCCGAGGTCGAGGGTCGGGGCGGAGTGGGTGATCCAGCCGGAGGAGATGTAGTCGACGCCGGTCTCGGCGATGGCGGCGATGGTCTCCAGCGTGACGTTGCCGGAAGCCTCCAGGATCGCCTGGCCGGCGACGATCTGCACCGCCTGGCGGAGCAGCGTCGGGGTCATGTTGTCGAGGAGGATGACGTCGGCATGGGCGTTGAAGGCCTCCCAGAGTTGCTCGATCGTGTCGACCTCGATCTCTATTTTCACGAGATGGCCGGCGAAGGCGCGCGCCCTCTCGATCGCCGGCTCGATGCCGCCCGCGACGGCGATGTGGTTGTCCTTGATGAGGATCGCGTCGTCGAGGCCGTAGCGGTGGCTCGAGCCGCCGCCGCAGCGCACGGCGTATTTCTCGAAGGTCCTTAGGCCGGGCGTCGTCTTGCGCGTGCAGGTGACGCGCGCCTTGGTGTGGGAAACGCGAGCAACCAGGGCGGCGGTGGCCGTCGCCACGCCCGAGAGGTGGCCGAGGAAGTTCAGCGCGACGCGCTCGGCGCCGAGCATCGGACGCGCACGACCCTCGATGCGGGCGATGACATCGCCGGCGGCGACCGCCGAGCCGTCGGGCTTCAGCACCTCGACCGCGATCGAGCTATCCATCTGTCGGAAAGCTTCGAGCGCGAGGGGGAGACCCGCGACTACGCCCGGCCTCCGCGCCGCGATGACCGCCCGCGCCGTCTCGTCCGGCGGGATGATCGCGGCCGAGGTGATGTCCCCTGCCCGGCCGAGATCCTCGGCGAGCGCGGCCTCTACCGCCGCGCGCACGAGGTGGCGCGGGAGGTCGGGGAGCGGGACTGAAGTCACGGGTCAGGCCTCCATGCCGAGATCGTGCATCGACGCGCGGGCACCCTCGGCGATGGCGTCGGCCTGGGCAAGGGAGATGAAGGTGCGGTGCTGCCAGGCCGGATCGGGCGCGGGGAAGTCGGAGCGGTAGTGGCCGCCGCGGCTCTCGGTGCGGAGGAGCGCGGCCGCGGCCACGAGCTTGGCCACGGCGAGCATGTTGAGGAGGCGCGGCTGCCTGGCCTTCGCCTCGAGGTCGGCGAATGTCGCGAGCGCGTGGCGGAGGCCGCTCGCGTTCCGCTCGACGCCGACATGCGTGCTCATGGTCTGGCGGAGGAGCGAGACGGCGCGGCTGTCGGGCTCGGCGGCGGCGCGGGCGCGGGCGTCGTTCCGCTCGGGCCAGGGCGCGTTGACCGGCGAAGGCAGGAGGCCGTGGATGTCCTCGGCGATGCGGGCCGAGAAGACGACGGCCTCCAGCAGCGAGTTGGAGGCGAGGCGGTTGGCGCCGTGCGCGCCGGTCGAGGCGACCTCCCCGCACGCCCACACGCCGTCGAGCGTGGTGCGGCCGTTGGCGTCCACCAGCACGCCGCCCATGTGGTAGTGCGCGGCCGGGGCGACCGGGATCGGGTCGGCGACCGGGTCGATGCCGGCCTCGCGGCAGCGCGCGGCGACGTTGGGGAAGCGCTCCGGGAAGGCGGCGCCGATCGCCTTCCGGCAGTCGAGGAACACCTTGTGGCCGGCGACGAGGCGGCGGTGGATGGCGCGGGCGACGACGTCGCGCGGGGCGAGCTCGGCGTCGGGGTGCTCGGCGGGCATGAAGCGGGCGCCGGTGTCGTCGACGAGGATGGCGCCCTCGCCTCTTAGCGCCTCGGTGGCGAGCGGCGCGGGGTCCTTGCCGACCGCGATCGCGGTGGGGTGGAACTGCACGAACTCGGTGTCGGCGAGTTTTGCGCCGGCCCGCGCGGCCATGGCGAGCCCGCCGCCCTCGGCCGGCGCGGGGTTGGTGGTGACGGCGTAGAGGCGGCCGATGCCGCCGGTGGCCAGCACCAGCGCGCGCGCCGGGAAGACGACCGGGCGGCTGCGCGGGCCGGCTCGCCGCACGACGACGCCGGTGACCGACGGGCCGTCGGCCTGGACCGCCTCGCCGACGAAGCCGGAGAGGATCCGGATCGAGGGCGTCTTGCGGACTGCCGCGATGAGGGCGGCCATGATCGCTGCGCCCGCCATGTCGCCGTGGACGCGGACGATGCGGCGCTCGGAATGGGCCGCCTCGCGGCCGACGACCAGATGCCCGGCCGCGTCGCGGTCGAAGGGAACGCCGTAGGCGAGGAGGTCCTCGATGCGGGCGGCGGCCTCGCTGGCCATGAGCGTGGCGATCTTGCGGTCGACGATGCCCGCGCCGGCGGCGACCGTGTCGGCGACGTGCCTGTCGATCGAATCGCCCTCGCCGACGGCGGCGGCGACGCCGCCCTGCGCCCAGGCCGAGGAGGCGCCCTCCCCGATCGGCGCAGCGGCGAGGATGGTGACCGGACGCGGCGCGAGTTTCAGCGCGCAGAAGAGCCCGGCGAGCCCGCCGCCGAGGATCACGACATCGTCGATGCCGGCCCGGGACTGCGGCGGGAAAAGGTCGCGCGGCATCAGGGAAGAACCCGCATCGCTAGCGAGCGACCGCCGACGGGATCACCCTCCGCGCTGCGTCTGAACCTCCCCCTTGAGGGGAGGTCAAAACCGCGAAGCGGTTTTGGGTGGGGGTGATGCGGCGGCGCCGCGAGTCGCCAACGAATTTCGTGAGCGCGCGAGGAAAGGTGGTAGCACCCCCACCCCAAGCTGCTCGGCCAAGGCCTCGCACCTTGGACCTCCCCTCAAGGGGGAGGTTCAAGTGTGGTGGTGCGGGAACCTCGGGAGCGAGCATGCCGGTCAGCTCTGGAGGTTGACCATGCGCTCGACGGCGCGGCGGGCGCGGGACGCGACGGCCGGGTCGATGGTGACCTCCTCGCTCATGGTGAGGAGGCTCTCGAGGATGCCGCCGAGCGTGATGCGCTGCATGTGCGGGCAGAGATTGCAGGGCGCGACGAACTGCGTGTCGGGCGACTCGCCGGCGATGTTGGAGGCCATCGAGCACTCGGTGACCAGGAGCGCCTTCGGCGGCTTCCGCGACTTGACGTAGTTGATCATCGCCGAGGTCGAGCCGGTGAAGTCGGCCACCGCCACGACATCGGGCGAGCACTCGGGATGGGCGATGATCTCCATGCCGGGATGGGCGTCGCGGTACTCGAGGAGCTCCTCGGCGGTGAAGCGCTCGTGGACCTCGCAGTGGCCGTGCCAGGTGATGATCCTGACATGCGTCTCGGCGGCGACGTTCTTCGCCAGATACTCGTCCGGGATGAGGATGACGCGGTCGACGCCGAAGCTCTCCACGACCTGGCGGGCATTGGCCGAGGTGCAGCAGATGTCGCTCTCCGCCTTCACCTCGGCGGAGGTGTTGACGTAGGTGACGACCGGAACGCCCGGGTAGCGCTGGCGAAGGAGGCGGACGTCGGCGGCGGTGATCGACTCGGCGAGCGAGCAGCCGGCGCGGCTGTCGGGGATGAGCACGGTCTTGTCCGGGTTCATCAGCTTGGAGGTCTCGGCCATGAAGTGCACGCCGCACTGGACGATCACGTCCGCGTCGGTGCGCGCGGCCTCGCGGGCGAGCGCGAGGGAGTCGCCGACGATGTCGGCGACGCCGTGATAGATCTCGGGCACCTGGTAGTTGTGCGCGATGATGACGGCGTTGCGGACCTTCTTGAGGTCGTTGATCGCCTTGATGGTGGGCGCGAGCGCCGGCCACTCGATGGCCGGGATGACGTGCTTGACCTTCTCGTAGAGATGGGCGGTCGCGGCGGCGATTTCGGGCGTATAGGTCAGGTCCGGGCGGGCGATGACCGGGTATTTCCGCGCGCGCCCGGTCTCGGCGCGGCGCTCCGTCTTCGCACGGCGGTCGATGACGATTTCCATCCCCTGGACTCCTTCCAATTCCAATATGCTCAATTTGAGCATAACTAGCCTGCACTCCCAGTGACACGGCCCACCCGATATGGGGTGGCCGGGCCGGATTTGAAGGGAGCTTACGCCGTCTAACCGATCGCGCAAGGCCAAGCCTCAGCGACCTTTTGGTAGGGCTCTTCCTGGGTCGCAACGCCCTCCTTGTCATTGCCGGGCTTGTCCCGGCAACCCATGGAACTCGGACGGTTCGAGGATGACGGCACCTTGAGGTGTTCATGGAAAGCCGGAACAGGTCCGGCGATGACAACAAGGGTGGATGTTCATTCCGGAGAGGTGGAGCCGCCTCACCCCCCGCCGGGGAGAGGGGGCAGGCAGCGGATGGCGCGCCGGCGGTGGCCCATCGAGCGGAGTTCGGGAATAGTGGCGGCCCGCTCGCCCGAGAGTCCCTGCATGACCGACCGCTTCGACGCCATCCTGATCACCCGGCCCGGGGAGATGGAGGGGCAGCGCGTCGAGGTTGTGACGATGACGGCGGACGAGCTCATGCCCGGCGAGCTGCTGATCGCGGTCGAGGCGAGCACGGTCAACTACAAGGACGGGCTCGCGATCACCGGGACGGCGCCGGTGGTGCGGCGCTTCCCGATGATCCCGGGGGTCGATCTCGCCGGCACGATCCTCGCCTCGGACAGCGCCGACTGGCGGGCGGGCGAGCGGGTCGTGGTCAACGGCTGGGGGCTCGGCGAGGTCCACTATGGCGGCTTCGCGGGGATGGCGCGGGTCAAGGCCGGATGGCCGATCCGCCTGCCCGCCGGCCTGTCCGCCGAGGAGGCGATGGCGATCGGCACCGCCGGCTACACCGCGATGCTCGCGGTGATCGCGATCGAGGCGGCGGGCGTGACGCCGGACTCGGGGCCGGTGCTGGTGACGGGCGCCTCGGGCGGGGTCGGCTCGGTGGCGGTGACCCTCCTCGCCGGCGCCGGCTACACGGTGATCGCCGCGACGGGGCGGATCGAGGAGGCGGATTACCTCAGAGGCCTCGGCGCGAGCGAGATCGTCGCGCGCGGCGAGCTCGCGGGGGCGCCGCGGCCGCTCGCCAAGGAAAGGTGGGCCGGCGCGATCGACTCGGTGGGCGGCGTGACGCTCGCCAACGTCCTCTCGATGACGCGCTACGGCGGCGCGGTGGCGGCGTGCGGCAATGCCGGCGGCATGGACCTCCCGGGCTCGGTCGCCCCGTTCATCCTCCGCGGCGTCCGGCTGATCGGCATCGACTCGGTGCGGCAGCCGATCCCGGCGCGCGTGACGGCGTGGGAGCGCCTCGCGCGCGAGCTCGACCGGGGCAGGCTTCAGGCGATGACGAAACGCATCGGCTTCGCCGACATCGTGGGCGCGGCGGCCGACATCGTGGATGGAAAGGTGCGCGGCCGGCTGGTCGTGGACATGGCCGGCGCCGCCGGCCGGCGTCACATCTGATTGACGATGCCGAGGATGCCGATGGCGATGAGGTAGATCGCGACCACGAAATTGAGGAGGCGCGGCATCAGGAGGATCAGGATGCCGGCGATCAGCGCCACGATCGGCTGAATGGTGACGAGCGTGAGTTCCATCGAATCGTCTCCCGTGTTCGAGAACGGCCGGGACGTTAACGCGCGGAATCCCCGAAATCTCCCAGGCCCCGGGTGCATGGAGTTTATGCACCGGGAACTCCGCCGGCCCGGCCCCGTTGGTCCCGTTCCTCGGGATCGTCGGGCCGTCGGGGCCTCGGCTCTTGCCGGCCCGCCCCTCCAGAGGGCTGCAGAGGGCGCCCGTCGGGCAACGGCGGACGCCCTTTGATTTTGGGGCTCGCCCCTTTCTCCTCTCTTCCCCCTACGCTTCCCCGGCGAAAGCCGGGGTCCACCTCTCCGCAATCGCTGCGGGGGAGTTCATGCCATGAAAGGCGGAGGCAGCGGCACAGTGGAATGGGCCCGGCCTTCGCCGGGCAAGCGTTCTTGGTTTGCTGGCGCGACCTTGGCCTGCCCCCGAAATCGCTTCTCGATTTCGCCCTCCCCGCAAGGTGGAGGTTAAGCTGGAGGATGAGGCGGCGAAGCGGAGTCCAGCCAGGGCGTTGGCGACGGGACCTGAGGTTCAGCCTTCGATTCGGGAAAAATCCGCAACCGTCAGCGTGGTCTCGCGAAGGCGGTTCAGGAGCCGCAGACGGTTGAGGCGGAGGGCGGGGTCCTCGGCGTTGACCGTGACCTCGTCGAAGAAGGCGTCGACCGCCGGCCGGAGCCCCGCGATGGCGCGCATCGCGGTCTCGAAATCCTCGCGGGCGACGGCGCGGCGGGCGTCGGAAGCGGCGTGCTCGAGCGCGTGGAAGAGCTCGTCCTCCGCGCGCTCGGCGTGATGATGGTGATGCTCCGGCGGGTCGTCGAAGGCGCCGGCGCCGTCCTTCTTCTCCTCGGCCTTCAGAATGTTCGCCGCGCGGCGGTAGCCGACGAGGAGGTTCTTGCCGTCCTCGGTGTCGAGGAACCGGCCCAGCGCCTCGACGCGCCGGACGATGAGCACGAGATCGTCCTGGCTGCCGAGCGCGAAGACCGCGTCGACGAGGTCGTGCCGGGCGCCCTGCTCGCGCAGCTGCACCTTGAGGCGATCAGCGAAGAAGGCGAGGAGGTCGTCGTTGCCCTTGATCGAGCGCATCAGCGGGAAGCGCAGCTTGTTCTCAAGCACGATGCGGATGATGCCGAGGGCGGCACGGCGGAGGGCATACGGGTCCTTGCTGCCGGTCGGCTTCTCGTCGATCGACCAGAAGCCGACCAGCATGTCGAGCTTGTCGGCGAGGGCGACGGCGATGGAGACCGGGTCGGTGGGGACGCGGTCGGAGGGGCCGACGGGTTTGTAGTGCTCCTCGACGGCACGGGCGACGGCCTCATCCTCGTCCTGGCGCTGGGCGTAGTACTTGCCCATCAGGCCCTGCAGTTCGGGGAACTCCCCGACCATGTCGGTGACGAGGTCGGCCTTGGCGAGCGCGGCGGCGCGCTTGGCCTTGGCCGGGTTGGCGCCGACCATCGGGGCGATCTCGCCGGCGAGACGGACGATGCGCTCGACGCGTTGGCCCTGCGTGCCCAGCTTCTCGTGGAAGACGATGAAGTCGAGCTTCTTGGCGCGCTCGTCGAGCGGGACCTTGAGGTCGCTCTCCCAGAAGAAGCGGGCGTCGGAGAGGCGGGCGCGGATGACGCGCTCGTTGCCGGCGACGATCTCCGCGCCGCCATCGACCGCCTCTATGTTGGAGACGAGCACGAAGCGGTTGGCGAGCCCGGCATTGCCGCCGAGGCGCCGGGTGACGAAGCATTTCTGGTTGACGCGGATCGTCGTGCGGACGACCTCGGGCGGGATCTCCAGGAACCGCTCGTCGAAGGTGCCGGTCAGCACCACCGGGCACTCGACGAGGCCGGCGACTTCTTCCAGAAGCGCCTCGTCCTCGACCACTTCGAGGCCGAGGGCGAAGGCCCGGTCGGCGGCGTCGGCCTTGACGATCTCCTTGCGGCGGTCGGCGTCGAGCACCACGCGGCCTTCGGCGAGGCGCTGCTGGTACTCCTCGAAGCGGCCGGCCCTGAGCGGCACGGGGGCCATGAAGCGGTGGCCGTAGGTGAGATCGCCGGCGCGGATGGAGTCGACCTCGAAGTCGAGCACCTCGACCCCTTCGCCCTCGGTGCCGAGCGTGGCCAGGATCGAGTGCAGCGGGCGCACCCAGGTGAGGCGGCCCGAGCCCCAGCGCATCGATTTCGGCCACGGGAAGGAGCGGATGATGCCGGGCATGAAGCCGGCGATGATCGACGCCGCCTCCGCGCCGGGCCTGTCGATGACCGCGACGTAGAACTCGCCCTTCTTGGGGTCGGCCTGGATCCTGGCCTCGCCGATCGAGGCGAGGCCAGCGGATTTCAGGAAGCCGGCGATGGCGGCCTCGGGCGCGCCGACGCGCGGGCCCTTCTTCTCCTCGCGGAGATCGGGCGAGCGGGCGGGAATGCCGGCCACGGTCAGGGCCAGCCGGCGCGGCGTCGCGAAGGCCTTGGCGCCCTCGTAGGAAAGACCGGCATCGACCAGCGCGTCGGTGACGAGGCGCCGGAGATCGTCCGCCGCCTTCCGCTGCATGCGCGCCGGAATCTCTTCCGAGAAAAGCTCGAGGAGCAGATCAGGCATCGAATGCTCCGCCTCGGCGCTGCTCCGAGGTTGCCAGGCCGGACTCGTCCCCTCGCCCCGGAGGGGAGAGGGTTAGGGTGAGGGGGTACAGGTCTATCCGGAGAGGGCAGAGCCCCCTCACCCGCATCCCGCCCCGCCTGCGGCGATGCGGGATCGCGACCTCTCCCCGCCGGGGAGAGGTGAAGCTGGGCCGGCCGCGGCCACCCCACCCCGTCGCCTGCGGCGCCGACCCTCCCCCTCCAGGGGAGGGTGGAAGGTCGTCGTCCACCCGCGAAGTTGCGGCGACGCTCACGGAGCGCCTCCGGCTTCGGTTTCGAGCCAGGCCTGGCCGCAGGCGCGGGCAAGCTCGCGGACCCGGAGGATGTAGCTCTGGCGCTCGGTCACCGAGATCACGCCGCGGGCGTCGAGGAGATTGAAGCGGTGGCTGGCCTTGATGCACTGATCGAAGGCAGGGAGCGCCAGAAGGTGGCGGCCTTCCGCCGTGCGGCCGGCTTCGAGGAGGTGGCGGCA
>JADYYB010000060.1 GCA_020853895.1 Bauldia sp.
CTCCCGAAACCGCTCTCGCGGTTTCGACCTCCCCTCGAGGGGGAGGTTAGATCCCAGACTCGACCGGCCCGTCTTCATCATAATTCAGAGCGCGCGGATGGCGTCGACCAGCGTGCTGCCCAGCACCGGCTTCTCGATGATGCTGAGGCCGGCGAGGCCGGCGCGGCGCTGGAGGTTCGGCGTGAGCGTGGAGACGGTAAGGATCGCCCGCTGGCCGGGGTCGCGGGCGCGCAGCAGCTCGATGAGGTCGAGGCCGCTCATCCCCGGCAGGCCCTGATCGACGACCAGGCAGCACGGGGCGAGGTCGAGCCCGGACTCGAGCACTTCCTCGGCATTGGCGAAGCCCTTCACGCTGAAGCCCTCGATCTCCATGACGAAGGACAACGAGACGAGGACGGCGGGGTCGTCGTCGACCAGGATCAGCGTCGGCTGATAGGGATCGGGCTGCGTCAATCGGGCCTCTCGGGCGCGTGGAAAAGCGCCAATTTGTCTCAGAGAGGCGGGCGTTCCGTCTTGATGTCGATCAAACCGGGCGCGGGCGGGCGCGTGCTAGGCTGACGGGTCGTCGAGGACGCCGGCGAGAATGGCCATGCGCACCAGCTCGGAAAGGCTGGCCGCCTGCATCTTGGTCATGAGGTTGGCGCGATAGACCTCGACGGTGCGCGGGCTGATGTCGAGGTCGTGCGCGATGACTTTGTTGGCCTTGCCGGCGACGAGGCCTTCGAGGACCTGACGCTCGCGGCCGGAGATGAGCGCCAGACGCTCGCGGGCCTGCTCACGCTCGGCGTCGCGCTTGCGGAGCCGGGTGCCGTCCTCGAGCGCACGGCGGATGGCGGCGAGAAGCACGGCGTCGTCGAACGGCTTCTCGAAGAAATCGGCCGCGCCGGCCTTGATCGCCTCGACCGCCAGCGGCACGTCGCCATGGCCGGTGAGGAGGATCACCGGAAGCGCAGGATGGGTCGCCTTCAGCCGCCGCAGGAGCTCGACCCCGTTCATCTCCGGCATGCGCACGTCGCTGACCACGAGGCTGACCGAGAGACCGGGGAGCGCCTCGAGGAAGTCGGTCGCCGAGGCGTGCGCCTTCACCTCCACGCCCGCGGAGGCGAGGAGGAAGGACAGCGAGTCGCGGAGCGCCGCGTCATCGTCAATGAGGTGGATGACCGGCTCGCTCGACATCGCTCTCTGCTTCGCTCGTCGCCAGCTGGAGGGTGAAGCCGAAGACCGCCCCGCCGCCCGGGTTCGGCTCGGTCCAGATCCGTCCCTGATGGCTCTCGATGATGTTGCGCGAGATCGAGAGCCCCACCCCCATGCCCTGGCTCTTGGTGGTGATGAAGGGCTGGAACAGCTTCTCGGCCACCGCCGGATCGATGCCCGAGCCGGTGTCGGACACCGAGATCTCCACCATGTCGTCCTCCACGCGGCGCGAAGAGATGATCAGCTCCTTCCGCTCGGCGGTCTCCATCGCGTCGCACGCGTTGCGGAGAAGGTTCACGAGAACCTGCTGGATTTGCACCTTGTCGGCAAGGACGAGGTCGGCCTTCTGGTCGAGCCGGTAGCGGACGAGGATGCCCTGCTCCCGCGAGCCGAGAAGCGCAAGCGCGCTCGCCTCCTCGACCAGCTTGACCACGCTCTCGGTCGTCCGCTCGGTCTCCCCGCGCGAGACGAACTCGCGGAGGCGGCGGATGATGTCGCCGGCGCGGAGGGCCTGGTCGCCGGCCTTGGCGAGGGCGTCCATGACGTTGGCGGGCGTGCCGGGCGCGGCCTCGAGAAGGCGGCGCGAGCCGCGGAGATAGTTGGCGATGGCGGAGAGCGGCTGGTTGAGCTCGTGCGCCAGCGCCGAGGCCATCTCGCCCATCGCGGTGAGGCGCGACATGTGGAGGAGCTCGGACTGCAACTCCTGGAAGCGCGCCTCGGTCTCCTGGCGCTCGGTCAGGTCGCGGATGAAGCCGGTGAAGAAGCGGCCGCCGCCGGTCGCCACCTCGCCGACCGCGAGCTCGATCGGGAAGGTCGAGCCGTCCTTCCGCTCGCCCACCACGACCCGGCCGATGCCGATGATGCGGCGCTCGCCGGTGCGGAGGTAGCGGTCGAGATAGAAGTCGTGGTTCTCGCGATAGGGCGAGGGCATCAGCATCTTGATGTTGCGGCCGAGCACCTCCTCGGGCGCGTAGCCGAAGAGGCGCTGCGCGGCCGCGCTGTAGGACTGGATGGCGCCGGCCTCGTTGATCACCATCACCGCCTCGGGGACGGTGTCGAGGATCGAGCGGAGATAGGCCTCCTGCGCGAGGAGCGCGTGGGTCTTTTCGGCGGCAGTCTGGCGCGCGCGCTGCACCCAGTCCCCGAACCAGGCGATGCCGAGACCGACCGCGACGAGGGCGAGCCCGTCGAGGATGTCGGCCAGGCGGTAGTCGCCGCCGCGCAGCTGGAAGGCGAGATCGGCGGCGAGACCGAGGGCGGTGGCGAGGATCGCCGGCCCGCGGCCGCCCCAGATCGCGCCGACGAGAATGGGCGCCACGAAGAGGACGACGAGCGGCCGGTCGGCGAGCAGCGGGTCGAGAAGGATGCGGAGGGCGAGCGCCAGGAAGAAGGCGCTCAGCGTCAGCGCGTAGCCCCAGCGAACCTGCCCCGCGGGCGCGCCTGCCGGCCGCGGCGGCGCGCCCGCGGGGACGAACGGGGGCGCGGCCTGTTCGTTCATCGCGTTGCCGCCGGAGCTTGGACTTTGCCGAGAATCGTGCCGAGTTCCACTGCGCTATCCTATGCTGCGCCGGGCATGCGACGCGCAAGGAGGGCCAGCGCGGCGCCGCTGCAGCAAGCCCGTGACGGGGAAGCGCCGGGTTGATCGGCGTCAAAGCCCGTCGCGGGTGACGCCTTACAGTGCTTATCGGCCTGCAAAAGCAAGGGAAATCCCATGACCATCAAGTCGATCCTCGTCCATTTCGACATCGAAGACCCGGCGGAGGCGCGGCTCGAGCTGGCGTTCCGTCTCGCCGAGAAGCTCGACGCCACGCTGATCGGCGCGGGCGCCTGCGCCTTCGAGCCGATCGTCCAGCCGGACGGCGCCTTCGCCTTCGCGACGATCACCGTCCAGACCAAGGACGAGATCCGCGCCAAGCTCGTGGAAATGGGCAAGCGGTTCACCGAGGCCGCCGCCGCGCGTGAAGTGAAGGCGGAGTGGCGGCACTCGCTCGACCTTCCCTCAGAGGCGATCAGCCGGATGGCGCGGTCGGCCGACCTCGTGCTCAGCCGCCCCAACGGCAGCCGGCCGTGGGACCCCTTCCGCGCCGCCGACGTGGCCGACGTGGTGATGAAGAGCGGACGCCCGGTGCTGGTCGCCCCGCCCGCGGCCAAGCCGGAGATCGCCGAGCGCGCCTTCATCGCCTGGAAAGACACGCGCGAGGCGCGGCGGGCGGTCAAGGACGCGGTGCCGATCCTCGCGATCGCCAAAGAAGTGCTGGTCGCCTCGATCGAGGAAGGTGACGACAGCAGCGCGGTGCTTGCCGACGTGGTCGCCTATCTCGGGCGGCACGGGGTGAAGGCCCGCGCGGAGACCTTCGAGCGCGGTCCGGGCGATACCGCCTCGAGCCTTCTCTCGGTGGCGGGGGATTTCAACGCCGACCTCATCGTGGCCGGCGCCTACGGTCATTCGCGCTTCCGGGAATGGGCCTTCGGCGGGGTGACGCGCGACCTTCTCAGCGAGCTGCCGATGACGCAGGTGCTCCTCTCGAACTGAGGACTCCCCTCCCCGCTTCGCTCAGCGCCGCGCGGCGGCCGCGTGCTGCTCGAGCGCGCGGACGGCCGGGCGGCAGGCGCGCGCATAAGCGAGCCGGCTGATCACCCGCGCTTCGAGCATGAAGCGGAGATGAGCGAGGCGGGAGACCGCGCCGCTTCGGGCGCTCGCGCCGACGAGTCGGGCGAGCGCCCGGACATCGGCGGAGCCGAGCTCCGGCAGCGCGGCGGCGAAGAGCGCGAGGTCGCCGTCTCGCCAGGCGGCGGGATCGGCCTCGAGGTCGACGACACGGGCGCTCAGCTCGGTCAGCCGCGCGCGGAGCCGGGCGTGGGCGGCCTCGCCGATCAGCCCTTTGTCGCGCTTCCAGGCGAGAAGGCAGAGCCGCCTTTCGAGGCGCTGGCGCTCGGCGTTGCGCGCGGAGACCGCCTCGCCGTGACGGCGGTGGTCGACGAGCGGCTCGGCGATGTTGGCCAGCCTGCCGGTGGCGGCGAGGCGGAGCCAGAGGTCGTAGTCCTCGTTCAGCGGGAAGTCGTCGCGGTAGCCCCCGGCGGCCGTGAAGGCCGCGCGGCGGAACATCACCGAGGAGTGGACGAAGGCGTTGCCGCGCGGCAGGCGCGCGCGGATCGCGGCGTCGGTGGCCGGCACGCGGATGCGGCCGATCGCGCGCGAGTCGGCGTCGATCACGATTGCCGCCGAGCCGACGAGGCTGATATCGGGGTCGGCGAGGAGGACGAAGCGCTGCCGTTCCAGTCGCCCCGCGTGCATCCGGTCGTCGGCGTCGAGCCGCGCGATGAGCTCGCCCCGCGCAGCGGCCAAGCCGGCGTTGAGGGCGTCGACCAGGCCCTCGCCGCTATTGTCGAGCACGCGGATACGGCTGTCCTCGCGCGCATGGGCTTGGGCGATTTCTTCCGAGCCGTCGGCCGAATGGTCGAGGACGACGAGGAGCTCGAAGTCGCCGAAGCTCTGCGACAGCACCGAGCGCAGCGCCTCGGCAAGAAAGCGCTCGCCGTCGCGCACCGGCATAATGACCGAGACCGCCGTCACGGCCTGCGTCTCCCGCCGGCACATGGGCCGGCATGAGGGTCCTCTTCGACCTTTCGAGCCTGGTGCGCTGGCGCGGGCCGACCGTCGGCATGATGCGCGTGCAGCAGCAGCTCGCGCGCCATGCGCGGGCGAGGCGGAGCGACGTCGTCTTCACCGTGTTCGACCCGTTCGCCAACCGGCCGCGGGCGATCCGGCCGGAATGGATCGACCCGATCCTCGACGGGAAGGCGGGCGTCGAGCCGGCGCTTCTCTGGAACCCGGGCGAGAAGGAGGGCCGCCTTCTCCGCCGCCTGCCGCGCGGCCTCGCCGAGGCGTCGCTGTGGATCACCCGCGGACGGCGAAAGCTCCTCTCGGAAGCGCAGCGCCAGATCCTGCAATCGCCCGGCCGGCGCAACGCGGCGGCGGAAGCGAGGATCTTCCGGCTGACGAAGAAAGGGGAGCGCGGCCTCTATCTCAACGAGGATGGGAGCCTCCGCCCTTGCCCGCCGCTCGACATGATCCTCGACGACGGCCTCACGCTCACGGGCGGCGATGTCCTCGTCGGCGCCCAGTCCGACTGGTACCACGTCGATATCGACGAGATCGCGCGGCTGCAGAAGAGCGCCGGGCTCCGCCATGTCGTGCTCTGCTACGACATCATCCCTATCCTCTTTCCCCAATGGTACAAGGAGAAGGACGCGCGGATCTTCGAGGCCTACTACCGGCGCGCCTTCGCCTCCGCCGACCGCGTGATCTTCAACGCCGCGAGCAGCGAGCGGGACGCTGCCGCCTATTGCCGCTCGCTCGGCTTCGCGATGCGCGAGAGCCGCGTCGTCCCGCTCGGATCGGATATCCGCCCCCTCGCCCCGGCGGCGGACGAGCTGCCGGATGGACTCGAGCGCGGCCGGTTCGCGATGTTCGTTTCGACCATCGAGCCGCGCAAGAACCATGAGGTCCTTCTAGAGGCGTGGAAGCGGCTCGAGGAGGACGGGACGATCGCGGCGAGCGGGTTCAAGCTCGTCTTCGTCGGCCGGCGCGGCTGGATGATGGACGCCTTCTTCGCGCGCCTCGAGGCGGAGCCCGCGTTCGGGCGCTCGATCATCCATCTCACCGGAATCTCCGACGACATGCTGGCCGGCCTCTATTCGGGCGCCGCGTTCAGCCTCTATCCGTCGATCTACGAGGGCTACGGCCTGCCGCCGACCGAATCGATGCAGGCGGGGACGCCGGTGATCGCCTCGACCGGCGGCGCGCTGGCCGAGGTGGTCGGCGGGAA
>JADYYB010000061.1 GCA_020853895.1 Bauldia sp.
CCGGCGAGGTCGACGTGGGTAAGCGCATGCAGCGCTGGACCCCCGTCCAATAGGCTGACATCGCCCTGAACCCGGAGGCCCGCCGATCGCATCGGCGGGCCTCTTCCATCGGCACGGTGATGCGCACCCGGAAACCGCCGCGGTCTCTCGCCTGCGGCCTCGCCCTGGCCGGCGCGGCGCTGGCTTCGGGTGCGTCCGCCCATGTCGAGCTGGCGCAGGACGAGGCGCCGGCGGGATCGATGCTCCGCGCCGTGTTCGAGGTGGAGCATGGCTGCGAGGAAGCGGCGACGACCGCGCTCCGCATCCTGGTCGACGACCGGCTCGCGCTCGCCGAGCCGCAGCCGAAGCGCGGCTGGACGGTCGAGGAGGTCGCCCGCGACCAGCCGCAGGACCCCGGCATGCCGCATTTCTCGCGCGAGATCCGCTGGGTGGGCGGCACGCTGCCCGCCTTCGACCTCGGCGAGTTCGTGCTGATCGTGCAGTTGCCGCCCGGCGAGAGCGGGACGGTGATCTATTTCCCGATCGTGCAGGAGTGCGGCGCGGCCGTGCTGCGCTGGATCGAGACGCCGCTGCCGGGCGAGGATCCGGAGAGCCTCCTCGAGCCGGCGCCGTTCGTCACGCTGACCGGCACGGCGCCCGCCGCCCATGCGCCCTAGGGTCCTCGTCCTCGCCGCGCTCCTGGCGCTCGCCGCCTCGCCGGCCTTCGCGCACGCGATCCTTCTCCGCTCCCAGCCGGCCGACCGGACCGTGCTGCCCGTCTCGCCGGCCACGGTCACGCTCAGCTTCAACGAGCCGGTGCAGATGACCTCGCTGCAGCTGATCGGCCGCGAGGGGACGATCATCCGCGCCGACGAGACCTGGCCGCTCGCGCCCGAGGTGACGTGGGCGCTGCCCGGGACGCTGGCCAATGGCGGATGGCTCCTCAGCTACAGCGTGATCTCGACCGACAGCCACATCGTCTCGGGCTCGATCCGCCTCGCGGTCGGCGAGAGCAACGCCGAGTTCGCCGAGCTCGAGGCGGCGGGCGACGGGCTCACCGAGTATCCGCGCTTCCTGCTCCTTCTCGGCACGGTGCTGGGCGC
This sequence comes from Bauldia sp., assembly GCA_020853895.1. Taxonomy (GTDB): domain Bacteria; phylum Pseudomonadota; class Alphaproteobacteria; order Rhizobiales; family Kaistiaceae; genus JADYYB01. The sequence continues at coordinate 1,083 of JADYYB010000061.1, forward strand.
GGGCCTGCTCCTCGCCAACGCCGCCCTCGGCGCGCGCCACCGGCGGACGATGGCGGTGCTCCTGATGGGCTCGGTTATCGTCGCGGCGGCCGGCAGCGCGTGGTTCATCTACCTCACCGCCTCCGAGGCGGGCGGCGGCGGGGCGGCGCTCGAGGCGGCCCTGCGCATCCTCGGACCGGGCCTCGCCGTGGTGCTGGCGGCGCTGATCGCGGGGGTGGCGTCCGCCCTTCTCGGCCAGCGCCGCGTCGCGGCGCTATGCGGGGCGGCGGCGCTGGTCGGGCTGGGGCTGAGCGGGCATGTCGCCGGCTCGCCGCCCGAATGGCTGTCGCGGCCCGCGCATGTGATCCACGCCGCCGCGGCGGCGCTCTGGCTGGGGAGCCTCGTGGCTCTCCTGTGGCGGCGGCGCGCCCTGCCCGCGGTCGGCGCCGCTTCGGTCGCCGAGGACGGCCGCGAGAAGCTGTCGCGCTTCTCGCGCATGGCGCCGTGGATGCTCGGCGTGCTGGTCGTCGCGGGGGCGACGATGGCGGTGATCCAGTCGGGCTCGCTGCAGGCGCTGCTGGCCAGCCGCTACGGCCTCTATCTCGGGATCAAGCTCGGGCTCGTCGTCCTCCTGCTTGTCCTCGCCGCCTATAATCGCTGGCGCCTGACGCGCCCGGCGCTCGCCGGCGAGGCGCGCGCCGAGACGGGCCTCCGGCGCTCGATCGGCGCCGAGCTCGGGCTCTTCGCGCTGATCCTCGGGGCGACCGCCCTTCTCGGCACCACGGTTCCGCCGCGCGCCTATGTCGGCGCCGCATCGGCCTGTCCGGTCGAGGGGCCGGTGGCGGTGAGCGGGAGGGACATCGGCCTCGACGTGACGCTGACGATGGGCTCCTCGTGCAGCGGGGCGAACGACATCGCGGTGAGGATGGCGTGGGCGGACGGGCGGCCGCTGCTGGCCCGCGAAGTCCGGCTCCGCTTCTCGCTGCCCGACCTCAATGTCGAGCCGTTCGACGTCTATCTCGACAAGACCGGCGAAGGGACCTTCGCCATCTCCGACTACGATCTCCCGCTGCCGGGCGAGTGGCGTGTAGAATCGCGCATCCTCCTCGACGAATTCACACTCCGCCGGGTGGTCTTCCGCGTGCCGCTCGAGGCCGGCTGAGCGCCGCGTCCGGCCGCCGCGACAAATGGCGGGCGATCCTTGACTCGGGCGGCCGGGGTGCAATGCTCGGCCGCGACGCTACCAGGGAGGATCGTCGATAATGGTCAAGGGTTTGTCTTTTGTCGGGAGGCTCGCATCCGCGGGGCTCCTCGCGGCGCTCGGGTGGACGCTCGGGCAGGCGCCGGCCTATGCCCAGGACGCGGCGTTCGGCCGTGACGTGTGGCTGAGCCAGGCCAATTGCGCCGACTGCCACGGCTGGCTGGCGGACGGCCAGCCCGAGGATCCGCGCGCGCCGCGCGGGGCCAATCTCCGCGACACCGTGCTGACCGAGGAGCAGCTGGTCGAGGTGATCCTCTGCGGGCGGCCGGGCACCGGCATGCCGCATTTCGATCCGCGCGCCTATACCGACGCGCGCTGCTACGGGCTGACCCGCGAGCAGCTCGGCGATGCGACGCCGGGCGCGTCGGACCAGACGCTGACCAACCGCCACGCGGTCGGCCTCGCGCGCTTCATCCTCGCCGATTTCGCCGGCAAGGGACCGCCGACCTCCGAGGACTGCACCGCGCTCCTCGGCGAGGGCAACGCGCGCTGCGCCGCCCTGCCCCGGGCCACGCCGTAGCAGCTTCAGCGGTTGCGTGATGGCCCCATCCCCCTTGTGGGCAGGGCTGTCGCATATAGCGCCCGGCCAGGAGGCGGCCCCTCCTCGACGCCCGTCTCCCGCTTGCGGGGGAGGGCAAAGGGGGCGCCATATGCGACAGCCCGGCCCACAAGGCGGAGGCCGGGAAGGGCCCCTCGCGGCAAGCGACGCATCAAGATCCCACGGTCGAAGAGGACCCCACCCGAGACCGGCTGAAACGCCGGTTTCGACCGCCCCACAAGGGGGCGGTGGGAGTGTCGCGCAGCCGATCCGGCGCGTCGGGGTCGGTTACGGCTGGGGTAAGGCGCGGCGGCTCAGGGCGGCGGGGTGAAGCCGGCGGGGAGCTGCGCGCCGGCGAAGGTGGCGCCGGTGGTGACGGTCGAGGTCATCACCACGGCGGTCATCCGCGCGTTGGAGAAGTTCGCGCCGGAAAGGTCGGCCTCGCGGAGATTGGCGCCGTAGAGGTCGGCGTCGGAAAGGTTCGAGCCGGCGAGGTTCGCGCCCGCCATGTTGGTCCGCCACAGCGAGGCGGCGGTGAGATCGGCGGACGAAAGGTTCGAGCGGGTCAGCTGCGCGCCGTCGATGAGCGAGCCGCCGAGCGCCGCCCCGGTGAGGTCGGCGTTGGTGATGCGGGCGGCGCGAAGGTCCGAGCGAAGGATGAAGCTGCCGGCGAGGTTGGCCCCGCTCAGCTGAACCTCGCCGGCGAGCACACCGTTGAGATTGGCGCCGTGGAGATCGGCGCCGTCGAACTTGCTCGCGAAGAGCATCGAGCCGGCGAGCAGCGCGCCCGCGAGCCTCGCCTGGCGGAGATTGGCGCGGTTGATGTTGGCGTTGACGAGGACCGCGCCGGTGAGATCGGCGCCGGAAAGATTGGCGGCGTGCAAATTGGCGCCGCTGAGGTTGGCGCCGGTGAGATCGGCGCGCTTGAGGTTGACGCCGCGAAGATCGCAGCCCGGGCAGTTCAGCGCCCGCGCGATGAGGCGGTCGCGCTCGCTCTCGCCCGGCTCGGGGAGGTTCGCGAGGCGCGCGGCGCGATCCTCGATCGGCGCGTCGAGGAGGGCCTGGAAGTAGGTCGTGCTCTCGAAGAGGCCGGCGGTCGGGCCGGCGAGCACGTCCTGCTGGTGCTGGCCGATCTTGCGGAGGTTGCGCTCGAGGACGACCATCGCGAGGTGGGCCTCGGCATCGGTGGCGTGGCACTCGCGCTTGACGAAGATGCCCTGGAACTCGGACTCGCCGGGCAGCTTCGGCTGGTCGACGCAGTCGAAGAGCTCCTCGCCGTAGCGCGCCCTCAGGATGCCGGCGAGGCTCGAGCCGTTCTCGCGCATGCCCTCGGGGACGCGCGGGTCGGAAACGATGCGGTGGCCGACGAGGAAGCCGTCGGCGTCGAAGAGCAGGGAGACGATGACCGGGATGTCGAAGACGGTGGTGTACTGGTAGAAGGCGATCTGCTCGATGAGGTAGCGGGCGCGGGCCCAATATTCGGGCTCGTCGTCGTAGCGGAAATAGACCTCGTGGAAGCCGGTCGCCGGCTCGGCGCGGCAGCGGGCGAAGTCGGTCCAGCCGGTGAGCGGGGTCGAGGGCGGCCCGCCATTGGTGCCGCAGGCGAAATCGATGAACGGATCGGCCGGCAGCTCGCGCGCATGGGCGCCGAGGGGCAGGTCCCACACGGTCGGCGGGCGATCGCTGCGCATGCCCGGCAGCGGCGCCTGCGCGAAGGCGCCGGCGACGGAGAGCACGGTCATCGCCGCGGCAAGGGCGGTCCTTCGCAAGGTCGGCACGTCGTCTCCAATCCCGGGAGGACCGGAGCCCCAGAAGGGCTCCGGCCGATTGCGGTTGGGAGAAGCGGGCGGCGAGCGGCAAGGCCGCCCGCCGCCGAGGTCGTCCCGTCTTCCGCTAGAGCGAGAAGACGTAGAGCGCGCCCTGCGGGGTCATGTTGACCAGCTCGGGGAACTGGACGCCATGCGGGCCTGAGGCGTTGCCGCCGCCGGCGATGACGGCGACGTACTGCTTGCCGTTGACCGCGAAGCTGAACGGCGCGGCCTTGATCGAGACGCCGGTGTGGAAGCGCCACACCTCCTCGAGGGTCTCGGCGTTGTGCGCGGTGACCGCGCCGTCGAGCGTGCCGGAGAAGATGAGGCCACCGGACGTGGCGAGGATGCCCGAGAGGTTCAGGTAGTGCTGGTCGAGCGAGGCCACGAGCTCGTTGGTCTCGACATTCACCGCGGTGATGAGGCCGCGGATATTGCTGTGGCGGATGTTGGTGTTGGCGCCGAAGAAGGCGCCGAACGGCCCGCCGGGACCGGCGAAGTCGATGCCGCCGTCAGGCAGCGCGGTGACGGTGATGAGGTCCCAGGATGAGCAGCCGTCGAGACCGCCCGCATAGGCGATGTGGGTCTCGGGGTTGTAGGCCGGCGGCTGCCAGCGGACGCCGCCGAGCACGTCGGGGCAGGCCGGGGCGTTGTTGGTCTCGCCACGGAGATGGCGGAACTCGGGGACGTATTGCTGGACGGCGAGGGTCGGATCGTACTCGACCGGCTTGCCGGTCTTGGGATCGATGCCCGCGGTCCAGTTGACCTCGTTGACGTACTGAACGGCGTTGATGAACTCGCCGTTGGTGCGGTCGAGCGTGTAGAAGAACCCGCTCCGCGAGAAATGGCCGACCATCTGGCGCTCCTCGCCGTTGACGGTGGCGTCGATGAGGAGGTGAACGCCCTGCTCGTCGTAGTCCCAGTTCTCGTTCGGCGTGTACTGGAAGTACCAGTTCATGTTGCCGTTCTCGATGTCGAAGGCGATCGCGCTGTTGGTGAAGAGGTTGTCGCCCGGACGGAACTCGGGATCGAACATCGGCTGCGGCTGGCCGGTGCCCCAGATGGTCACGCGCTGGGCGGGATCGTAGGAGCCGGTTGTCCACATGCCGCCGCCACCGGTCTTCCAGGCCTGGTTCTCGTCCTGCCAGGTCTCGTGGCCGGGATGGCCGGGGCCGGGGATGACGTAGGTTCGCCACTGCTGCTCGCCGGTTTCGGCGTCGACCGAGGCGAGCCAGCCGCGCGAGCCGGCGTCGCCACCGGAATTGGCGACCAGGATGCGGCCTTCGGTGGCGATGGGCGCGGCGGTGAAGGTCTCCTTGATGAGGTTGACGTCGGTCTGCGCGTCGGGCCACGGCGCGCGGGCGACCTAGACGTCCCAGATGAACTCGCCCGAGTCGCGGTCGACGGCCACCACGCGCCCGTCGCGGAGGTTGTGATAGATGGCGTTGCCCATCATCGCGATGCCGCGCGAGCCGGCGGCGATGTCCTTGGCGGTGGCCGAGTCGGCCTTCCAAAGGACCAACGCCTGGTTGCCCGGCGTCAGGTCGAGCTTGAAGAACTGGCCCGACCCGTCGTCGACATACATGTAGCCGTCGTCGACGAGGCCGTAATTCTCGAGATTGTTGGTGGTGCGGCCAATGAGGCCGGTGGCGAGCGGCACGGTGTAGGCGACGCGGAGGTCGCCGATATTGTCGAGATTGATCTCGTCGAGGCGCGAATAGCGGTGCGAGCTGAAATTCTGGAAGCCCATGAGCCAGTTGTGCGGCTCGGCGTCGGCGTTCTCGAGCCGCTCCTGCGTCACGTCGGCGGCGAACGCCACCGGCATTGCCAATAGGACTGCCGCCGTACCTCCCAGAACGGTCGACAGAAGAGCTCGACGTCGCAGGCTTGAAGTATGCGTCATACCCTACGTCCTCCCTGTTGAGCAGAATGCCGCATCGACGTTTGGGTCGGCCGCCGATGTAGCGGTGCCGGAGGATCGTACCAGCATTTCCCTCTATACGAGAAGAGTGAGCCGGGCTGGGGAACCGCCGAAACGGCGCGCGGCCGGGGCCAGAAAAGGGTTCACCCAGCGGGGGGAGGAGTCCCGCTGGGTGACGGCCTCGAGTTGGGGGTGGAGGCCGAAGAGGAATCTCAGTTCGAGCTCGAGTCCGCTTCGTTGGCCTCGGCCGAGTCGATCTCGTCCTTCAGGAGGCGGCAGAACTCGACGGTGCCGGCCGAGTAGCCGCCGCCGATGACGACGCTGCAGGCGCGGTCGAGGCGGTTGGTCTGGGCTTCCGTCAGCACCGCGAGGTAGCCGCCCGGCTTGGCGTTGCCGAGGCCGCCGAAGTCGACGGTGTTCTGGTCGATGAGCGGGGCGCTGCGGGTGATCGCGGCGGCGCCCTGGAGCTCGCTCCAGTTCGGGTTCACGGCGGCCGAGGCGGGCAGCGCGGAGACGGCGAGGGGAGCAGCAAGGGCGACGGTGGCGAGGATCATCTTGAACATCGGAGATACTCCTGGTCGTAGACGAGCCTCAGCTCGTCGGAGGGATTGGGCGTCCGGGGCGGCCTCGGCATGAAGCTCGTCCCGCGTCCATGGCCCCATCTAAGACGAAGCCCCCTCCCCTCTCAGTGAGCGCGGTCACACCATCGAAAAGGGCGATCAGCCGGCCAGTTCGTAGACGATCGCGGGCCTGGAGAAGCCCTTCAGCCCGACCTCGCCGAGGGGGTTGGTGCGCCAGGCGGGGCCGATCTCCTGGGCGACGCGCTGGCTGATCAGGATCTGGCCCGGCTCGGCCAGCGCGCAGAGCCGCGAGGCGATGTTGGTGACGTTGCCGATCGCCGCGTAGTCGAAGCGCCTGGCGAATCCGACCGGCCCGACGGTGGCGTAGCCGGCGGCGACGCCGATGCCGAGGCCGAGGCCGGCCCCGCGGCTCTTCCAGCGCTCGAGCACGGCGCCCACGCCGGCGCGGAGGGCGAGCGCGAGCGCGACCGCCTTCCGGCAGAAATCCTCGCAGGGCACGGGGGCGTTGAAGATCACCATCATGCCGTCGCCGGCGAAGCGCTCGAGCGTGCCGCCGTGCTCGAAGACCTGCTCGCCGGCGGCGGCGTGATAGTCGGCGAGGAGGCGCACCACGTCCTCCGGCTCGGCGAGCTCGGCGAAGGCGGTGAAGTCGCGAAGGTCACAGAAGAGCACCGCCACGTCGGCGCGGGCGGGAAGGAGGGCTGCCTCCCCGCTTGGCGAGGAGAGGATCGCCGCGCTGACCTCGGGCGCGAGGAAGCGCTTCAGGCGCGACATGCGCTCGATCTCGCCGACCTGCGCGGCGACGCGGCTCTCGAGCTCGCGGTTCCAGGCGGCGAGCTCGGCGGCCTGCACGAGGAGGCGGTCCTGGAGGCGCTTCAGGCGCAGCATCGCCTTGACCCGCGCGACGAGCGAGAGATGGTCGATGGGCTTGGCCAGATACTCGTCGGCGCCGGCGTCGAGGCCGCCGACCACGTCGGCGGTGTCGGAGCGCGCGGTGAGGAGGATGACCGGGATGAAGGGCAGGTCCGGGTCGGCCTTGAGGCGGCGGAGCGCGGAGATGCCGTCGAGCTTCGGCATCATCACATCGAGGAGGATGAGGTCGGGCGGTTCGGCCTTGACCCGCGCGATCGCCTCCTCGCCGTCATTGGCGGTGGTGACGCGGTAGCCCTGGCTCTCCAGCCGGTCGCGGAGGATCGCCCGGTTGTCGGCGGCGTCGTCGACCACGAGGATGTGGGCGCTTGTCATCGCTCGGGCAGGAACTCGCGCACCAGCGCCAGCAGCCGGCGCGGGCTGAAAGGCTTGGCGATATAGGCGTCGCACCCGGCCTCGCGCGACTTCAGCTCGTCGCCGGAGAGCGCATAGGAGGTGACGGCGATCACCGGGATGTGGCGGAGTTCCGGATCCGCCTTGATGCGCCGGGTGACCTCGTAGCCGTCCATCTCCGGCAGCTGGATATCCATGAGGATGAGGTCGGGGCGCTCGGCGACGGCCATCGCCCAGCCGGCCGGGCCGTCGACCGCCTCGACCAGCTCGTAGCCGGCGCCGGTGAGGAGGTCGCGCATGATGCGGCGATTGTCCTCGGTGTCCTCGACCACCAGGATGCGGGCGTTCATGCCGCCACCGCCTTCGGCTCGGCGTCGACCGGCAGGCTGATGAGGAAGGTCGCCCCCTCGCCGAGCGCCGAGTCGACGCGGATCGTGCCGCCATGCATCTCCACGATGCTCCTCGCGACGGCGAGGCCGAGGCCGGTGCCGGTCTTCTGGCGGGTGATCGAATTGTCGACCTGCTGGAACTCCTCGAAGATGCGCTCGTGGTCGGCCGGGTCGATGCCCGGGCCGCTGTCGCGGACCGAGAGGATGAAGCGCCCGTCCGCGCAGGCCGCGCGCACCTCGACGAGACCCTCGTCGGTGAACTTGATGGCGTTGCCGATGAGATTGACGAAGACCTGGTGGAGACGCTGCGCGTCGCCGCGGCCGACCGGCAGGCCGGGATCGACGGTGGCGCGCAGCTCGATCGGCTTGTCGCGCACCAGCGAGCCCACCGACTCGACCGCGGCATGGACGAGCGAGGTCATGTCGTAGGGCTCGATGTTGAGCACGATCTGCCCGGCCTCGATCTTGGAGAGGTCGAGGACGCTGTTGATGAGGCCGAGGAGGTGGCGGCCGTTGAACTGCACGCGGTCGAGGACCTCGCGCGCCTTCTGCGGCATCGGCCCGTAGATGCCGTCGAGCATCAGCTCGGTGTAGCCGAGGACGGCGTTGAGCGGGGTGCGCAGCTCATGGCTCATGTTGGCGAGGAACTGCGACTTGTGCTGGCTGGCGAGCTCGAGCTGCTTGCCGAGGGCTCTCAACTCGGCGACCGAGCGGCCGAGCTCCTCGGTGCGCTGCTCCACCCGCCGCTCGAGGTCGGCATGGGAGCGCTGCAGCTGGTCGGCCATGTCGTTGAAGTCGGCGGCGAGGGCCTCGAACTCGTCGCGCGTCTTCACGTCAATGCGGCGCGAGAGGTCGCCGCTGCCGATGCGGCCGGCGCCTTCCTGCAGCGCCTTGATCGGCTCGATCATGCGGCGGGCTAGGAGAAGTCCGGCGACGAAGGCGATGGCGAGGCCGAGCAGGAGAAGGGCGCCGGTGCGGAGCGCGGAGGCGTAGATCGGGGCGAGCGCCTCGCGAACGGGAAGCTCGACGAAGACGCGCCAGCCGAGCCGGGCGATCGGCGCGCTGGCCGAGATCACCTCCGTGCCGTCCGGGCCCCGGCCCACGAGGGCTTCCTGGTTGGGCTCGCCGCGGAGCACCGCCTCGACCTGCGGCAGGCCGGCGAGGCTGGTGTTGCGGAGGACCATGGAGATGTCGGGATGGGCGACGAGCCGGCCGAGATCGTCGACCACATAGGCGTAGCCGCTGTCGCCGACCTCGATGGCGGAGACGAGGTCCCAGATGAACTTCAGGTTCACCTCGGCGATGGCGACGCCGACGTCGCGCCGCGCGCCGGCCTGGGCCATGGTCACGTAAGGCTCGGACTCGCGGCGGAAATAGACCGGGCCGAAATAGGTCTGCTCGGCCATGGCGCCGAGGAAGAACTCGTTCTCAGAAAAATCGTCCTGGCTGCCGATGACGTCGAGGGCGAGGCGCGAGACGTGCAGCTGCTCGCGGCCGCTGGCGTCGATCTGGCGAAGCTCGGTGATGGCCGGCACCTGGCGGAGAAGGCGGAGGGCGTCGAAGCGGCGCTGCTCGACCGACTCGGCGGACCACGGGAGCTGGGTGGTCCAGCCGATCTGGTCCTCGATGGACTCGATGAACTGGCCGATCTTGTAGGCGGCCGCCGCGCCCTGTTCGCGCTGCAGCCGGGCGAGCGAGGCGATCTGCTCGCGGTAGGAGAACCAGATCTCGAGGAGGCCGCTCGCGGCGAGCGCGGTCGACACCACGATGACGAAGAGGAGGACGTATTTTCGGAACAGCCGGCCGCGCGGCGGGCTGCGCTCCGCCGGCAGGCGAACGAGGTCGCCGTCCTCCATGCCCGCCGTCGCGGTCACCTAAGTCCCCACGCAGCCAAGAAACGACAACTCCGCAGGCAAGGCTGCTCCTGCTTCCGGCAACTATACGACAGTTTCGGCCAAGCTTCCCCGGGAGGGCTGTGACGGCGGTCACAGCCGGGCGGCGTTTCCCTTGATTTCAATGGGTTCGGAAGACACCCCGGCGCCGCGCGGCAGGGCAAACGAGTGCCCGCCAAGGCGTCGCCGGTACGTCGCACGAGGCTGCTAGGCTCCAGCTTGCAGGCGTGACGCGGCGGGACACGGAAACGTTAAGTCAAAGCCGCGCGGTCGGCTTGCGGACCACCCTGAGATGCGCTGTCCTAGAAACGCAGCGGATCAGGCGAAAAGACCCGCCCCAGACCGGCGGGACATGCGTGGCCAGCGGTAGCGGCCGCCTGCGCGAGACGGCTGTGCGAACCGGCGGATCGCGCCGAGCGCGGGGAGGGAGACCGTCGGATGATCTCGCGGCGGAAAGCGCTGCAGGCCGTTGCCGGCGCCTCGGTCGCCTGGCCGCTCGCTGCCGTGGCGCAGAACGCCTTCGGCCCGACCATCGGCTACCTCGCGACCTACACCGAGGAATCCTCGCCGTCGCGGCTCGCCGCCTTCCAGGAAGGGCTCGGCGAGCTCGGCTATGTCGAGGGGCGGAACCTCCGCATCGTCTATCGCTGGGCGAACACCCGCTACGACCGCCTGCCGGCGCTGGCGCTCGAGCTGGCCGAGGAGGCGGTCAGCGTCATCCTCGCCACGGGCGGGCAGGAGGCGTCGCTCGCCGCCATGGCCGCCAGCCCGACGATCCCGATTGTCTTCATCATGGGCAACGACCCGGTCGCGCTCGGCCTCGTCGACAGCCTCAACCGGCCCGGCGGCCGCCTCACCGGCGTCAACATGCTGGGCTCGATCCCCGAGCCGAAGCGGCTCGAGCTGCTCCTGCAGCTTCTCCCCTCCGTCCGCCGCGTCGGGGTGCTGCAAAGCCCGGCCGTCAACACCTACGCCACCAATGTGCGCAGCCTCGCGGAGGCCGCGTCGGTGCTGGGCGTCGAGATCCGGGTCTATGACGCGAGCGCCGAGGACGAGCTCGACGCCGCTTTCGCGGCGATGGCGGCGGACGGCATCGAGGCGGTCCATGTCGGCACCGTCGCCTCCTTCGGGGTGTGGCGGGAGCGGATCGTCGACCTCGCCATGCGGCACCGTCTGCCCAGCGTCTACGGCAACTCGCGCAACACGGTGCTGATCGGCGGGCTGATGAGCTACGGCGTCGATCTGCCGACCTACTACCGCGAGGCCGGGCGCTATGTCGGCCGGATCCTCAACGGCGAGGACCCGGCGAGCCTGCCGGTGCTCGAGCCGAGGACCTACGAGCTGATCATCAATCTCCGCACCGCCGCCGCGCTCGGCGTCAAGGTGCCGGAGAGTCTCCTGCTCGCGGCGACCGAGGTGGTCGAATGATCGGCCGGCGCGGCGTGCTCATGGCTCTCGGCGGCGCGGGCGCCGCGCTTCTCGCCCCCGGCGCGCTGCGCGCGCAGATCGGGGCGCGCGTGCCGCGCGTGGCGGTGCTGCCGGAGCTGCTGACGCGCGAGCAGCTGGAGAGAGCGGCGGCCGCGCTCGAGGTGCCGGCGGAGCCCTCGCCCTCCACGTCGTGGACCGCGTTCTTCGTCGAGCTCAGGCGGCTGGGACATATCCCCGGCGAGACGGTCGAGTTCGACCTCTGGACGCTCGCCGATCTTGCCGCGCTGGGCGGGTCGCGTCCCTTCCTCGAGGCGCTGCTCGCGCGGCAGCCGGACGCGATCGTGATGCATGTCTGGCAGCTCCTGCCCGAGCTCCTCACGCTCGAGGAGACGACCCCGATCCTCACCTACGCGCCCGACCTCGTGGCGCTCGGCCTCGTCGAGAATGTCGCGCGCCCCGAGCGGAACCTCACCGGGCTCAGCTTCGGGGTCTCGGTCGAGCTCCTCGCCAAGCAGGTCCAGCTCCTCGCCGAGATGACGGGCGACCGCAGGATCGCGGTGGCGATCGCCGAGCAGAACCTCGCCCTCCCCGGCGCCGACGCCTTTCAGGCCGGCATCGCGATGCTGGCCCGCGCCGGCATCGAGGTCGTGCCGACCCCCGTGCCGCCGCCGGCGGCGATCGAGGCGGCGGCGATCGAAGCGTGGCTGGTCGAGGTGGCGGACATCTTGAAGGGCGGCGGGTTCGGGACCGCGCTCCTCATCGACATCGGCGACTTCGATTTCGACCGGGCGCTGACCGCGCGGGTGATGCGCGAGGCGGGCCTTGCGACGACGATGGCGGGCGGCGGGCACGCCTATGCGCGAGCGGGCGGCCTGATGAGCTACGGCAGCTCCGGCCCGGAGGGCATGGTCGCCCTCGCCGACTATGTCCACCGCGTGCTGGAGGGCACGCCGCCGTCCGAGCTGCCCTTCCAGCATCCGACCAACTTTGTCTTCGGCATCAACCGGGCGACCGCCGCGGCGCTCGGCGTCAAGGTGCCGACCCATCTCGAGCTCCAGGCGACGGGACTCTTCGATTGACGGCGATGACGCTGCCGGAAAGCGTGTGGGTGGCCGCGACGGTGATCGTCAATTAGGGGCCGAGCTTGCGAGACTACGCCGGAGTGGGCGGCCGGGGTGTCAGCTGGATCACACCACCGGCCAGGGAAGGATGGGATGGTGGCGAGGAACCGGCAGCGCGAAGGGCTCCGCGCAAGGGCGATGCCCGCGCGCGCTCCGGCGGCCGGCCAAACGGTGGGAGCAAGGCCATGACCACGACGACCAGGATCGCGGGACCGGCGGACAACGCCCGTGTCCTCGCGCAGTGTCTCCTCTTCAAGCCGCTGGCGGAGGAGGATCGCGAGGTGCTGGCGCGGCGCGCCTATCGCCAGGACTTCAAGGCGGGCGACCGGCTGTTCCGCTTCGGCGACCCCGGCGAGAGCATGATGATCGTCCTCCAGGGGCATATCCGTATCCTCCGGCCGATGGCCAGCGACAAGGAGCTGATCCTCGGCGACCTCGAGGCCGGCGACATCCTCGGCGAGATGGCGCTCCTCGACGGCAAGCCGCGCTCGGCCGAGGCGCGCGCGATCACCAACGGCAAGGCGCTGGTGCTCGCCCGGCGCGACCTCCTGCCCTTCCTCGAGGCGCACCCGCAGGTCGCGCTGACCCTTCTCGGCGTTCTCTGCGAGATGATCCGGCGGGCCGATGAGCGGACCTCGGACTTCTTCTCGAGCCTCGCCACGCGGCTCGCCAAGACGCTGGTGCGGCTCTCCGACAAGACCAGCAAGCTCTCCCTCTCGCAGAGCGAGCTCGCCGACATGACCGGCTCGACGCGGGAGAGCGTCAACCGGCAGCTGTCGGCCTGGCAAAGCGAGGGGCTGGTCGAGCTCCGCGACGGCTGGATCCTGATCACCGAGCGCCAGGCGCTGATGGCGCGCTCGCGGCCGGCCGGCTGAGGCGTCGGCGGAAAGGGCGGCCGGTGGCGAGCAGCCACCGGCCGGATTTCTTCCCTGGCGTGATGAAGCCGGTTCGAGTCGCGGACGTCTAGCCTCCCCCTCTAGGCAGGGCTATCGCATATGGCGCCCGGCGAGGAGGCGGACCTCCTCAACACCCCCTCTCCCGCTTGCGGGGGAGGTAGCGGAGCTTGGGCCCGAAGGCCCTAGCGCAGCTGGAGGGGGAACCTTGGGTAGGCCGGAGGAAGAGCCTTGCGGAAACGGGCTGCGGTGCCCCGGGAAAGTTGACGCGTGGCGGTCAGGGAGGCTCGCTTCGCTCGTTCCCCCTCCGCTTCGCTAGGGCCTTCGGCCCAAGCTCCGCAACCTCCCCGCAAGCAGGGGAGGGGAAAGGGCTCGCCATATGCGATAGCCCGGCCCCTCGAGGGGGAGGTTACCTCGATTCATCGCGGCCTAGCGTCCCGGGGCGGGGACGGAAGCCGCGAGCTGGGTGCGGTAGCCGAGGCAATAGGCCGGCGAGGAGCCGCGCGCGCCGAGGTCGCTGCAGGAGGCGTCGAGCGTGTCGACGCGGCGGCGGATGTCGGCCGGCAGGAAGGCCGAGACGCCGCCCATGCCGTCGAGGAGCGCCTCGCTGGTGATCGCCGGGCTCGCCTTGATCGGCGGGAACCAGAGGCTCGGCGCCGATGCGAGGCGCTCGGCGAGAGTCGGCCCGGCCGGGGCGTAAGCCAGGGCGGAACTTGCCATGACGCCGCTCAGCAAGGCGGCGAGGACGAGGGTCTTCATGACCGGCTCCTCTCGATGAGGGCGGGATTGCCCTCCGCCTCATATGAGCCGGCGCGGCCCGCGCCTCAGTGACCGGAGTCACACGGCCGACGGGCGGCCCTGCCGCGGAGGCGTTCCGGCCGCGCCGTCGAGGATCGAGCGGAGGGCCTCGGCGTAGCGCCCGCGCCAGCCGCGCTGGGACGTTGCGAGGAACCACGAGCGGCGGAGGTCCCAGGCGCCGGTGTAACGGCGGTTGAGGCCGTCGTGGTCGATCCAGGCGTAACCCGCCGCCGGATAGAAGGTGAATTCCGAGAAATAGATCGCGCCGCCGGCCAGGTAGAAATCGCAGCGCAGGAAGTCGACGAGGCGCGAGAAATCGCGCGCGATCGCGCACATCGTCCCGAGCTCGGGCGGCACTTCGATGGCGGCGGAGAGGACGCCGCTGTCGTAGCGCTCCGGGTAGACCCGGCCGGCCTCGTCGACGACGCCCTCGATCAGCGATCCGTCGGCCGCGCGCTGGCGCACGAAGACGAAGGCGACCGTGCCGCCGCCGGCATAGACCTTGTAGTCGGCGACCAGCCTCTCGCCGCGTTCGTCGAGCAGCAGCTCCTCGACGAAGAGGCGCGGGGCGATGCCGAAATAGCCCCACTGCGAATGGCGCCGGCCATAGGTGCGGCTCATCCATTTCCGCGTCCGGGCGAGGAGGTCGGCGCGGTCGTAGCGGCCACCCTCGATGAAGAAATTCCAGCCCGAGCCGTGATTGGCCTTGACCGCGACGTTGCCGGCCAGCAGCGCCTCGGGGATGTCCTCGGCGCGCTCGCCCTCCCACAGCGTCCGCGCGACGCGCAGGCCAGGGTGACGATCGAGCGCAAAACGCTTGGCGGCGAGCTTGTCGCTGAGGGCGGTGAAGAGCGGATTGCGGTCGAAGATGCGCCGCCAGAGATAGAGCTCGTTGCGGCGCCGGGGCAGTGCGGGGTCGGGCCAGTAGCCGAGCTTGCGGCGGAAATTGGCAATCTCGCGCGGATAGGCCAGAAAGCAACGCAGCCTGACGAGGGCGAGGATCCGGCGGGCGCGGGCGGGGGTCATGATTCTAGCCACGAGGCGGGAGAAGCCGAGCATCGGGAGCGCCCGGCTCCGCCCGGTGCGCGACGCCGGGCTCGGCGCGCTGCAGCGTCTCCTCGATGGCAATCCGAGCGCGGACCCCTACCAGGCCTCGGCCGCCTATTTCGCGCTGACCGGGCGGGACGGCCTCTGGCTCGCCGGCGATGACGAGGCGGCGCTGCTGGTCTGCCGGCATCCGCATCTGGCCGATGAGCTCGTCGTCTTCCCGCCGTTCGGGCGCGGCAGCATAGAGCTGCTGGCGCGGACGATCGAGGACCTCTCGGCCGGTGGCGCGGGGCTGACGCTCGGCCGCGCCACGGCGCCGCTGGCCGACGCACTCGGCTCCGCCCTCCCCGGCCGAAGCTGGCAGCGCCGCCGCGAGAGCCTCCTCGACTGGGGGTATCCGGTCCACGTCCTCGATACGGCCAAGGTGGCCGCGCATCGCGGGCGCGGGTTCCAGCCGCTCCGCACCGACCTCCACAAGATCGACCGCGGCAGCGTCGAGGCCGTCGATCTCGACCCCGTCCGGCACGGCGCGGCGGTGCGCGAGATCGTGCGCCGCTGGCGGCATGCGCCGGAGATGCTGGCGCCCTACGAGCGGCTCCTCGAGCTCTTCGGCAGGGTGCGGCTGGCGGGCCGGGTGATCCTCCACCGCGGCGCGCCGGCGGGGTTCGCGATCTGGGACGAGCCGGCGGGGCAGCGGGGGCGGGCCAACGCGTTCGCGCATATCGGTCTCCACGAGATCGTCGGCATGCCGCGCCTCGTCGTCCTCGACATGGCGGAGACGCTGTGCCGGCGCGGCATCGCCGAGGTCTGCGTCGGCGGCTCGGAGACCGCCGGCCTCGACCTCTTCAAGCGCCAATTGCGGCCGGTGCGGAGCGTGCAGCTGGACTCGTGGCAACTCGTGCCGGGCTGAGCGAGGGTTCCAGAACAAAAAGGCCGCTGCGTGGGCAGCGGCCTTCTCGATTGGCGGTGGTGTTCCGGGGCGAGAGCCCCGGAGCTCGACCGGCTACTGCGGCCAGGGGACCTGACCGTCGGTGACCGGGCCGGACTCGACACCCATGAAGACGAAGCGCTGCAGGCGCTTACCGGTGTAGGTCTCGGTCGTGTAGATGTTGCCCGAGGAGTCGACGGCGATCGAGTGGACGCCGAGGAACATGCCGGGCTGACGACCGCCGTAGCCGAAGGTGTAGAGCTGCTCCATCGTCGTGCGGTCGAACACGCGGATGTGCTCGTTCACGCCGTCGGCGACGTAGAGATAGCGCTGCTCCGGATCGGCCGAGAAGTCGATGTCCCACACCGAGCCGTCGGCCAGGGTCTCCGTGGCGACGAACACTTCCTCGACGAAAGTGCCGTCCTTCTGGAAGATCTGGATACGGTCGTTGGGGCGGTCGCAGACATAGACCAGACCGTCATTGGTCGGGTTCGCGCAGTGAACCGGGTTGCGGAACTGCTGCGCCGGCGCGGCCGCGGCGGCGACCGGGTCGTAAGGCCCGAGGACCTCGTCGGTCGGCGGGTTGCCGTAGGCGCCCCACTGACGCTTGATCTCGCCGGTGTCCATGTCGACCACGGCGACGCGGTGGTTCAGGTAACCGTCGGCGAGGTAGGCCTCGTTGGCCTCCTGGTCGAGGTCGATCTTGGCGACGCGGCCGAAATTCTCCATGTCGAGGGAGTCGGCGCGGTAGGTCGGGGCCGGCGGAGCGGCGCCCGGCGCCGGGGCCGGAGCGTTCGGATCGGGCGGAACCACGCGGGCGTTCTGAGCGCCCCACTGGGCGACGAACTCGCCCGTGCGGGTGAACTTCAGGACGTGCGAGTCGTTGCCGCCGTTGCCGCCGATATAGACGAAGCCTTCGTCGTCCACGGCGATGCCGTGGTTCGAGGTCGGCCACTCATACTGGCCGGTCTCGGACGGGCCGCCCCAGGCGGAAACGAGATTGCCCTCCTGGTCGAACTCCATGACCGGCGGCGAGGGGTTGCAGCACTCGCCGACCAGCTGGCCGGCGCGGCCGCCCGAGATCGGAACCGCGAGCTCGGTGTTGTCGAGCGCGGCCGGGTCCCAGCCACGGTGAATGATCCAGATATGGTCGAGATTGTCGACGGCCACGCCGATCGCCTGGCCGAGCACCCAGTTGTTGGGCATCGGCTTCGGCCACAGCGCGTCGACCTCGAAGCGCGGGGCCTCGACGGTGCGCGAGGCCGCATCCTGGGCAACGGCCTGGTTCCAGACGAGCTGTCCGGTGCCCAGCGTTGCCGCAGCCGCGAGCAGCGTGGTCGCTGCCAGCGCCTTGCGGTTGGCAAAAAGCTTCTTCATCCTCACCTCCCAGTTCCTCCAGGCGCGGCCAGGTTTTTTAGCCGCGCCAGTCAAAAACCTTAAATAGCGGCGCCTGCGCTGTCGAGTGGTCTCAACTGCCGAGTGCGAAAAAAAACGGCAATTTGGCTTTCGCCATGATCACGAATTCGGCTATGGCCCTGCTGTACCGACGCGGATCGTCCACCGATCGCGCTGCGTTCATGTCCGCTGACCAGGCCGAGAGTTGGCATGTCTCTACTTAGACGTTTAATCACGATGGCTGCCCTGGCGGTCCAGACCGCCGTCGGCGCCGCGCTTCTCGCGCCCATCGCGGCGCACGCCCACGAAGTGCCGGACGAGACCACCGTGTTCGCCTTCGTCAAGCCCGAGGGGAACAAGCTCACGCTGCTGGTCCGCGCGCCGATGAACGCCATCCGCGACGTCGACGGCATCGTCACCCGCGAGGACGGGACGCTCGACCTCACGCAGATCGAGCAGCCGCTCCAGGACGGCGCGCAGCTCTGGATCCGCGACTTCGTCAAGCTCTACGAGAACGGCCAGCAGCTGGCGACGCCGCGCTTCCTGAACGCGCGCGTCTCGACCTTCTCGGACCGCTCGTTCACGACCTTCGAGGAGGCCTATAACCACATCACCACCACCGACCTCGACCCGGCCACCGTGCTGCGCTGGGAGCAGGGGCTGCTCGACGTCGCCTACGAGTACGACATCGGGTCCGAGAATTCCGACTTCGCCATCGAGCCGGGGCTGACGCGGCTCGGCGTGCAGGTCAACATCACCATGCGCTACGTGTCGCCGACCGGGCCGGAGCGTACCTACGACGTGCACGCCTATGTCGGGCGGATCACGCTCGACCCCAATTTCGTGCAGACGGCCGGGTATTTCGCCAAGGAGGGCTTCTTCCACGTCCTCCGCAGCCTCGAGACGCTGATCTTCCTGGTGGCGATGGTGATGCCGTTCCGCCGCTCGCCGCCGGTGCTCCTCCTCGGCGCCGCGTTCGCGGCCGGGAGCACGATCACGCTGATCGCGACGGCCTACGGGCTCGCACCCAACACGCTGTGGTTCCCCTATTTCGTCGCCTTCATGGTGCCGGTCGGCATCCTCTTCATGGCGGTCGAGAACATCATCGGCTGGCGGATCGACAAGCGGCTGGTGCCGGCCTTCTGCTTCGGCCTCGTCTTCGGCTTCGCCTTCTCCTTCGTCCTCGGCGAGCGGATGCAGTTCGCCGGCGCGCATTTCCTGACCGCGGTGATCGCCTTCGATATCGGCACGATCATCGCCGCGCTGGTGTCGATCGCCGTCGCCTTCTCGGGCCTCGCGCTGGTCCTCAAATATCTGGCGCCGGACCGGCTCGGCACGATCCTCCTCTCCGCGTTCGTGGTCCATACCAGCTGGCACTGGACGCTCGAGCGCGGCGCCACGCTGGGGCGCTTCCCGCTGCCCACGCTCTACGACCTCATGGCCTCGGGCGTGGTGTGGTGGCTGACGGCCGTGCTCGGCCTCGCCGCCGTGCTGTGGATGGTGTCGGGGATGGTGCCGCGCCTCCCCGGCAGCGGCCAGACTCCGGCCGCGGCCCCGGCTCCGCGCGAGAGTTGACGCGGAGGACCAAAGGGGCCCTGACGATGCGCCGGACCGCGTTCCGCGCCGGGCTCATGGTGGCGCTCTCGCTCGGCGCGCCGGCTTCCGCCTTTGCCTACGGGCCGGGGGCGACTCCGGCCGAGGCGGTGGTCAACGCCGCCGGCGCGGTGTTCGGCCAGGGCAATTTCCTCGCGCTGATCATGGCCGGGCTGTGGCTCGGCCTCCTCGCCGTGGCCAATCGCGCGGACGGGAGGCGGGCGCGCGGCGTCGCGCTCCTCGCCGGCCTCGCCGGGGTCGTCGCGGGATGGGTGTTCGGGGCGCCGGGCTGGCTCAGCCCGCTGATCGCCGGGGCGGGACTCCTCGTCGCCGCGCTGATCGCGCTGCGGGTGAGGCTGCCGGGGCTCCTCTCCGCCGTGCCGGCCGCGGCGGTGGTCGCGCTCTTCGCGCTCGGGCTCGGCTCCACGCTGCGGATCGGCGGCGCGCCGCTCGGCTACGTGTCGGCGTATTTCGCGACCTTCGCGCTCTCCGCCGCCGTCGCGGTCGGCGCCGGCATGGCGCTCGCCGGGCCGGCGCTCCGGCGCGGCGGCGAGAAGATGGTCCGCGGGCTCGGCGTGTGGGGTGCGATCATCTCGCTGCCGCTGATCGCCATCGCGCTCGTGCCGCAGGGGCCGGGCTTCGGCGCGGGCGCGGTCGACCTCACGGTGCGTTCGGCGCAGCTCGAGCCGGAGGAGGTGCGGCCGGTGGTGAGCACGCTGCTGGAGCGGGTCTATCTCGCCTTCGAGGCCGAGGACGAGAACGAGATCTTCGACGCCCTCGACGCGGTCGCGGAGGGCACGGTGCGGGACGACCTCTATCTCCAGCGGCGCG
Source organism: Bauldia sp. (assembly GCA_020853895.1). Lineage (GTDB taxonomy): Bacteria > Pseudomonadota > Alphaproteobacteria > Rhizobiales > Kaistiaceae > JADYYB01. The sequence continues at coordinate 20,749 of JADYYB010000061.1, forward strand.
CGGCGCTGGTGATGGAGGACACCGGCGGCGCGCGGGCGAGCCTCCGCTCGCTCGACCTCCTCAGCGCCGACGGCGAGCCGCTCCCCGGCAACAGCGGCTACAGCGTGCACAGCGAGTGGACCGTGACCGGCACGGTCGGCCACTGGGGCCACATCCACGACCGGGTGAACCGCTACGCCGCCGACCTCGCCATCGCCCCGGTCGACGGGGTGTGGAAGATCGCCGGCTTCGAGCTCACCGACGCGGTACGCACCGGCACGACGCCGGTGGCCGCGCCGGCGCCGTAGCGAGATGATCGCCCTCCGCGAGGTCTCTTTCGCCTATCCTGGTGGGGCGTTCCGGCTGTCGGTGCCGGCGCTCGACGTGGCGGCCGGCGAGCGGGTCGCGGTGGTCGGGCCGAGCGGGTCGGGCAAGACCACGCTCCTCAACCTCGTGGCCGGGATCCTCGTGCCCGCGAGCGGCAGCGTCCGCGTCGGCGAGGCGGAGGTGTCGGCGCTCGGCGATGCCGCGCGGCGGGCGTTCCGCATCCAGAAGATCGGCTTCGTGTTCCAGGATTTCGGGCTGATCGACTATCTCAGCGCGCGCGACAACGTCCTCCACCCCTACCGCATCACCGACGCCCTCACCCTCGACGCCGACACGCGCGCGCGCGCCGAGGCGCTGGCCGAGAAGGCGGGCATCGCCGACAAGCTCGCGCGGCGGCCGAAGGCGCTCTCGCAGGGCGAGAAGCAGCGGGTCGCGATCTGCCGGGCGCTCCTCACCAGGCCCAGCCTCGTGCTGGCCGACGAGGCGACCGGCAATCTCGACCCCGACACCAAGGGTGCGATCCTCGACCTCCTCTTCGAGCGCGCGGCGGCCGAGAAGGCGACCGTGCTCGCCGTCACCCACGACCACGAGCTCCTGCCGCGCTTCGACCGGGTAATCGATTTCCGCGACTTCCGGCAGAAGGCGGCGTGATGGGCACGCTCTATCTCGCCGGCCAGTACCTCCGGTTCCATTTCTGGCGGAGCCTCGTGCTGGTGCTGGCGATCGCCCTCATCCTCACGGTGCCGGTGGCGATCCACCTGCTGCTGGGCGCGAGCGAGCGGCAGCTGACGGCGCGGGCGGAGGCGACCCCGCTCCTCATCGGCGCGCGCGGCTCCACCCTCGACCTCGTCATGAACAGCCTCTACTTCACCGAGGACCGGCCGCCGCCCGCCTCGATCGCCGCCTCCGACGCCGTGTGGGACAGCGGGCTCGCCACCGCCATCCCGCTCTATGTCCGGTTCCAGGCGCAGGGCGCGCCGATCGTCGGCACCACGCTCGACTATTTCGACTTCCGCGGCCTGACGATCGCCGAGGGGCGCGGCCTCACTCTGTTGGGCGACGCGGTGATCGGCGCCGAGGTGGCGCGGCGCTTCGCGCTGGAGCCGGGCGACAGCATCGTCTCCTCGCCGGAGAACCTCTTCGACCTCGCCGGCGTCTATCCGCTGAAGATGCCGGTGGCCGGCGTGCTGGCGCCGACCGGCACGCCCGACGACAAGGCGATCTTCGTCGACATCAAGACGACCTGGGTGATCCAGGGGATCGGCCACGGCCACGACGAGCCGCTCACCGCTGCCGCCGAGGGGCAGGAAGGCGCGGTGCTGGCGGAGACGCCGGAGAACGTGGTCGCCGGGGCGGCGCTGGTCACCTTCAACGAGATCACGCAAGAGAACATCGACAGCTTCCATTTCCACGGCGACCCGGAGAGCTATCCGGTCAGCGCCGTCCTCGCCGCGCCGCCCGACGTGCGCTCCGGGGTGATCCTCCGCGGGCGGTATCTCGAGCCCGACCAGCCGCTCCAGATCGTCGTGCCGGAGGACGTCGTGAACGGGCTCCTCGCCGACATCTTCCAGGTGCGGCGGGTCCTCGACGTGGTGGTGCTGACCATCGCGATCGCCGCGATCCTCGCGGTCGCGCTCGCCTTCTTCCTCGCCCTCCAGCTCCGGCGCTCGGAGATCGAGACGATCTTCAAGCTGGGCTGCCGGCGGGCGACGATCGCGCGGCTGGTGACGGCGGAGGTTGTGATCATTTTGGGAATAAGTATGATCGTCGCAGGGCTGACGACACTCATGATCGGCCGGGGGACGGAGGACGCCGCGCTATGGCTGCTGAGCACGCAAGGGTAGGGAAACAAAAGCATTTTCGCGCTGTTCTGCTGGGATCGGCCGCGCTGTTCGCGGCCACTGGGGCGGCGCAAGCGCATTTCGGGATGATCATCCCGTCGGACACCATGATCGCCCAGGAGGACCCGCGCACGATCGCGCTCGAGGTGTCGTTCTCGCACCCCTTCGAGCTGAGCGGGATGGACCTGCCGCGGCCCGCCGCCTTCGGCGTATACAGCAACGGGGAGTCGCAGGATCTCCTCGGCACGCTCTCCGAGACGACCGTCCTCGACGGCGCGGCATGGGAGGCGAGCTTCACGCCGAACCGGCCGGGGACCTACGTCTTCTACATGGAGCCGCAGCCCTATTGGGAGCCGGCCGAGGACGTGTTCATCGTCCACTACACCAAGACCTACGTGGCGGCCTTCGGCGACGACAGCGGCTGGGACGCCGAGCTCGGCCTCAAGACCGAGATCGTGCCGCTCGCCAAGCCCTTCGCGCAGTGGGCGGGCAACGTCTTCCAGGGCGTGGTCAAGGTCGACGGCGAGCCGGTGCCCTACGCCGAGGTCGAGATCGAGCGCTACAATGTCGACGGGGCGGTGACCGCGCCCTCCGACCTCATGATCACGCAGACCGTGAAGGCCGACGCGAACGGGGTCTTCACCTACGCCGTGCCGGTCTCCGGCTGGTGGGGTTTCGCCGCGCTGAGCACGGCCGACTTCCAGCTGCCGCAGGACGGCGTTTCGAAGGACGTCGAGCTCGGCGCGGTGCTGTGGGTCCATTTCGAGGACTGGCCGAACTAGGGACGGTTGCTTCGTTCCTGGGGCCTTCCACTAAGCCTTAACCTCCCCCTTGCGGGGAGAGCCTGCCCCGGACTTGATCCGGGGTCGAAACCGCCCTTCGCGGTTTCGGGAGGGGGTGAGCCGGAAGAGCGTTCACGGGACCGGAGAAACGC
>JADYYB010000062.1 GCA_020853895.1 Bauldia sp.
ACCTCGGGCGGCGCGGCCTCGGGGGCTGCGTCCGCGACGGGCGCCTGGAAGACCGGGATCGGGGTCGTCTCGGCGGGCGCGGCGGCGCCGGCCTGCGCGACGGCGGCCGGGTCCGAGACCGGCTCGATCGGGCGGGCCTCTACCGTCTGGCCGGTGGCCTGCTCGATGTAGTTCACCTCGATGACGTTGTTGATGATCGTGTTGTTCTGGACGATCACCGGCCCGACGATGTTGGTCTGATTGAAGATCACCGGCCGCTCTGGCGGCGGCACCGCCACCGTCAGGAGGTCGGGCGCGAGGAATTGCGGCGCGGGCACGAAGACCCAGTGATCCTGGGGCGGCTCGATGTTGATGTTGACGTCGATGTCGATCTGGATGCCGGGCCGTGCCGGCGGCAGCGGCGCCCAGCCGACGAAATCGGGCGCGCGGCGCCAGGTCACCCAGGCGGGCGCCCAGACCGTGCCGGGCACCCAGCACCAGCCGAGGCCGGCATGCACGAACCAGCGCCCGTAATGATAGACGGCCCAGCCATAGGGATCGTCGGAGACGAAGTACCAGCCATAGGGCTCGGTGTAGACCCAGTGGCCGCTCGAATACGGCGTCCAGCCGGCCGGCTCGGCCGGACACCAGACGTAGCGGAACGACGGGTGACGGACCCAGCGCCCATAGGGCGACAGCGAGTCGTAGAACGTGGAGACGGTGATCTGTGCCTGTTGCGCCGCGGCCGGCGTCGCGGCCAGGAAAGCGCCTATCGGCGTCAGATGCGATGCGCCCAGGAGCGCAATCAGCGTGGTCGAGACCACTAATGGTCGTGCGTTGCGCATAAGCCAACCCTCGATCCGATTGAACCCCGCTCCGCAAGCGAAGTCTTTCGAAGAAGATTGGTTCCTGATGGAACTCCTATTTGCTGACTATGCCTAGTCGATAGCTCGATCTTGAGCTGTGCTGCTTGCTACCCTTCTCGACTATCCTGACTAATCAGCGATCTATATTTGTCCAGCCAAGCTTTAGCGGAGACGATGGGTTCTTCCTCCCGGAAAGACGCTGGCGCAAGGGGCGTCGATCAAACAACGAACCCGCGGCCGGGGCGGCCGCGGGTTCAGATCGCTGCGTGCGTTCGGGCGGTCAGCCGCAGCGGACGTTGGTGATGAAGTTCCCGGCGTTCACGTCGAGGTTGAGGCGGCTGAAATTGTATTCCATCGTCACGACCTGGCCGGGATAGAGGGTGCGCACGGTCGCAGCGCCCGCGCCCTGGCGAGCGGCCTCGACATTGGGCGGGGTCGCCGGCTGGCCGATGATGAACGAAGCGCCGGAAGCGTTGCAGGCGCCGCCCGGCGGGGGCGGCGGCGGGCCGGGCGGCCCGGGCGGGGGCGGCATCACCAGGCAGCCGCCGAGGAGAAAGGTCGAGCCGATCACGGCCAGGAATGCAGGTCTCATCGCGCGTCCTCCATCTGTCCCCGCCCTTCCCGAGAATAGCCAAGCTCGCGGCGTTGTTCGAATCGGAGCGGGAGGCGCCGCGATACTGAGACGTGGCGGTCGGCGCTTTGTTCCCGAGCCCGCGACGGCCGAGCCTCAGACGGGGTTGTTCACCCGGGAGCGGACCCAGCTCACGAAACGCTCCTGGGCGGCGATGTCGGAGACACTTTCCAGCGCCGCGTTGGCGGTGACACGAAGCGCCTCGTCGGCGATGTAGGCGTCGACCAGCGGCAGAGCGAGGGCGCGGCTCCGCAGGACCGTTGCGAGGTCGCGGGCGATGTCGGGCACGAATTCGGGCGGCAGGAGCGGCTGCAGGCGAAGGCCGAGGACGACGCGGGTGGCGGCGATCCAGCCCTCGCGCGGGCTCGCGGCATAGGACCTGGCGAGAGCGGCCTGCAGGCGCTCGTCGAAGACGCCCGAGGCCGAGAGGAGCCGGGCGCGCTCGAGCCACAGTTCGGCCGACAGCGGGTTCGCGGCGAGGCCGCCATCGACGATGGCGATGCAGGTTTCGAGCGCCGCGGCGCGGCGAGGGACGTCGGCGGCCGCGGTGGCGGCGGCGACCTCGTCCAGACAGGCGGCGCGGCGGCCGGGCACGAGCGCGGAGTCAGCGAGGTTGTCGGCGAAGCGCTCGGCGAGACGGCGGACGGTGGGATCGGCGTCGGCAGGCGCGCCGACCAGCGGGCTGAACTCGGTCAGCCAGGCCGGCGCGGGCGTCGCCAGGATGACGAGGCCAAGCCGGGCGGAAGTGAAGAGACCGGCGAGCGCGGCGGCCGCCACCATCAGGAGGACGGCGAGGCGGGCGACCCCGCCCGCCGGCTCAGACCTCGCGGGTGCCGGAGCGGTAGTAATATTCGTACTTCCGGTAGCCATAGCCGTAGCCGCGCTCGACCTGGTTCAGGACGGCGACGATCGGCAGATCGGGCCGGGCGCCGAGATTGCGGAGGCTGCCGCGGACGTAGTTCTGGTTGGTCGAGCCGGAGCGGACGACGAAGAGGCCGATATCGGCGTGCTTGGCGATGACCTGGGCGTCGACCACGAGGCCGACCGGCGGGGTGTCGATGATCACCACGTCGAAGCTCTCGCGGGCGAAGCTCATCAGCGAATTGAAGCGGTCGGAGATGAGGAGCGCGTCGGTGGCGACCGCGCTCGCCTCCGAGCCGAGCACGAGATGAAGATTGGTCGCCGACTCCTTCATCGTCATCAGGCGCGCGGTGTCCGGCTTGAGGCCGCGGCCGAGGAAGTCGATGAGGCCGTGCTCGACCTTGCGGCCGAGATATTTGTGCACCGCCGGGTGGCGCATATCGGCGTCGATGAGGAGGGTCGACTTGCCGGTCATGGCCATCGCGCGGGCGATGGCGAGCGCGAGCGTGGTCTTGCCCTCGCCCGGCGCAGACGAGGTGACCATCAGGCAGAAGCGCTCGGCCGGGGCCATGGTCTCGAGCCCGATGCGGACGCGGCGCACGGCCTCGGAGAAGGCGGAGAGCGGCTCCGAGACGATCGCCCAGTCGGCGGTCTGCTCGCCCTCCTCCGCCTTGTGCTTGGG
>JADYYB010000063.1 GCA_020853895.1 Bauldia sp.
CGAGGCCGACGCCGCCGGCGAGCGAGAGCATCAGCGCCGCGCCGAGGATCAGCCTGACCGGCGGATAGCTCGGGCCGCTCGGCGGCACGGCGGAGGCGATGACGCGCGAGTCCGGCAGGTTGAGGTCGCTCTGCTGCTCGACCTCGCGGAGGCGGGAGAGATAGACGCCGTAGAGGTCGCGCCTCGTCTGGGCGTCGCGCTGCAGCTGGAAGAGGCCGACCGCGACGTCGTTGGGAAGGTCCTGCGAGGCGAGAATCGCCTCCATCTCGCTGCGGATTTCGGTGGCGCGGTTCTCGGTGCCGGCGAGCTGGGTGCGCAGCGCTTCGGCGCGGGTGGTGGCCATGCCGCGGATCTGCTCGTCGAGGGCGGCGAGGTTGCCGCGCACCTCGGCGAGGCGCTGGGCGTCGGTCTGCGGGCTGGCGAGCTGGGCGACGAAGGTGGCGCGCTGCTCGGCGAGGCGCAGGGCCTCCTCGGTCTCGAGGAGCGCGGTCATCCGGTCGTAGTCGCCGGCGAGCATCGCCGACTCGATGCTGCGCAGGGTCGAGGTGCGGAGCTCCTGGCCGGAGAGCTCCTGGCGGAGCGCGACGATGCGCTGTTGGGCCTCCGGCGTGCCGAGCTCGAAGAGCCGGTCGTTGACGTAGTTGTCGATGCTCGACTCGAGATCGCGGATATCGATGGCGAGGTCGGCGACGCGCTCCCTAAGGAAGGCGGAGGCGCGCTGGATCGAGCCGAGGCGGGCGTCGATCTGCTCGTCGAGATAGGCGTCGGCGACCGCGTTGGCGAGGCGCGCCGACTCTTCGGGCGAGGGCGTGGTCGCCGAGATCGCGATGACGTTGGTGAGGCCGCGGCGCGTGATCTGGAGGTTGCGCGAGAGGCTGGTGACGAGCCGCCCTTGCTCGGCCGGCGAGAGGCTGTTCCAGTCGCGCGCGGGCCCCGCAACCGGGGCCGGGCCGCGGCCGAAGGCGGAGCGGACGCGGTCCCAGAACGAAAGCTGCGCGGTGGGGTCGAGCGTGCTGACGAGGCCGAGCCCCTCGATGACGCGGATCAGGACCTTGGAGGAGCGCGCGATCTCGACCTCGGTGTCGACCAGCGTGTTGATCCCGAACCCCTCGGTCAGCCCGGTCTCCATGCCGAGGAGCTGGGCGTCGCGCGAGTCGATGACCATGCGCGCCTCGGCGGTGAAGCGCCGCTCGAGCTGCGAGACGACGAGGAGTGCGAGGCCGACGACCAGCACGACCGTGCCGACCAGCGTCCAGATCTGGCGGCGGATGACGCCGAGGATGGCGCGGATGTCGATCTCGCGGTCGAGCGATTCGCTCACATGCGGCGGCGCGTTGCCCTCCGGCCGATACGGCGGAACGGCGCGCAGTTCAGGACGCGGGGCTCCGGCCAAGCCTAGAGACTCCCCGTCCGGCCAAGTGTCGAAACCGTCTGCCTGCCCCGCATCCTGCCTTCAAACCTTCCTGACGACTCGGCCGCAACGACCCGTGGAAGCCCGAAGACTCCGCCGCGAAGGCGACGAGGCCGCCGCTTCCGCCGCGGCGCCCCTCTAGCAGCGTTCCCCCGGAATGCAAAACCACCCAGAAGAGCGATGCCCGACCGCGGCGAGGCGTCCGCCGCCTCAACCTCAAGTCGTATCACAGGCTCGACCGTGAACCCCTTCGTGTCAATGGAGGAAGAACGATTCACGGAAAGTTGGACCGGTTTTCCGCGGGCGCGGGCGGCGGCGCGGCGAGCGGTATCTCCAGGTCCCGCACCTCGAACTCGCCGCGGCCGGACACGCCCCTGCCCGCGCTCCTTCCCTCGCGCGAAGCGGGCGGCTCGCCGAGGCGGCGGGCTTCGCCGAAGCCGGCGCCCGCGATGACGAGGAGGAGCAGCGCGACCGCCTGGATCTGCAGGCTGAAGTCGAAGAGCGAGTGGATCGCCACGACCACCGCGGCGCCGATCGCGGCGATGGCGACGGGCGCCGGACGGCTCCGCGCCTGGACCGGGGCGATCATGCTCGCGAGCCACCACAGGATGAAGGCGACGAGCGCGACGAAAGCCGGCAGGCCGAGCTCGGCGGCGGCCTGGAGATAGACGTTGTGCGCACGGTTCCAGATGACCGTGCTCGACACCGCCTCGCTGTGGAAGAGCGGGAAGATGTCGGCGAAGGCGCCGGCGCCGTGGCCGAGGAGCGGCCGGGCGAGGATCGCCTCGATGGTGTCGCGATAAAGGGCGAAGCGGGTGGCGAGATCGAGCGGGGTCTCCTCGAGGCGCTGGAAGAAGAGCCCGCCGGCGAGCGCGAGGCCGGTGAGGAACACGGCGAGCACCAGCAGCACGGCGGAGACCGCGGCGGCCTTGTGGCGGGAGCCCCGGCCGAGCTTTCCCGAGCCGTGCAGGCGGGCCATGAGGGCGACCGCCAGCATGCCGGCGCCGGCCGAGAAGATGCCGGCGCGGGAGGCGGTGTTGGTGAGCGCGGTCGTGAGGACGAAGGCGGCGAGGAGGTCGAACCCGGCGAGGCGCGGCAGCTCGACGAGGCCGCGCCCGAGGCCGATGCGCGCCGCGGAAGAGCCGAGTTTCTCGTACTTCTCGCCGATCAGCGCGAAGGTCGCGACGAGGCCGATGGCGAGGTAGGTGGCGGCCGTGTTGCGGTTGACGAAGAAGGAGGTGAAGGCGTCCGGGCCGCCATTCCGCTCGATGAGGAGGACCTGCGGCAGCTCGAGGTTCTGCGCGAGGAGGCCGTAGATCGCGAGGAAGAGCGCGGAGAGCACGACGAGCCGCAGGAGGAAGCGGGCGCGTGCGGCGTCGAAGGCGATCCGCGCGGCAAACACGGCAAGGAAGGCGAAGGGCAGGAAGGCGGCGAGCGAGGCGTAGCCGGCCGCCGGGTTGGCGCTGATCGCGCCGCGCGGCGGAGCGGCCGGGTCGAGGGCGAAATCGGTCCAGGCCGGGTGATGGAGGAC
>JADYYB010000064.1 GCA_020853895.1 Bauldia sp.
AGGTGGCTCCCCGACCTGGACTCGAACCAGGGACAAAGCGATTAACAGTCGCTTGCTCTACCAACTGAGCTATCGGGGATCGGGCGCCTCATTAGCAAAGGCGCGAGGCCGTTCCAAGCCTAAACCTGCGGTCGGCGGTGCCGGTGGTTGCAAATGCCGCCCTCCGCTACGATCTCTCCTCCGACAGGTAGGGAGAGCGATGGCCCAGATCAACTTCGCCGGCAGGACGATCAACCTGCCGCGCAACCGGCTCCTGCGCATGGGGCTGGGGATCCTCCTCATCCTCGGGGGCCTCGTCGGCTGGCTGCTGCCGCTTCTCGGCGTGTGGATGCTGCCGCTCGGCCTCGTCGTCCTCTCGGTCGACATCCCCTTCGTCCGCCGTCAGCGGCGGCGCGCCGACGTGGCGGTGACGCGGTGGTGGAACACCTCGCCCTTCGCCGCCAGGCTGCGCGACTGGTGGAGCCGAATCCGTCGCCGGAACGTTGAGGGGGCGTAATACCCCCGCGTCGGAGACTGGTTCCATGGACCGGAATCGCAACCTCCTCGAACAGCTCTATGTCGACTACAACGACCGCGACGTCGAGGCGGTGCTCGGCGCGCTGCACCCCGAGGTCGACTGGCCGAACGAGGAGGAGGGCGGGCGCCTGGAGGGCCACGAGGCGATCCGCGACTATTGGCGCCGGCAATGGGCGGCGACCGACCCGCATCTCACCCCGCTCGCCTACACGCCCCTCCCGGACGGGTGGGCGGTCGAAGCCCAGCTCATCGTCCAGGACAGGGCCGGCCAGGTTCTCGACGACCGGGTCGTCACCCATTCCTTCACCTTCGAGGATGGCCTCGTGCGGACGATGCGCGTGGAGCGCTGAGCGCCGAGTCATCCTCCGATCACGCGGAAAACCGGTGGGCCGGCGGCGGCGCGCCCTTGCGTCGGCGGGGGCGTGGCCGCTAGGGTCGGCGCGCTGGTTCTCGCCGCTCACGCGGCGGGATGAAATGGGAATGCGGTGAGGGGCGTGTCCGAAGGCACGCTCCGAAGCCGCAGCTGCCCCCGCAACTGTAAGCGGCGAGCCGCTCCGCAAGACGCCACTGGGCAACCGGGAAGGCGCGGAGAGGCGAAGACCCGCGAGCCAGGAGACCTGCCAGCGCTCGTTTTGGTCCAGGCCGTCGGTGGGACGGCAAAGGAGAAAAGATGACCACGCTGACCGGGCTCCTCGCCCGCCCCGCATTCGCTTCCCGTATCGTTCCGGCACTCACCGCGATCCTCTTCGGATCGGCGCTGTTCGTCGCGACCGGCTTCGCCGCGCCGAGCTTCCTCCACAACGCCACCCACGATACGCGGCACGCCTTCGGGCTGCCCTGCCACTAGAAGAGGGCGTCCCATGTTCCGCAACATCGTCTTCAGCGCCTTCGGCGCCGGCCTCGCCGCGTGCCTGATCGTCTCGCTGGTGCAGATCTTCACCACGCAGCCGCTGATCCTCCACGCCGAAGTCTACGAGGAGGCCGGCGGGGGGCACGAGCACGCCGCGCCGGTCGCCGGCGCCGCCGAGGAAACGGCCCACGACGAGGAAGAAGAGTGGGCGCCGGGGGAGGGCTTCGAGCGCGTGTTCTACACCGTGCTCGCCAATCTCCTGATGGGCGTCTCCGTCTCGCTCGTCCTCGTCGGCGCGATGGCGCTGAAGGGCGACGCGGTCGACGCCCGGACGGGGCTCTTCTGGGGCATCGGCGGGTTCCTGGCGGTCTCGCTCCTGCCCGGCCTCGGCCTGCCGCCCGAGCTGCCCGGGACCGAAGCCGCCGATCTCGGCGCGCGGCAGGCGTGGTGGCTCGCGACGGCCGCCGCCTCCGCCGCCGGCCTCGCCGCGCTCGCCTTCGGCCGCCAGTGGGGCTGGAAGGCGGGCGGCATCGCGCTCATCGTCGCTCCGCACCTCATCGGGGCGCCCGAGGCGCCCACGCTCGAAGCGGCCTATCCGGCCGTGCTGGCGGGCGAGTTCGTGATCGCCTCGCTGGTGGCGAGCGCGGTCCTCTGGGCGGCGGCCGGGTTCTTCGGGGGCTGGCTGCACCAGCGTCTGTCGCAAGCGGCGTGAGCTTGCGGCGATGAGCGCCGGCCACCTCACGCTGGTCTTCGGTGGCACCGGATCGGGCAAGAGCCTCCATGCCGAGCAGCTGGTGCTCGGGATGGGGCTCGAGCCGGTCTATGTCGCGACCGCGATCGTCGAGGACGATGAGGAGATGGCGCGCCGGGTCGCCGCCCATCGCGCGCGGCGCGGGGCCGGCTGGCGGCTGGTCGAGGCGCCCTTCGAGCTCGCGCTGACGGTCGAGCGGGAGGCCGATCCGCGGCGGGCGCTGCTCGTCGAGGACCTCACGCTATGGCTCGCCAACCTCATGGCCGCCGACGCCGACTTCGAGTCCGCGATCCACGGCCTCCTCGCCGCCCTCGAGCGGGCGGCCGGGCCGGTCGTGGTCGTCTCCAACGAGGTCGGCGCGGGCGGAGTCGCCGGGCATCCGCTCGCCCGCCGCTTCGCCGACCTCCAGGGCAAGCTCAACCAGGACGTGGCCGCCATCGCCGGCCGCGTCGTCCTCGTCGCCGCCGGGCTGCCGCTGACGCTGAAGCCCGCAACCCAACCGGAGTCCGTCATTGAACACTGACCGCATTCCCGCGACGGTCGTCACCGGCTTTCTCGGCGCCGGCAAGACGACCCTGATCCGCAACCTCCTCCGCAATAGCGGGGGCAAGCGTATCGCCATCATCGTCAACGAGTTCGGTGACATGGGCTTCGACGGCGCGCTGCTGGAGGATTGCGGCGATGCCGCCTGCAATCCCGAGACCGTGGTCGAGCTGACCAACGGATGCATCTGCTGCACGGTCGCCGACGATTTCGTGCCGACGATGGAGATGCTGCTCGCGCGCGACCCGCCGCCCGAGCACATCGTCATCGAGACCTCGGGGCTCGCGCTGCCGCAGCCGCTGGTGCGGGCCTTCTCCTGGCCGGCGGTGAAGCACCGCGTCACGGTGGACGGCGTGGTGACGGTGGTCGATGCCTCGGCCGTGGCAGATGGGCGCTTCGCGCCGGACCCGGCGATGATCGCGGCGGCCGCGGCGGATCCCTCGCGCGACCACGATCCGCCGATCGTCGAGCTCTTCGAGGATCAGCTGCGCTCCGCCGACCTCATCGTGATGTCGAAGAGCGACCTCCTCAGTGCCGACGCCCTCCGCGATGCCGCGGCCGCCGTGCGCGCCGAGGCGCGGCCGGAGACGCGGCTCGTCCACGCCGACGGCGCCGGGCTGCCGCCGAGCGTGCTGGTCGGCATGGGCGCTGCCGCGGAGGACGACATGGGCGCGCGGCTCAGCCATCACGAGATGGAGGGCGAGGCGGAGCACGACCATGACGATTTCGTCAGCTTCGTTGTCGCGACGCCGAGCTTTCCTTCCGCGGAGGCGGCGCGGGACATCGTGAAGCGCGCGCTGGCCCTCGACGGGGTGCTGCGGATCAAGGGGCGCGTCGCCGTCGAGGGCAAGCCGGCGCCGCTGGTCGTGCAGGCGGTCGGCGGGCGGGCCGAGGTCTGGTTCGCGCCCGGACAGGCCGCGAGCGGGCTCGTCGTCATCGGCGAGAAGCACATGGACGAGGCCGCGATCCGGGCGGCGCTCGGAAGCTGAGATGCATCTCCTCGCCGCCGACGCCAAGCGGATCGACGACGGCGAGGGCGCGGTCGAGCTCGGCCAGTCGCCGGGCGACATCGTCTTCCTCTCGATGGCCGACACCGAGCTTGCGGGGCTCGCCGC
>JADYYB010000065.1 GCA_020853895.1 Bauldia sp.
ATGCAGGGCTACGAAGGCGAGGCCTGCCGCGAATGCGGCAACTTCACCCTCGTCCGCAACGGCACCTGCCTGAAATGCGACACCTGCGGGACCACGACGGGCTGCAGCTAGAGCCGCGGCTTCCTTGCCGAGCTCGCGATCAGAAGGGCCGGAGCGATCCGGCCCTTTTTCGTTTGGTCAACTTGTCACCAAATTGGGAACAAGCTAGTCTGAGCGCCCATGCAGGTGATTTCCCGAAGAACCCTGAAGCTCTTCTGGGAGCGTCACCCTCACGCCGAAGGCCCTCTGCGGGCATGGTTCACAGTAGTCTCGAACGCGAAGTGGACCGGTCCGCAAAGCGTGAAGGAGCATTTCGGAGCGACAGTCGATTTCCTTGCCGACGACCGGCTCGTCTTCGACCTCTCAGGCAACAAGTATCGCCTGGTCGTTCGTGTGGCCTACCGCTTCGGCCGAGTGCTGGTGAAATTCGTTGGAACCCATGCGGAGTATGACCGCATTAATGCCGGAATGGTGTCATGGCGCAGGTAGCTAGTCTCAAGAAGGCGGTCCGGCCTCTTCGGAACGAGGCGGACTACGATTGGGCGCTTTCCGAGATCGAAGCGTATTTCGACAACGAACCGGTCCCCGGGACCGCTGAGGCGGACCGGTTCGACCTTCTCGCCCTCGTCATCGAGGACTATGAGAAGCGGGCTTGGCAGGTGGCCGTGCCCGATCCGGTGACGGCCATCCGATATCGCATGGAGACGGGCGGCTTCAGCCAGGCGGATCTCGGCCGCCTTCTCGGCTCGCGCCAGCGCGCCTCCGAGGTTTTGTCGGGACGGCGTCCGATCACCATGACGATGGCGTGGAAGCTCAATAGCCTGTGGGGGATTCCGGCCGAGGCGCTCCTCCGGCCGTCCCCGGCGCGGGGCCGCAAGCCTTAGGCAAGCGCTACGCGCCGACGATGTCGGTGCGCCCGAAGTCGTCGCCCTTGTAGAGGAGCGGCACGCCTTCCGCGCGGGCGCAGGCGTAGGCGAAGCAGTCGCCCATGTTGAGCTGGGCGGGGTGGCCGCGGCCTTTGCCGTAGCGGTCGAAGGCGTCGAGCGCGATCCGGTCGATCTCGTCGGTGAGCGGCATGACCGTGAAGTCCATTGCGACGACGGAGCGGACGCTGGCTTCGGCGACGGACAGGGGGATGGACAGTTCGCGCATCAGTCCGGCGACGGTTTCGAAGATGGCGAGCGGCGCGGTCAGCCTCCGCTCGGCGGAGGCGATGGCCTCGGCGAAGCGGCTGGCGTCCTCCTCGTCGAGGAGGATCGCGAGGAGCGCCGACGCGTCGACGAACATCAGCCGCCGGAGAGGCCGTCGAAGAATGTCTTGTCGGCCCTGTCGCCGGTCCTGGGGTAGGCCTTCAGCGTCTCGGCAATCTTCTTGAGACGGTCGCGAATCGGAGGCTCATCCTTGTCGCGGTCGAGCGCTTCCCTGGCGGCCTCCTTGACCGCATCGGTCAGGCTGAGGCCGCGGCGCCGGGCCAGCGCCCGTACGAGCCTGTCGGCCTCGGGGTCACGGATGTGGAAGGGCATAGCGATCTACACATCTATCCATCTTGTGTATCCAGGATAGACAACGCCACTGGAGCGGTCAAACTTGCTAGCCTTCGCATGAGGAGCAGGTCCAGCAATGCCCAGGCGCAAGGTCCTCATGCACGCGGTCGAGTCGACCTTCATCGCCGAGGCCGGCTACGACGAGGAGTCGGCGCGGATGTACCTCCATCTCCTCGACGGCAGCCGCTACATCTACTTCCTCGTGCCGCGGCAGGTTTTCGAGGACTTCCTCGCCGCCGACTCGCAGGGCAACTTCCTCAACACCGTGATCAAGCCCCGCTATCGGTTCGAGCAGGTCGCGTAGGTGGAATCAGCCGGCCGGCGCCGGACGGATCGAGGCGGGGTGCGTCCGAAATGCCCCACCCGGCCAAGGAAATGATTGAAACAATTGTCGAGCCCCCGCCGTATCACTATTTCAATAGAGGTCGCGGCATCGTGGCGCCGGCAACAGGCGCGGCGCTGGCCGATCGGGGCTGATGAGCATGACCAGAATTTCGTTTGCCGGATTCAACCGGCGCAGCGATCCTGCCCAGGCCAGCAGCACAATCGCTCCGCCCGCGCCGCGAGCCGGCGCCGGCTCGCCTTCCGACCGCGCCTAGCCGCCCAGACGTGACCAGCCAGATCGCCCTCGTCCTCTGGAGCCTCGCGCTCCTCCAGGTGAAGCACTTCATCTGCGATTTCGGCCTGCAGTCGGCCTTCCAGGTGCGCACCAAGGGGATCTACGGACACCCCGGCGGGTTCCTCCACGCCGGCATCCATGTCATCGGCACGACCCCGGTGTTCCTGCTGATGCGGCCCTCGCTGTGGCTCGGGCTCGGCATCCTCCTCGCCGAGTTCGTGGTCCACTACCATATCGACTGGAGCAAGGAGCAGGTGCTGCGGCGGCTCGGCCTCACCACCGCCGACGGCGGCTATTGGATCGCGCTCGGCTTCGACCAGCTCCTCCACCAGCTCACCTATGTCACGATCGTCGCCGTGCTGGTGACCGGCACGATGGGCGCGGGCTAGGCGGGCCGATGGCCGAGGCTGCGCCGGCTACCCCCGACGCTCTCGGTCCGCGCCAGCGGGCGCTCACCCTCACCGCCACGATCCTCGCCTCGGCGCTGGCCTTCATCGACGGCACCATCGTCCCGATCGCCGGGCCGTCGATCCAGCAGTCGCTCGACGCCGATTTCGGCCGGCTGACCTGGGTGGTGAACGCCTACACGCTGACCCTCGGGGCCCTTCTCCTGGTCGGCGGCGGGCTCGGCGACCGCATCGGCAGGCGGCGGGTGTTCATCTCCGGGATCATCCTCTTCACGGCCGCCTCGCTGGTCTGCGCGCTCGCGCCGACCATCGAGACGCTCATCGCCGCCCGCGCGCTGCAGGGGGTCGGCGCGGCGCTCCTGGTCCCGCAGAGCCTTGCCATCATCAGCGCGAGCTTCCCGCGCGAGGTGCGCGGGCGGGCGATCGGCACCTGGGCGGCCGCCTCGGCGATCACCACCTCGCTCGGCCCGCCGCTCGGCGGCTTCCTGATCGACACGCTCAGCTGGCGGGCAGCGTTCTGGATCAACCTGCCGCTCGCGGCGATCGCCCTCTGGCTGACCTTCACCGCCGTCCCCGAGACCAGCAACCCGGGCGCCCGCGGCCGCCTCGACTGGCTCGGAAGCGCGGTCGCGGTCGCCGCCTTCGGGGCGCTGACCTACGGCTTCACCGACCTTCCCGTGCGCGGCTTCGGCGACCCGCTGGTGTGGGGCGCCCTTCTCCTCGGCACGCTCGGGCTCGGCCTCTTCGTGTGGGTCGAGGCGCGCGCCGAGGACGCGGTGATGCCGCTCGAGCTCTTCCGCTCGCGCACCTTCAGCGGCGCCAACATCTACACCGTGTTCCTCTATGGCTGCTTCGCCGCCGTCCTCTTCCTGCTGCCCTTCGACCTCATCGAGCGGCGCGGGCTGACCGCCGCCCAGGCCGGCTTCACCATCATGCCGGTCGGCGTGGTGATCAGCATCTTCTCGCGTTACGCGGGCTCGCTCGCCGACCGCCATCCGCCGGGGCCGTTCATGATCGTCGGCGCGATCGTGGTGACGCTCGCCTGCATCCTCTTCGCGCTCACGATCGAGAATTACTGGCTCGGCATCCTCTTCCCGCTCCTCGTCCTCGCCGGCGGGATGTCGATCCTCATCTCCCCGCTCACCACGGCGGTGATGAACGCCATCCCCGAGTCGAGGTCCGGCGCCGCGTCGGGGGTCAACAATGCGGCGAGCCGCATCGCCGGGCTCCTCGCCGTCGCCATCCTCGGGGCGGTCAGCTCGGCGCTCTTCATGGCAAATGCGGGCGCTGCCGGCGAGCGGTTCGGCGTCCTCCCCGAGACGACCGACGCGGCGTATCCAGCAGTGGAACAAGCCTTTATCGGCGCGTTTTCTGCATCGATGTGGATCGCGGCCGTGTGGGCCGCACTGGCGGCCGTTTCGGCTTGGGTGTTCATTGGGATGCATTCCGAGGGGGACGGCCCCACATCAAGTCCTCGCCGGTGAGGCGCCCGGACGAGCCGGGACGCCCCGCCTGACAGCTGCAGCCTAGGGAGCATGACCGATGGCTAGACTCTTTCCCCTCCTCGCATTCGCGGCGCTGGCCGGCGCCGCCTCCCCGCTCTCCGCGCAAGTCGTGGTTGGCTCCAAGATCGACACCGAGGGCAACCTCCTCGGCAACATGATCCGCCTCGTCCTCGAGGACGCCGGGATCCCGGTCGAGAACCGCGTGCCGCTCGGCGCGACGCCGATCGTCCGGCAGGCGATCGTCTCGGGCGAGATCGACCTCTATCCAGAATACACCGGCAACGCCGCCTTCTTCTTCAACCAGGCCGATGCCGACGTCTGGCGGGATTTCACCGCCGGCTACGAGGAGGCCAAGCGCCTCGACTACGCGGCCAACAGGATCGTCTGGCTCCCCCCCTCGCCCGCCAACAACACCTGGGGCATCGCCGTCCGGAGCGCGGTGGCCGAGGCCAACGACCTCGAGACGATGAGCGATCTCGGCGCCTTCATCGCCGGCGGCGGGGCGATCAAGCTCGCGGCCTCGGCGGAGTTCGTGAACTCGCCGCCGGCCCTGCCCGCCTTCCAGGCGGCCTACGGCTTCACCCTCGCCTCGAGCCAGCTGGTGGTGCTCGCCGGCGGCGACACGGCGGCGACCATCCTCGCCGCCGCCGACCAGATCGACGGCACGAACGCCGCCATGGTCTACGGCACCGACGGGGCGATCTCCGAGGTCGGGCTCGTCGTGATGACCGACGACAGGAACGTCCAGCCGGTCTACGCGCCGGCCCCGATCATCCGCGAGGAGGCGCTCACCGAGCATCCCGAGATCGCGGAGCTCCTCCGGCCCGTGTTCGAGGGGCTGGACCTTCTCACGCTGCAGGAGCTCAACGGCCGCATCGCGGTCGGCGGCGAAGCGCCCGCGGCGGTCGCGGAGGACTACCTTCGCACCCACCAGTTCCTGAATTGACGCGGACGAACGCAGCGCGGCGATGAGCGCGACGGAGGCAGAGTTCCTACCCGCCTCCGCCGCGCCGACGGGCGGCCGCGTGGCCGTGGTGGCCTCGCTCGTCGCCGCGGCCGCGGTGGTGCTCCTGCCGCTCCTCTCCTTCCGGCCCAATCGCATCGTCAGCGGCGTGGGCCTCCGCGTCTGGGAGATCGCCCACCCGCCGACATGGATCGCGGCCGGCGCGCTCGTGCTGGCGATCCTCGCCCTCACGCGCGTTCCGGGTCTGGCGTTCCGCGCGGCGCTGGCCTTCGCGGCGATCGCCGCCCTCCTCGTCGCGGCCGGGCTCGGCGCGGGCGCGATCCTCCCCGGCCAGGGCTTCGCGCGCGTCTCGCTCGGCAGCGGGTTCTGGATCGCGCTGATCGCCCTCGCCGTTGCCGCGACCGACGCGCTGGTGCGCCTCGACCTCGGGCCAGCCGCGCGCGTCGCCGTGCTGGCGGCGGTCGTCGCCGGCGCCGGCGTGGTGATGGCCAGCGGCCTCCTCGCCGACCTGTCGCTGGCCCGCGAATACGCCGCCTACAGCACCGAGTTCTGGGCGGCGGGGCGCGAGCATGTCGTGCTGGTCGTGCTCAGCCTTCTGCCGGCGCTCTTGATCGGCCTGCCGCTCGGGCGCTGGGCGTTCCGCTCCGAGCGGGCGCGCGGCTGGTCGTTCGCGCTCCTCAACGTCTTCCAGACGACGCCGAGCGTGGCGCTCTTCGCCTTCCTCATGGTGCCGCTGACCGCGCTCGCGATCCGCTTCCCGGCGCTCCGCGAGCTCGGCGTGCAGGGCATCGGGCGGACGCCGGCGGTGATCGCGCTCTTCCTCTACGCGCTCCTGCCGATCACGGCGAGCTCGCTCGCCGCCTTCCGCAGCGTCGAGGCCTCGGTGATCGAGGCCGGACGCGCGATGGGCATGACGTCCCGGCAGCTCCTGATGCGCGTGGAGGTGCCGCTTGGGATGCCGGTGTTCCTCGCCGGCGTCCGTGTCGCGCTGGTGCAGAATATCGGCCTCGCCACCATCGCCGCGCTGGTCGGCGGCGGCGGGTTCGGGACGATCGTCTTCCGCGGCATGGGACAGGCCGCGCTCGACCTCTCGCTCCTTGGCGCGCTGCCGATCGTGGCGCTGTCGCTGGTCGCCGTCATCCTCTTCGACGCGGCGATCGACGCGCTCAAGGCGGGCCGCGCATGATCGAGGTCGAGGGGCTCAGCAAGCGCTTCGGCGAGGTCCTCGCCGTCGACGATGTTTCCTTCTCCGTCGCCGAGGGCGAGGTGCTGGCGCTGGTCGGCACGTCGGGCTCGGGCAAGTCGACGACGCTCCGCCTCGTCAACCGGCTGATCGAGCCGACCAGCGGGGTGGTCCGCCTCCGCGGCGCCGAAACGCGCGAGATGCCGCCCGAGAAGCTCCGCCGCGAGATGGGCTACGTCATCCAGAGCGTCGGCCTCTTCCCGCACTGGACGGTGGCCGAGAACATCGCCGTGTTGCCGCGCCTTCTCGGCTGGGAGAAGACGCGCATCGCGGGCCGCGTCGACGAACTCCTCCGCCTCCTCGCGCTCGACCCGGCCGAGTTCGGCGGGAAGTATCCGCGGCAGCTCTCGGGCGGGCAGCAGCAGCGCGTCGGCGTCGCCCGGGCGCTCGCCGGCGAGCCGTCGGTGCTGCTCATGGATGAGCCGTTCGGCGCGCTCGACCCGGTGACGCGAGCGCGGCTCCAGGACGAGTTCGCGGCCATCCAGCGCGAGCGCGGGATCACCGCGATCGTCGTCACCCACGACCTCGACGAGGCCTTCAAGCTCGGGCACCGCGTGGCGCTCATGGACCGCGGGCGGCTCCTCCAGATCGGGACGCCGGAGAGCCTCATCCGCTCGCCGTCGGAATGGATGGTGCGCCAGTTCGTCGGGCCGGAGGAACGCGCGCTCCGCATCCTCTCGCTGCACCGCGTGGCCGACCATCTCGCGCCGGCGGAGCCCGGGCGCTGGCGGATGGACGGGCGGCACGCCTTCGACGCCGTTGCCGACAAGCCGATCGGCCGGGTCGAGCACCGCGACACGCTACGCGAAGCGCTCTCGGCGATGGTGTGGAACGGGACCGACCTCCTGCCGGTGGTCAGGGACGGCGAGGTGATCGGCCAGATCTCCGCCGCTGCGATCCAGGCCGTGGGGCGCCGCGGATGATCCGCCGCGACCTCGCCGTCATCGCGCTGCTGGCGGCGCTGTTCGGCGTGCTGGTCCTCGCGCCGGGCCTGTTCGAGCCGCTCCTCGCCCAGCTCAACGCGCCGGGCCAGCCCGCGCTCTACGACCGCGACACGCTCCTCAACCTCGCGCTCTGGCATTTCGCCACCGCGGCCGCGGCCGCGAGCATCGCGCTTGCCGTCGGCCTTGCGCTGGGGATCGCCGTGACCCGGCCGGGCAACGAGGAGTTCCTTCCCCTCGCCCGCGCGCTCTCGAACGCGGCGCAGGCGTTCCCGCCGGTCGCGATCCTCGCCATCGCGGTGCCGCTGGTCGGCTTCGGCTTCGAGCCGACCTTCATCGCCCTCCTCGCCTACGGGCTCCTGCCGGTGTTCGAGTATTCGGTCGGCGGTATCCGGACGATCCCGGCGCAGGTGCTCGAAGCGGCGCGCGGCACCGGCATGTCGCCGGGCCAGGTGCTGGCCGAAATCGAGCTGCCGCTCGCCGCGCCCGTGATCCTCGCCGGGGTCCGGGTCACCGCCGCCTTCAGCATCGGGACGGCGACGCTCGGCAGCACGGTCGGGGCGAAGGGGCTCGGCGAGGTGATCGTCGCGGGCCTGCAGACCAGCAACCTTGCCTTCATCGTCGGCGGCGGATTGATCGTCGCGCTCCTTGCCATCCTCGTCGACCATGGCCTCGCCACGATCGGGCGGATGCTGCCGGCGGCGCGCGCGGTCGCCGCCGCATAGGCCGAGCCGAGCCAAGCTTTCGCTCGACAAGGCATCGGGGGCGGCGGAAAATGGCGCGTGCGGAAGCCAAAGACGCTCCGACACGTGGGAGGAAATCCAAACATGTTGAAGAAGATTGGTTCGTGCGCGTTCGGCGCACTCCTCGCCTTGACCGCGATCGCCGGCCTTTCAGCACCGGCGCTGGCGCAAGGCCAACCCGCCGCCCCGGCAGCGCCCGCGGCGCCGCCGCCTCCGCCCAAGCCGCCCTCGTCCCGTCCGGAAGTCGCCGGGACCTGGGTCGAGACGAGCTCGGAAGTCCGCATGCAGCTCGACTTCGCCGTCAACCCCGAAGCCCTCGCCGCGTTCATTCCGGCCGGCTACGAGGTGGTGATCGCCACCCAGGGTCCGGCCGCGCGCTGCAATATCCGCGTGATCTTCATCGACCGCATCGAGGTGACCGGGCCGGACAACCGCGTGCTCGGCAGCGGCCTCAACTCGATGGTCTATCTCGCCGTCCCCGGCCGTGACACGGCCGCCGGGCAGAACGTGCAGATCATCATCGGCGGCATCGTCTCCGATGCGGCCGAGGCCCCCGGCCCGTTCGACAACTACATCGCGGCGTCGGACTTCTCGGTGACCCGCACCCATAGCGCGTCGCCGGATGGCGTGACCGGCGAGGAGAGCTGGAGCTTCGAGACCGCCTCGGGCGAGCATCTGGCCTTCAGCGTCGACTACACGCGCGCCCCGGTGAACCGCGGCGCGGGCGACAACGCGGGCCGCTTCGTCGCCGGGCAGGACCCAAGCAAGGCGCAGCTCTTCCGCGTCAACCAGGGCCTCGACATCGCCTGGAACGCCACCACGCTGGCCGACCGGGTCGGGGACTACGAGTGGAGCGGCGGGGGCGGCGCCTGGGCCACGCTCTTCGACGGGACCGAGGAGCTCCTCTCGATCGACGTGATCAACCCCTACGAGCGCGAGATCTACACCCCGTAGATCCCCTCACGCTGGCGGAATGAAGAGAGGCGCCGGAGCGGTTCCGGCGCCTTTCTTGTTCTCCCGGCGGTTGCGTCCGTGCCACAGGCGCCAGGAATCGACCGCTCAGCCGAAGCTCGCCCGGCCCCGATCATTCGAGGATTCGCGCCATTCTTAACCTTGCGGTGAACTCCATCACCGCCGCGTGAGGCAACGCTGCTAAACCTCCGACTCCGCTTTGCAACACAAGTGGTCTAGACCTCTCGGCGACGGCAAGTGCTTCCGGAACCTGGCGTATCGCCGACGCTTCGTTCCGCTGGCAGGCGGGCTTCCGTCCGAGGCAATGCAGCAGTGGCGCTTGGGCGAGAACCGCCCGGAATCGAGTTGCAATGACTGAGCATCCCCGCGTGCGGCGCGCCCGGGCGGTGAAGGTCGAGCCGATCGGCATCGACCTTCCGACCGAGCCGATCCGTTTCGAAAATCGCCGTGAGGCCGGGCAGAAGCTGGCCGCGGCTCTCCAGCATCTGAAGAACGCGCGGCCGATCGTGCTCGCGCTGCCGCGTGGCGGCGTCCCGGTCGGCGCGGAAGTGGCGAGCGGCCTCAACGCGCCGCTCGAGATCATCCTCGTTCGCAAGATCCGCGCGCCCGGCCAGCCCGAGCTCGGCCTCGGCGCGGTGGTCGACGGCCCCTCGCCCGAGCTCGTCCTCAACGAGGAGATCATGGACTCGGTCAGGCCCGACCCGATCCACATCGCCTCGGAGAAGGCGCGCCAGCTCCTCGAGATCGAGAAGCGGCGCTGGCTCTACCGGACCGGACGGGCGGCGCAGAACGTCACCGGACGGACCGTCATCGTGGTCGACGACGGCATCGCCACCGGCGGCACCGTGCGCGCCGTGCTGCTCGCGATGCGCCGCGCCAAGGCGGCGCGCGTGGTGCTGGCCGTCCCGGTCGCGCCGCGCGAGGTCGTGGCGTCGCTCGCAGGCGAGGCCGACGAGATCGTGGTCCTCTCCCAGCCGAAGGATTTCGGCGCCGTCGGGCTCTACTACCGCGACTTCGCGCAGGTCTCCGACCAGGAGGTCATCGAGATCCTCCGCAAGGCCGCCGCCACCGAGCGCAGCGTCGAGATCCCCCTCACCAGCCGGTTCCTGCGCGGGCGCTAGCCGCCCGCCCTTCGCTGCCCACGCCGGAACGGAGACGCCGAACGCTCCGTTGTAGCTGGACGCCGGCGGCTCCCGCCGTCCGCCCAACCCGCTACGGACCCGCGACCATGGACTCGCTCAAGGAGACCGGTTCCTTCTGGACCCGCTACAGCTTCGCCTGGGTGACGATCGGCCTCTTCGCCTTCTCCCTCGTCGGGCACTGGCTGTTCGGATGGTTCGCCTTCGCCGACGAGCAGGCGGCGCTCGGCCAGCCGGCCGAGGTTCCGCCCTATCTGGTGGAGATGATGCGGGACACGCTGGAGAATTGGCAGTCCGAGTTCCTGCAGCTCCTGTGGCAGGTCGCCGGACTCGCCTTCTTCCTCTATGTCGGCTCGCCGCAATCGAAGGAGGGCGACGACCGGGTCGAGGCCAAGGTCGACGAGCTCCTCCGCCAGCTCCATCCGAACGGGGAAGCCGTCATTCAGACCCTCGACGATGCCTATGCGGGCCGGCACACCGACCCGCAATATCTCCGCCGGTCGCAGAAGAAGGTCGCGGGCCGCCGTCGCGCGGCGAAGGGGCCGCCGAAGAAGCGGCCGCCGGAGCGCTAGATCGCGATGAAGACGGATTCAATTTAACCTCCCCCTCGAGGGGAGGTCGAAACTGCGCAGCGGTTTCGGGAAGGGGGCATCGACCTCTCGGCTTTGTACGGGGGCGGGTGGAACCCTCGTTCCGCCCTCCCAAAGCTGCTCGGCCGTAGGCCTCGCACCTTCGACCTCCCCTCGAGGGGGAGGTTATCTCAATTCTTCATGCGCTAGAGGCCGAAGGCGTCGACGAGGCCGAGGGCGACCGCGTTGGGGAAGTGCGTGATGTGCCGGCCCTCCGGCGTGAGCCTGAGGTTGAGCTTGAGGCCCGGATAGCGGCGGCTCGCGAGGCGGTCGTGCAGCGTGCGGAGGTGGGTGACGAGGCTGAGCTTCGCCATCACCTCCTCGGCGAGGTTGTTGTGCCAGCCGCCGCCGGGGCTCTCCTCCCCGGCCCCGCCGACCAGCGCAACCTTGGCGCGGAGGTCGGTATGCGTCTTCGCCCAGGCTTCCTCCTCGCGGTAGATGACGTCCCCGTCCCACCACAGCGAGGGGCTGATGACGAGGTAGCGCGCGAAGGTCTTGGGCTCCTCGAAGAGGACGTGCGAGACGAAGAGCCCGCCGAGCGAATAGCCGACCAGCATGCGCTCGGCCGGGTCGAGCCGGTAGCTCGCCTCGAGGCCGGGGATGACCGTCTTGCGGATCGTATCGAGATAGCGCGAGGCGCCGCCGGTGCCGAAGGCGAGGTCGATCGGCAGCTCGGGCGGGAGCGCGGCGCCGGTCGGGGTGAAGTCGCGGAAGCGCCTCGCCTGGATGTCGCGGTCGGCATAGCCGATGCCGATGAGATAGGCGGGCGGGATCACGCCGCCCGAGAAGATGTCGAAATGGAGCTTGATCCCGGCGAAGATGTCGATGGTCGGAAACGGGTCGAGGACATAGATCGCCGGCAGACGCTGCGGCGAGCTCGGGTCCCAGAAGAGCGGCGGGACCACCGTGATCTCGAGACGGTCGCCGATCCCCGGCACGTCGACCTGGAAGACCTCGCGGTTGGTCGCCGGCGGTACCCTCTGCCAGTCGCGCATGCCTGTCTCCCCCACCCCCAGGCGCGCTTCTTAGCACCGCGGCCCCGCCGGCAGGCAATGCTCCGCGCGGCGTCCACAACAACTGAAGAGGTGCGGAGCGCGCCATTCTCTCTCCATGCTTGTATTGTGGAAAGGGCAAATGTAGCGTCGCCCTAATGGCCGGAGCGGATCGAAGCAGTCGGAATCGAGGTGCGGATGCAGCGCGACCGGACTGACCTCGACCGCCATTTCGGCGACCGCCTGCGCACCGCGCGGCGAAGCCTCGGCCTCTCGCCCACCGAACTCGCCAGCCGGCTCGGGCTCAGCGAGATCAGCATCGAGGAATATGAAAGCGGCAGGCGGCGCATCGCGGCCAGCGACCTCATCGACATCGCCGGCCTGCTCGGTGTCGATGTCGGCTATTTCTTCTCCGACGAGGACGCGGGCGGCGTCGCCCCGGCGTGGCTGCCGTCCGGCCCGACCGGGAAGCGGCCGAGCAGCCGCGAGAGCTTCGACCTCCTCCGCGCCTTCCGGCGCATCCCGAGCGCGGCTGAGCGGCGGCGCATCGTCCGTCTCATCGAGGCGCTCGGCGGCGAGCCCTGCTCGATCGGCTAGGCCGGGCGCTCAGGCGCGCAGCTGGAAGGCGAGGAAGCGAAGGCCGATCCGGCTGAAGCTGCTCGGCTCGGCAGCCCACTGATCGAGCTCCTCGCGCGCGGCGTCGAAATCGTATGCGAAGAGGCCCGAGCGCTCGCAGAGGTCGACCCAGCGAAGATACATCGCCACCACCTTCGAGCCGGCGAACGGCCCGAGATGGGGAACCGAGACGCGGGTGTCGCAGACGGTCTCCCAGACCGCGTGGCTGCGCCCGTAGTCGGCCATCGCGTCGAGGCTCGCGCGCATCGTGCCCTGCCCGACCCGCGCACGCTCGAAGGTCCTGAGCAGCTCCTCGAAGAGCGGGGTCGCCGGCGCGTTGGCGCTCCGGTTCAGCTCGGGCTCGATGATCAGCAGCGTGCCACCGGGGGAAAGGTTCTCGCGCGACCTGGCGAGGACGGCCTCGAAGTCGGTGAGGTGCTGGACGAGAAAGCGCATCAGCACGAGGTCGACCTTCTGCCGCGGCTCGATGCGGAAGAAATCGCCGGCCGCGAAGCTCAGCCCCGGCCGGCCCCGGAAACCGCGCGCGAGGCCGATCAGCTCGGCTGATATGTCGAGGCCGGTATAGCTCTTCTCGGGAAAGAACGGCGCCAGCCGCGAGAGGTAGTAGCCGTTGCCGCAGCCGACATCGAGGATCGAGCGGGCGTTCCGCCATTGCGCGAATTGCTGCAGGAAGCCGAGCTCATGGGCGAGAAAGAGATCGACCTGCAGGCCGAGCACGTCGTCCCACTGCGCCAGCGCGACCTTGGAGGAGGTGTCGAGGAAGGACTCGTGCAGCGCGCGGGCGATGGTCGCCGGGTTGGCCGGCTCACTGCGCCTGGCCGACGGGGTCGCTTTCATCTTCGTCGAGCTCCGCTGCGAGTTCGTTGGCCCACGGCTCCTGCTCGAGGATCGAGAGCATCGGGAGATCGATGAGGCGCGCCGCCTCGCCGAGCGAGAGGCGGACCGCCTCGCTCCGCGCGTAGTGCAAGAGCCTCAGGATCGTCTTCACGCCTTCCTTGTGGTCAGTCACTCGCGGCTCCTATCACGCTGCCAAGTCCTTGCCGCAACCTCTGCTGCTCCTCGATCCAGCGGCCGGTGGTCGTCACCGGCGCGTAGAGACTTATCAGCTGGGTGGTGAATTCGTGGGTCTTGGCCGGCGAGAGCGGCAGCAGCGGATGGCTGGCCGAGGCATCGGTCAGGAAGGTCATGTTGTGCTTGCGGTGGTAGGATTCGACCAGCGTCGAGAGGCAGGCGATCCCGCCCGTGAAGCCGGCAAGGACGGCGTTGTCGCCGCCGCCATTCTCCATCATCTCGACGAACTGCTCGCTGGCGTAGCAGGAGGGCAACGAGCGCTCGAAGATCATGTCCGAGCCGATCGGCGAGACGCCCTCGATCCAGTCGCCATACGGCTGGCTGGCGTTGAAGAACTTGCCGTTCTGCTTCCAGCGCATGAAGACGGTGGGGAGGCCGTTGGCGCGGGCGAAGGAGAGCAGCTCGCGGCAGCGCGCGATGGCGGCGTCCACGCCCGGCAGTTCGAGCGCGCGATGGGCGGTGACGTATTCCTTCTGCGGATCGACGAAGATGACGATCGGCGTGTAGCGCGAGTCCCGGTAGAGCCTGAGATTGACGATGTTCATCGGCCGCGGTCCTAGGCGGTGGCGTTCTGGGGCGTGCGCTCGGCCGAGCGCTCGAGGATGCCGGGCCGGTCCCACGCGCCCTCCGGACGGATGACGAGGAAGGGATCGGCGCCGAGGCCGATCGCGTCGGCCGGCGGGGTCACCGACTTGACGATCTCGACATACTCGAAATCGGAGAAGGCGAAGGACTTGCGGGGGTCGACCAGGCGGAAGCCCTGCCCGGCCCAGAACGGCACCAGGCGCTTCTGGGCATGGGCGTAGAGCGTGTCGTAGCCCTTGGCGCGGACAAACTCGGTCGCCGCCTCGACCAGCTGCCGGCCGATGCCGCGGCGGCGGTACTGGGCGCGGACGGCGAGGCGCTCGAGCTTGGCGAAAGCGCCGAAATAGCGGATGCGCGCGCAGCCGACCGGCTCGTCGCCGGCGAGCGCCAGGAGGTGCCCGCCGGCGAAATCGTTGCCGTCGAACTCCTCGTCATAGGGGCAGTCCTGCTCGCCGATATAGACGACGGCGCGGACCGCGAAGGCCTTGCTCAGGTCCTCGATGCCGTGCGCGACCTTGATGCGGATCGGGCGCGCGTCGGCCGGAGGCGGTGCGAGGGTGCGGACGGCGGTCGGGACGAGCGGGGCGGCGCCGAGATGCCAGTCGCGGCGGTAGTGGTGGAACTCGTGGTGGTAGCGGCCGTCCCACCAGAGGCCGCGGCGGAAGCCGAGGGAGTCGTTGAACTGGCTGCCCTCGCGGGTCACGGCGCGGGCGAAGAGATCGACGTCGCGGTAGAGCGGGGTCTTGAGCTTCTCCATCACGAGGGAGAGCGCGGGGGCGACTAGGCCCTTGGCGTGGACCAGCCAGACATAGATCGCCGCCGGCCGCTCGTGCTGGCCGACGAGGGCCTCGCGCGGCGGGTCGGTCGCGTCGAGCTCGCCGCGCACCAGCGCGTCGAAGCCGTTCTCGTTGAACATCAGGAAGGCGGCGAGGCCGCGCGGGGCGCCCGGGCCCTCCCCGGCAGCGGGCTTCCGGCGGATCACCCAGAAGCTGTCGGGGTTATCGGCCGAGACGCGGCGCGCCACCTCGTTCCGCGCGATCCCCGGCAATTCCAGCCGGGCACGGTCCATGAGGAGGTCGATCTCCGGCCCGCAAGGCGTGGCGACGGCCAGGCGGTCGCACAAATAATGCTTGTCGAGGTGGTCCAGTGGGTGAACACCTGGACCGCTCGGAGTAGAGTAAAAGGCTGAAGAGCGTTTGTAGACGTTCATTGTCCACCCGCCGAGCTCAAAGCCGGTAAAGCCGCAATCCAAAGGCGCCTATGGCGCTTTTGGCCGATCGAATGCTACCAATGCGCGGGGAGACTGGATGCATAAGATTCAGAAGACGGGTGTTCCATATTATGAACACCCAGCGGTGGACCGGCTTCGCGACCTGAATTGGGAGACCATCCGGATCTTCCTCTGTCTGGGCCGCACGCGGAGCTTTCGCGCCGCCGCCCAGGAGCTGGGCATCGCCACCAACACGGTGCGGCGCAGCCTCGAGGAGCTCGAGCGCGAAGTCGGCGGCTCGCTCGCCTCGCGCAGCGCGCACGGCATCGAGCTGTCGGCCGAGGGGCTCGAGCTCTATACCGCCGCGCGGCAGATGGAGGTCGCCTCCTACGACCTTCAGCGCATTGCCCAGCAAGGGTTCTCCGAGCTGCGCGGGCCGGTGCGGATCTCGGTCACCGAGGGGATCGGCACGTTCTGGCTGATGCCGCGGCTGACCGAGTTCCAGCGCTCGCATCCCAAGATCCTGCTCGAGGTCAACTGCACCATGCGCCTCCCCGATCTGGGGCGGGTCGAGGCCGATATCGGCATCCAGATCGAGCGGCCGACCAATCCGGAGCTGAAATTCGTCAAGCTCGGGCGGATGCACGCCATGCCCTTCGCCGCCAAGAGCTATCTCGGCACCTATGGCCGGCCGGGCACGATCGAGGAGGTCAAGCGGCACCGCATCGTGCAGCAGCTCTCCCCTCAGCTCGTGGATATCGACGCGGTGGAGCGGCTCTTCCCCGACACGCCGCGGGCCGGCTTCATCGCGGTGACCACCAATACCAGCACGGCCCATTTCTGGGCGGTCGCCAACGGGGCGGGGCTCGGCATGCTGCCGACCTATCTGGCGGCGCTCGGCGCGGATGTCGAGCCGGTCGAGATCGGCCTCCGCACCAAGTACGACATCTACATGGTCTACCACCCGACCTCGGCGAAGGTGAAACGGGTGACGGCGACGATGGAGTGGCTGAGGAAGGTGTTCGACCCGAAGGTCCATCCCTGTTTCAGGGATGACTTTGTGGCGCCCGAGGCGCTCCGGCCAGCGTCAGCTGCGCGGTCTTTCGGTGGCGGCTGACCAGACCCTCAACCCGCGCGGGAAAACCACCCGAAAAACTGTGACGCCCGGAACACGACTGTGTCGATCGTAGCGCAGTTGAGCTAAATATCGTCCTGGCTCTTGATGTTCCGATAGTCTACACAATTCCTCAACTCCGCCTGATTCTCGGCTAGGTGTTGTCACAATTGGCCGCTCAAACTGGCGGTGTTCACGGTCATGCGACCAAGTTTGAGTCTCGCTCACCGTGGCTACGAAGGAGGGGAAGACTCGTAGGGGGTGGGGGCAAGAGTCCATCCCATTTTTGACTTCGATCCATCAGTTTCCGCTCGAGTGAGCCCAGCGTTTTTCGGGGAAAGCCCATGACGACCGTCCGATCCAGACAACCGGCCTCCATGCGGACCCTGCACCAGGCCCTCGCGGCGCCGAGCCGCCCGGCCGACGAGGCCGACGGCTTCGGCGAGTGGGAAGGCGGCGACATGTCCTGGGCCTGGCGCCAGCTGAACCGCCCCGCCCTCCCCGCTCCGGCTCCTTCCGAGACCAAGCAAGCCGCTGCCGAGGCCAAGACCGCGCCTGCCGAGACCAAGGCGGAGAGCAAGCCGGTCGTCGAATTCCGTCCGGCCGCCGTCGAGACCAAGCAACCGGCGCCAGCCGGCGATTGGCCGTCGATCCAGTCGAGCATCGCCGCCACTGCGCCGGCCGCCGCCACGCCCATTTCCCTCGCCCCGATCCGGGCGGCCGTCGCCGCCTCGCGGCCGGCGATCCGTCCGGCGACCGCGCGCGCCAGCTCGGCCGACGCCGCGCCGATCGCGCCGATCCTCTTCGAAGAAACCCCGCCGCCTGCCGCTCCTGCCAAGGAGAGCCGGATCGACGGCTTGAAGTGGCCGGCCGCTGCCGCCATGGCCGCCTTGCGCAGGCCGGCCGCCGCGCGCCGCTCCAAGGTGCTCGGCGTCGCCGCCGTCGCCGTGCTGGTCGCCAGCGGGGCTGCCTATTCGGCGCTGCAGATCTTCGCCGGCCCGGGCAGCACCACCATCGCCGCCGCCGCCGCGCCATTCGGCTCGACCGCGGCGCCTCCCGGCCAGACGACGCTGATCCAGGGGCCGGTCGGCCCGGCCGCGCCCGCCGCGGCGGCAGGCGCCCCGGCCATCGACGCCGGGACCACGGCCGCCATTCCGCGCTCGACGGAGCGGCTCCCCGAGCCGGGCACGACGCCCGCCGCCAGCGCTTTCCCGCCGATCCAGACGGTGACCACCACGCCGGTCGTGCCGACGCAGCCGATCGAGCCGATTCCGCCGCTGCCGGAAGGTGCGGACCCGCTGGGCGACGCCATCCTCATCGCCGAGAAGGACCGGGTCGCCGACGGCGTTCCGGCCCCGACCGCCGCGCCGACGCCGGTGGCCGCGCCGACCGTGGTCGCCGCCGCCGCGCCGACCACGCGGACGCCCACGCCGGCGCCTGTACCGGCAGCGCCCTTGGCCGCCCGCCAGCCGGCGCCGGTCGTGGCGGCCGTCGCGCCGACAGTCGCCCCTGTCGCCGCCGCGCCGGCCGGGCCGCGCATCCAGGCGACGGCGCGGGACTACGTGAACATGCGCAGCGGACCGAGCAACGGCTCGTCGGTGGTGTCGGTCGTCGCCGCCGGGTCGGCGGTGGACGTGATCCGCTGCAACTACTGGTGCCAGGTCCAGGTCGACGGCCGGACCGGCTGGATCTATCAGGACTTCCTGGACGGGCCGATCGACCGGCGGACCCGCGGGCGCGCCGTCACGGCCCCCGCGACCACCGCCGCCGTCCAGCCATAGCCTAGCGCGAAAGCCCCGAATTCTTGCGCCGGAGAGGGTCGCCCTCTCCGGCGTTTCGTTGCGCCCAGCCGAAGACCGTCCGCCCGCCATAGCCGGGCGAGCGCGCCCGCTCGTCGGCGAGGATCGCCGCGAAGGACGGGCCGGCCGCGACCCGCTCCAGCCGGCGCGCCTCGGCGTCGAGGCGGCGGAGCGCGCCCAGCTCCTCCTCGTTGCCGAGCCTCGCCTTCAGCACCGCGGATTTGAGGACGCCGATCGTCTCGTCATAGACGCGGAGCGGTACCGGGAAGGGATGACCGTCCTTGCCGCCATGGGCGAGCGAGAAGCGCGCCGGGTCGCTGAAGCGGTACGGCGCGCCGTGCACCACCTCCGCGACCATCGCGAGGGCGCGGACGGTGCGCGCGCCCACGCCCGGCGTGAGCAGGAGATCGGCGAAGTCGGCCGGCCCGCGCTCGGCCGCCGCGGCGAAAGCGCCGTGCAGCCGGCGGAGATGGACGTCGCCGGCGCGGACGTCGTGGTGGGCGGGCATGACGAGATGGGGCAGCGCGAGCTGCGGCTCCGGCTCCGCCGTCGCGACCGCGCCCTTGCCTTCGAGCGCCGCCAGCTCGTCCACGATGCGGTCGGGACCGAGCGAGCCGAGGAGATCGAGCTGCCGCGCGCGCGACGGTTCGGCGCGGCGGTCGGTGAGGTTGACGATCTCGCCCTGCCCCTCGCCGGCGATCGCCGTGTGCGGTTCGTCGACGAAGCTCTTGAGCCCCTCGGACTGCCAGTGATAGCGGCGCGCCTCGCCGCGATCCCCGTTCATGCCCTGCTGGACGACGACCCATTTGCCGTCGTCGGCGACGATGAAGCCGTGGAGGTAGAGCTCGAACCCGTCCTGCACGGCGGCGCTGTCGACCTTGGCGACGAGGCGGCTCGCGCGCGCCAACGCCATGCCGTCGAAGCCGATGCGGTCGCCGATGGCGA
>JADYYB010000066.1 GCA_020853895.1 Bauldia sp.
CCGTCGAAAGAGCTTTACAACCCTCAGGCCTTCATCACTCCCGCGGCATGGCTGGTTCAGGCTGTCGCCCATTGACCAATATTCCCCACTGCTGCCTCCCGTAGGAGTCTGGGCCGTGTCTCAGTCCCAGTGTGGCTGATCGTCCTCTCAGACCAGCTACGGATCGTCGCCTTGGTGAGCCGTTACCTCACCAACTAGCTAATCCGACGCGGGCCCATCCAATGGCGATAAATCTTTCCCCCGAAGGGCGTATACGGTATTACCCCAGGTTTCCCTGGTATGTTCCGTACCAAAGGGTAGGTTCCCACGTGTTACTCACCCGTCTGCCACTCACCTTGCGGTGCGTTCGACTTGCATGTGTTAGGCCTGCCGCCAGCGTTCGTCCTGAGCCAGGATCAAACTCTCAGGTTTAATGAGAGAATGTCTCGGCTTAATGGTCACTACGCATCTGCGTTTGCATTTGCATTGACGAGTCCCAAGCACAATCGTCACCGGACGGCGCCGAAACGCCATCCAATAACAATGAGCTTGACGAAACGTAGTGCCGCCGAAGTCTCTGTTCGACCTCACGATCCGAAGACCGGGAGGTCCGCAAGGACTCCGCCGCCTACGTTTCTCTTTCTTCCGATGCACTTTTCAAAGAACCCGACGGACATGCCGTCGTACCGCCGCTTAACCCTAAGCCTTGCGGCGCCGACAGGAGACCGTCTCGCGGATGCGATCCGTGTCCCCGAAGAGTCGAAGGAAGCAAGAGCGAAGGTCGCTGTCGCCAGCGACTGCCGTCGCCCTCGGTGTGGCTATATACGCAGCGCCCCATCCCCGTGTCAACCGCTTTGCCGGATAAACCGTGCGGGCAATTTCCGTCTGTGGGGAGGGTTCTGCGGGGATGTCTTAGATGGGGCGCCGCGCCTCGCTTTCAAGCCCCTGATCCGCAAGGCGAAAGCAGCCCGCCCCAAGGCCTGGCGGCCGGATCGCCCGGCCTTCTCGCGAGACATTCCGAACCGCCGAAGACCGAACCGCCGAAGACGCCTCCTCGCCGGACCGAACGTCACCCCTCGCGCGATCTTCTCGACTCCATTTTGATTTGCCGTCGGGTGCCACTTGGCCGTCGGGTGCTCCCCACCACCGCACGTCGCCCCCCTCTCCTGCCCCTCGTCCCGCCCCTCCCTGCCGGCCCCCTCCGGCACGCCCGAAACCATGGCGGAGTGTGCCTTTCCGGTCCCATCTGTTGCACGAAACCTGCGTTGACTTGATTTCCACCACCGGGCACTTTTCGCCCTTAGAATCTGCTTAACCGTTGCGGTTGCGCAACGCCCTGGAGGGGACGCGCGTCACAGTGAAGGGATCGAGGCGTTCGGGGGCAGCCCACTGGTACGCGCGGAGCGGCGTCATCGAGCTCGGCGACGAGCCGGCATTGGCGTCGGGCAAGGAAGACGTCCAGCATCTTCGCCGTTCGGTGAGCCTCCGCTGGCTGAGCGGCACGGTCCTCACCGGCGTTTCCTCGAGCCTCCTCATCGGCGGGGCTCTCCTCGCCGCGATGGACAGCCCCCGCCAGTTCGTCACCCCGGCCTCGGCCTCGGTGCTCACCCAGAGCACCGGCACCAGCGATTTCGCCGGCAAGGCCGACCGCATCGAGCCGATCATCCAGGCCCCGGCGAGCCGCCAGCTGCTGCAGGTCTCCACCCGCACCCGGCAGGACGACCGCGACCTCATCCGCCTCCGTCCGTTCGCCCGTATCAGCGCCGGCCTCTCGATGCCGAGCGAGGCCGAGGCCGCGGCGATCCCCGCCTACGATCCGCTGGCGATCTTCGGCGAGGTCGAGGCCGAGCGGGCGCCCGCCCAGGCGGCCGCCGCCACCGACCAGATCTACGGCGCCTACGTGAACGGGGAGGTCGCCATCAAGGTGGTCGAGTTCCCGCTGGGCGACCCGGCGCTGACCGCCCCGGTGATCGTCGCCGACGCCGAGGTCGAATCGATCGTCCGCAACGCGGCGCGCTCCATCGCCTCGGGCGGGGTCGCCACCTTCGCCTATGCCGAGGCCGACCAGGTCCGCGAGCCGATGGACGATCCCTTCGCCGCCCTCGGCGTCTCGATCGTGCCGGAGAACGTCACCCTCATCGCCCGGTCCGACGCCGGCGGCTCCTCGCCCTCCGAGCGCATCCTCTATTTCCAGTCCGGCGACACCTTCCAGACCGCGCTGGCCCGCTCCGAGGTGCCAACCGAGGACGCCACCGCCATCACCGGCGCGCTCAATTCGCTCATCGACCTCAACGGTCTCCGCCCCGGCGAGATCATCCGCGTCGGCCTCGGCCCGGCCGAGATCGGCGACATCCCTCGCCCCACCCGGGTCAGCATCTACGAGAACGGGGTCCACCAGGCCACGGTCGCCCGCACCGACGCCAACGCCTTCGTCCGCGCCGACGAGCCCGACCCGATGGACGACCTCGCCGCCGCCGCCAATAGCGGCGCGCCCATCTCGACCGGCTCCGGGCAGATGCCGCGCCTCTACGAGGCGATCTACCAGACCGCGCTCGACCAGGAAGTGCCGCGCGATCTCATCCCCGAGCTGATCAAGATCTTCTCCTACGAGGTCGACTTCCAGAGCCGCATCTCGGCCGGCGACTCGATCGAGATCTTCCACTCGGTCCCCGAGGACGCCGCCGACCCGCTCGCCGACCAGGAGATCCTCTACGCCTCGATCACCCTCGGCGGGGTCACCAAGCGCTTCTACCGCTTCGCCACGCCCGACGACGGGCACGTCGACTACTACGACGAGGAAGGCAACAGCGCGCAGAAATTCCTCATCCGCAAGCCGGTCTCGATCGGCGTTCTCCGCTCCGGCTTCGGCTACCGCCGCCACCCCATCCTCGGCTACAGCAAGCTGCACAGCGGCACCGACTACGCCGCCCCCGCCGGCACGCCGATCATGGCCGCCGGCGACGGCACGGTCGAGGAGGCCGGCTGGAGCTCCGGCTATGGCCGCTACACGGTCATCCGGCACGCCAACGGCTACGAGACCGCCTACGCCCACCAGTCCGAGATCGCCTCCGGCATCGTGCCCGGCGCCCGCGTCCGCCAGGGCCAGGTCATCGGCTATGTCGGCTCCTCGGGCCTCTCGACCGGCCCGCACCTCCATTTCGAGGTCAAGATCAACGGCACCTTCGTCGATCCCCTCCGCATCCGCCTGCCCGAGGGCCGCTCGCTCGACGGCGACATGCTGGCGATCTTCGAGGAGGAGCGGAGCCGCATCGACCTCCTCCTCGAGAGCCCGACCCCCACCCGCGTCGCCTCCGCCCAGTAGGCCCGCGCTAGACTTGTCTGCCCCGTATCGGGAGGCGATCGCACCAGGATCGGACAGCCTTCCCCTTCCCCCTCCCCCCTTGTGGGGGAGGCCGGGAGGGGGCCTCGCGGCAAGCGAGGCACTAAGATCCCGCGGTAGCGAATGCCGACAGCGTAGATTTCTTGATCTTGCCTCGCTTGCCGCTCGGCCCCCACCCCGACCCTCCCCACAAGGGGGAGGGGGAAAGTGGGCTCGGGGAGAGCCGCCCTTGCTCCCGCTCCGCCGTGCTCAGATCCAGCGGCGGACCCTTGCCCGATACGCCTCGTACTCGGCGCCGAAGCGCCCGGCCAGGTACTCCTCCTCGCTGCGGATCACCAGCACGTAGAGGAGAAGGCCGACGACCGGCACCGCGATGAGGACGCCGGCGCTACGGAAGGTCAGCCCGATGCCGGTGAGGATGATGAGGAAGGCGAGATAGATCGGGTTGCGGCTGACCGCGAACACGCCCTCGGTCGCCAGATAGAGCTCGGGGCTGTTGGGCAGCGGGCTCGCGCCCGCCTTGGTCATCGCCGCCACCGCCTTGGCGGCGACCCACACGCCGAGCCCGACCAGCGCCACGCCCGCGAGGCTGGTGATCCAGCCGCCCGGAATGCCCGGCAGAAACCAGTCGGCGAGGAGGCCACCGAGGAGGCCCGCGAGGGGAAGAAGCGGCGGGACGGGAAAACCGTTCGGCCTTTCGATCTCCGGAAGCTCGGTGGTCTCGCTCATCTCCTCCTCGTCAGGCAGCCCTCTCGGACGCAGTCTGGCGCGGCAGGAAGATCAGGTGATCGGTCCCGCCGGAGACCCGGACAGTTGTGCCGTCCGGCACCTCGCCGGCGAGGATCTTCTCGGCCAGCGGATCCTGCACCTCGCGCTGGATCACGCGCTTCAGCGGCCGCGCGCCATAGGCCGGATCGTAGCCCTTCTCGGCCAGCCAGCGGCGCGCCGATTCGTCGAGTGTGAGCTTGATCTTGCGCTCTTCCAAGAGCTTTTCGAGGCGGCGGAGCTGGATGTCGACGATCTGCCCCATCTGCTCGCGCTGCAGCCGGTGGAAGAGGATGATGTCGTCGAGCCGGTTCAGGAATTCCGGCCGGAAGTGGCTGCGCACGATCTCCATCACCGGCTCGCGCACCGCGTCCACGTCCTCGCCCTCGCCGAGATTGACCAGGAACTCGGCCCCGAGATTGGAGGTGAGGATGATGAGCGTATTGCGGAAATCGACCGTCCGTCCCTGCCCGTCGGTGAGACGCCCGTCGTCGAGCACCTGGAGGAGCACGTTGAAGACGTCCGAATGCGCCTTCTCGATCTCGTCGAAAAGGATCACCTGGTAGGGCCGGCGCCGCACCGCCTCGGTGAGCGCCCCGCCCTCCTCGTAGCCGACATAGCCGGGCGGAGCGCCGATGAGCCGCGCCACCGAGTGCTTCTCCATGTACTCGGACATGTCGATGCGGAGGAGCGCCGTCTCGTCGTCGAAGAGGAAGGCGGCGAGCGCCTTGCTGAGTTCGGTCTTGCCGACCCCGGTCGGGCCGAGGAACAGGAACGAGCCGATCGGCCGGTTGGGGTCCTGCAGACCCGCGCGGGCGCGCCGGACGGCGGTGGAGACCGCGTGCACCGCCTCGCTCTGCCCGATGACGCGCGTCGCCAGCGCGTCCTCCATGCGGAGGAGCTTGTCGCGCTCGCCTTCGAGCATGCGGTCGACCGGGATGCCGGTCCAGCGCGAGACGACCTGGGCGATATGGTCGGGCGTCACCGCCTCTTCGACCATGCCCGGCTCGCTCGCCGCGGCCGCGTCGTCGACCGCCTTCAGCTGCCGCTCGAGCTCCGGGATGCGCCCATAGGCGAGCTCGCCCGCCTTGGCGAGATCGCCGGTCCGCTGCGCCTTCTCGAGGTCGACGCGCGCCTGGTCGAGCGCTTCCTTGATCTTCTGCGCCGAGCTGAGCTTCTCCTTCTCGGCCTGCCAGCGCTGGGTCAGCGCCGCGGACTGCTCCTCGAGGTCGGCGAGCTCGCGCTCGAGCCGCTGCAGCCGGTCCTTGGAGGCGGCGTCCCCTTCCTTGCGAAGGGCTTCGCGCTCGATCTTCAACTGGATGATGCGCCGGTCGAGCTCGTCGAGCTCCTCGGGCTTGGAATCGACCTGCATGCGGAGCCGTGAGGCCGCCTCGTCCACGAGGTCGATCGCCTTGTCGGGGAGGAAGCGGTCGGTGATGTAGCGGTTGGAGAGCGTCGCGGCGGCGACCAGCGCGGAGTCGGTGATCCGCACGCCGTGATGGAGCTCGTACTTCTCCTTGATGCCGCGAAGGATCGAGATCGTGTCCTCGACCGTCGGCTCGTTCACGTAGACCGGCTGGAAGCGCCGGGCGAGCGCTGCATCCTTCTCGACGTGCTTCCGGTACTCGTCGAGCGTGGTCGCGCCCACGCAGTGCAGCTCGCCGCGCGCCAGCGCCGGCTTGAGGAGGTTGGAGGCGTCCATCGCCCCGTCGGCGCGGCCGGCGCCGACCAGCGTGTGCATCTCGTCGATGAAGAGGATGATCTGGCCCTCGGCCGCAGTGACCTCGGCGAGGACGGCCTTCAGCCGCTCCTCGAACTCGCCGCGATATTTCGCGCCGGCGACCAGCGCGCCGAGGTCGAGCGCGAGGAGGCTCTTGTTCTTGAGCGATTCGGGCACGTCGCCGTTGACGATGCGGAGCGCGAGGCCTTCGACGATCGCCGTCTTGCCGACGCCCGGCTCGCCGATCAGCACCGGGTTGTTCTTGGTTCGACGGGAGAGCACCTGGATGGTGCGGCGGATCTCCTCGTCGCGGCCGATCACCGGGTCGAGCTTGCCGTTCCGCGCGTCCTCGGTGATGTCGCGGGCGTATTTCTTGAGCGCGTCGTACTGGTTCTCGGCGGAGGCGGAATCGGCGGTGCGGCCCTTGCGGATCGTTTCGATCGCCTGGTTGAGCTTCTGCGCGGTGACGCCCGAATCGGCGAGGATCTTGCTGGTCTTGGCGTCCTTCTCCATGGCCAGCGCCATGAGGAGCCGCTCGACCGAGACGAACGAGTCGCCGGCCTTCTTGGCGATCTTCTCCGCCTGGTCGAAGACCTTGGCGGTCGGGCCGGCGAGATAGAGCTGCCCTGCCCCGCCGCCGCCCACCTTGGGCAGCGCCTCGAGCGCCCGCTCGGTCTCGGCGAGGGCGTCGCGCGAGCGCCCGCCGGCGCGCTCGATGAGCCCGGAGGCGAGGCCGTCGGGGTCTTCGAGCAGCACCTTCAGAAGATGCTCGGGGGTGAATTGCTGGTGCCCGGCGGCGAGAGCGGATGCCTGCGCGGACTGGATGAAACCGCGGACGCGGTCGGTATAGGCCTCGGGATTCATAAGCGCCTCCGTCGGAGCCGAACGCCCAACTCGAGGCACGCCCGGCTCGTTCCTGAACTCAACGGTTCAGCCGGGATATGGTGTTGCTATTCTGCCACCAGAAGGGTCCCGACGCTTCCCGCGGAGGGAAATTTTGGCGCACCCGCTCCTGCCTGCAAGGCGCGGCCGAAGCCCGGCCGCGGGGCGGCCCGGCTATTCGTCCGAACCCCCGCCCTCGTTCGCCGGCCCGGCCGGCGGCGCATTGTCCGGCCCGCGGTCCTGAAAGCGCTGGCGGTCGCGGCCCGAGCGACGGCGGCGGCGGTAATTGCCGCCTTCCTGCCCGCCCTGCTGGCCGAAATTCTGCTCGCCGCCGCCCCCGAAACCGCCCTGCCCGGCAACGAAGGCCGGCGGCTCGCCGCCGAACCCGGCCTCGTCGTACGACCCGCCCTCGGCGCGCGGCTGCTGCTCGCTGCGCTGCGGCGCGTCCGAGCCATTGCCGTTGGCGTAGCCCTGCTGGTCGCGATTGTGGTTGCCGTTGTAGTTCGGCTGGGAGTCCCCGTTCCGGTACGGATGCCCGTTGTTCGGGTTGTTCTGGCCGAACTGGGGCGGCGGCGGGATGTTCGAATAGAACCGGTCGTTCTGCATCGGCTCGTCGTCGTCCTCCTCCTCGCCCCGGACGTAGGGCTGGTCGGGCGTCGACATCTGCGGCGACTGCTGCGCGAACTGCTGCTGCGCGGCGGCGATGATGCGGAAATAGTGCTCGGCGTGCTGGAGATAGCTCTCCGCCGCCACCCGGTCTCCCGAGGACTGCGCGTCGCGCGCCAGCGAAAGGTACTTCTCGGCAATGTGGTGAGCCGTACCGCGGATCTTCACGTCCGGGCCGTTGCTTTCGTAGGAGCGCGTGAGCGGATTGGGCCCCTTGCGGTTGCGTCCCCTCATGCGCTTGTTCTGCTGACCTTGCCTCATGACTACTCTCTATTGGGACCGGAAAGGGGGCTGCGCGAAACCGCAGCCTGCCCCACGTGAGTGCCGCGCCGGTCGCCGCGGCCTAACGAGATATCGTCGACGAATCGCACGATCTTTGTGACTCAGGATGAACCTGGACGGCTCTTGCCGCTCAAGCAGGAAATCTCCCGCTACGATTTGATCTCAGCAGTGGACAACCGGATCATCGCGCCTCGAAGGCCGACGCTCTCAGCCCCGTCCACCGCATCGCCATGCACTAACCACCCGACCGACCCCAGGTTGAGGGACCGGCTAAAGAAACCAGCGCATGTGCATTGAGTATTGGGCGAGCGGAAACTAGCCGCTCCGCGCCCATATTCCAAGCGATTTTTGTGTCATCCTCCGGCAATTGCCTTAGCGCCGCGCTAATTCGACCACACGACTGACGCCGCGGAGATCGGGGTGGAGCCTCACGGCCCATCCCAGTCTTTCCGCCATTCCGGCCAAGGCCGCGGCCTGATCGAAACCGACTTCGACGAGCGCGAGCCCCTCCGGGGCGAGCAGCCGGCGGGCGGCGCCAAGCACCGCCCGGTGGCCGTCGAACCCGTCCCCTCCCCCGTCGAGGGCGAGAATCGGATCGTGCTCGCGCACCTCGATGTCGAGACCGGCGATATCCTCTGCCCGGATATAGGGAGGGTTGCTGACGATTACATCCACCCTCCCCGACAAAGACTCGTCCCAGTCGCCCACCACGAGGCCGCAGCGCGACGCGAGCCCGAAGCGCATCGCGTTCCGCCGCGCGACGAGCGCCGCGCCTGGGGCACGATCGGCGCCGATCCCGAACGCCTGCGGAAGCTCGGAGAGGAGAGCGAGCAGGATCGCGCCCGAGCCGACGCCGAGGTCGAGGATCGTGATCGCCCGGCCGGTCCAGCTCCGCGCCGCGACGCCACGGAGCGCCGCCTCGACGACGGTCTCCGTGTCGGGACGCGGCACCAGCGTGTCGGGGCCGAGCTCGAGATCGAGCCCCCAGAACTCCTGCCGGCCGAGGAGCCGCGCCACCGGCTCGCCCGCTTCGCGGCGCGCGACCAGCGCCTCGACCGCCGCCAGCTCGCCGGCCGTCACCACGCGCTCGTCATGGAGCGGCACCGAGCCCGCATCCATGCCGAGGACGTGCCCGAGGAGCATCCGCGCCTCGATGTCCGCGCCCGTCCCGGCGCGACCGAGCCGCCGCCGGACGCCGGCCCGAAGCTGCGCCACGGAGACCCGCGGCGGCGCTTGGACCACTGTCACGCCTCGCCCTCGACCTGCGCCATCAGGCTCGCCTGGTGGTCGGTGATGAGCGCGTTGATGAGCTCGTCGAGCCCGTAGCCGGCCATGATCTCGGGCAGGCGGTAGAGCGTGAGGTTGATGCGGTGGTCGGTCACCCGACCCTGCGGGTAGTTGTAGGTGCGGATGCGCTCCGAGCGGTCCCCGCTGCCGACCTGGCCCTTGCGCGCCGCCGACCGTTCCGAGTCCACGCGCTGCCGCTCGAGGTCGTAGAGCCGCGAGCGGAGGAGCGCCATCGCCCGCTCGCGGTTCTTGTGCTGCGAGCGGTCGTGCGCGATCACGATGATCCCGGTCGGGATGTGCAGGATGCGGATGCCCGAATCGGTGGTGTTGGCGTGCTGCCCGCCCGCGCTCGAGGCGCGTGTGGTGTCGATGCGGAGATCCTCGCTGCGGATCGCGATGTCCACGTCCTCGGCCTCGGGCAGCACCGCGACGGTCGCCGCCGAGGTATGGATGCGCCCGCTCGCCTCGGTGTCCGGCACGCGCTGCACGCGGTGGACGCCCGACTCGAATTTGAGCCGCGCGAACACGCCCTTGCCGGTGACCGTCGCGATGATTTCCTTGTAGCCGCCCGCCTCGCCGGGGCTCTCCGAGACCACGCCGACCTTCCAGCCATGCTCGTCGGCGTAGCGCTGATACATGCGGAAGAGGTCGCCCGCGAAGAGCGCGGCCTCGTTGCCGCCGGTGCCGGCGCGGATCTCGAGGATCGCGCTCTTCTCGTCGGCCGCGTCCTTCGGGAGAAGGAGGATGCGCACCTGCTGCGTGAGGTCCGCGATCCTGGCGTCGAGCGCCTTGGCCTCGTCGAACGCGATCTGGCCCATCTCCGGGTCGTCCATCAGCGCGTCGAGGTCGGCCCTCTCCTTCTCCGCCGCGCGGAGCTCGCGGATGCCCTCGACGATCGGGTCGAGCTCCGCCCGCTCCCGGTTCAGCTGGATCAGCGTCTGGGAGTCCATCGGCTCCATGAGCCTGCGCTCGATGGTTTCGGCGCGCGTGAGCAGCTGGTCGATCTTGGCCTGAGGAAGCATGGCAGGGGGTTACAACTGGTGACGGTCGCGCCGCAAGCCTGGAGCCTGTGCTCGACCACGAGAGGACGAGTCCCGTCTCCCCGGTGGGGAGAGGGTTAGGGTGAGGGGGTACAGGTCCATCCGGAGAGGGCGGTCGAGCAGACCTATCCGGATGGGTGGAGCCCCCTGACCCCAGCCCTCTCCCCGGCGGGGAGAGGGGGCAGGTCGGCGTGAAGGAAACCGTGGAATCAGAGCGGAATGCCTTCTTCCCGCGCG
Source organism: Bauldia sp. (assembly GCA_020853895.1). GTDB lineage: Bacteria > Pseudomonadota > Alphaproteobacteria > Rhizobiales > Kaistiaceae > JADYYB01. The sequence continues at coordinate 10,199 of JADYYB010000066.1, forward strand.
AAGGTGCGGAGCTCGGCCTGCACGCGGTCTTCCGGCCCGCCCGCATCGAGCGCGGCGTCGAGCCGGGCCGCGATCTTCCCGGCGTCGAGCTCCAGCAGCATCGTCTTCACCGGGCCGATCGAGGCCGGCGCCATCGAGAGCGACCGGAAGCCGACCCCGATCAGCGCCATCGCCCCGATCGGCGTCCCCGCCAGCTCGCCGCACAGCGTCACCGGCACCTTCGCCTTCTCGGCCGCCGCCACGATCCGCTTCAAAGCCCGGAGGAAGGGCCGCGACAGCGGGCTGAACCGGCCCGCGACGCGCACATTGGCCCGGTCGCTCGCCATCATGAACTGCATGAGGTCGTTCGAGCCGACCGACACGAAGTCGCTCACCGCCATCAGCTCGTCGAGCTGCCAGAGGAGCGCCGGCACCTCGACCATCGACCCGATCAGGATCTTGCTCGGCCGCTTGTGGCCGTGGCGCTTGAAATGGTCCGTCTCGCGCTCGAACAGCCCGCGCGCCTGCGCGATCTCCGAGACCTCGGTGACCATCGGCAGCATGACGCGCAGCTCGCGCCCCGCCGCGGCATGCATCAGCGCCCGGATCTGCACCCGCATCAGTCCCGGCCGGTCGAGCCCGAGGCGGATCGCCCGCCAGCCCATGGCCGGGTTCTCCTCGTGCCAGGTGCGGAGATAGGGCAGCACCTTGTCCCCGCCGATGTCGAGCGTGCGGAAGGTCACCGGCCGCCCGTCCGCGGCGTCGATCACCGAGGCGTAGAGGTTCTTCTGCTCGGTCATCTTGGGCAGCGTCGCCGCGATCATGAACTGCAGCTCGGTGCGGAAGAGCCCTATCCCGGCGGCTCCCGACTCGGTCAGGTGCGGAAGGTCGACCATCAGCCCCGCGTTCATGAGGAGGTCGATGGCGACCCCGTCGCGCGTGACCGCCGGCCGGTCCCGGAGCTGCCGGTACTGCTCCTGCTTCCGCGCCCGGAAGCGGACCTTCTCGGCATAGGCCTCGCCCACCTCGGAGGTCGGCCGGATATGGACCTCGCCGGTCTCCCCGTCGACGATGATGGCGTCGCGGTTCTCGACGAGGGCAACCGCGTCGGCGACCTGCCCGACCGCCGCGATGCCGAGCGCCTTCGCGACGATCGTGACGTGGCTGGTCTGCCCGCCCTCCTCGAGGACGAGGCCCTTCACCCGTTCGCGGTCGTAGTCGAGGAGGTCGGCCGCCCCCATGTTGCGCGCGACGATGATCGCGTCGGCCGGCAGCTCGTCGCCGTCCTTGCCGTGGCCGCGCCCGACCAGCACCCGGAGGAGCCGGTTGGCGAGGTCGTCGAAATCGTGGAAGCGGTCGCGGAGCACCGGGTCGGACTGGCGGTTGACGCGGGCGCGCGTGTCGCTCTGCACCTGCTCGACCGCCGCCTCGGCGGTGAGGCCGTTACGGATCGCGTCGTGCATCCGGCGCACCCAGCCGCGGTCATAGGCGAACATGCGGTACGCCTCGAGCACCTCGCGATGCTCGCCGTGGTCGGCGATGTCGTCGCGCGAGAGCATGTCGTCGACCGAGAGGCGGAGGCTGGCGATGGCCGCGTCGAGCCGCGCCGATTCCTCGGCCGGGTTCTCCGCGATGAGATTGGTCACCACCACGCGCGGCTCGTGGAGGACCACATGGCCGATCCCCAACCCCTCGGTGAGGGGCAGTCCCGTGAGCGCCACCGGCCGGCGCATGTCGATCGCGGTGCCCGGCTTGGCGAGCCCTTCGAGCTCGCCCGCGGCCATCATCTCGGCCAGCACCATCGCGGTGGTCTGGAGGGCCTCGACCTCTTCCTCGTTGTAGGTGCGGTGCGCCCGGTTCTGGACGACCAGCACGCCGAGCGTCCGGCCGGCGCGCAGCACGGGAACGCCGAGGAAGGAGTGGTAGATTTCCTCGCCCGTCTCCGGGAGGTAGGTGAAGGCCGGGTGGAGCTGGGCGTCGGTGAGGTTCAGGGGCCGCGCCTCGGCCGCGATCGTGCCGACCAGGCCCTGCCCGACGCGGAGCGCCGCGCGATGCACCGACTCGCGGCGCAAGCCTTCGGTCGCGTAGAGCTCGAGGACGCCGTCGGAGCGGAGCACATAGACCGAGCAGACCTCCGCGACCACGTTGGCGGCGATCTGCACCACGATCTTGTCGAGCCGGGCCTGCGCGCTGATCGGCTCCGCCATGATTTCGCGGAGTCGGCGGAGCAGAACGCGCGGCCCGGCGAGAGACCCCCGCACCATCCGCAAATCCTTTGGAACGACGGCGAGAGCCCGCCGCGAACGGGCCCGAACCTGAAAAGACGCCGGAGCTTGTGCCGGCGTCAGACCTTGTCGAGCCCGTATACCGAATGCAAAGTCCGCACCGCAAGCTCGGTATAGGAGGCGTCGATCAGGACGGAGATCTTGATCTCCGAGGTGGTGATGGCGCGGATGTTGATGCCCTTGGAGGCCAGTGCCCGGAAGGCTTCCGCGGCGACGCCGGCGTGGCTCCGCATGCCGATTCCGATCACCGAGACCTTGGCGACGTCGGTCGAGCCCTGCACGACCTCGTAGCCGATCGCCTCCCTGGAATCGTTCAACACCTTCCGCGCCCGCTCGTACTCGGCGGTCGGCACGGTAAAGGTCATGTCGGTGGTCGAGCCGTCCTCCGAGATGTTCTGGACGATCATGTCGACATTGACGTGCGCCTCGGCCAGCGGCCCGAACACGGCGGCGGCGACGCCCGGCTTGTCGGCGACGCGCCGGAGCGAGATCTGCGCTTCGTCCCTGGAATAGGCGATGCCGGTAACGGTCTGCTTTTCCACGATCTCTTCCTCGTCGCAAATCAGCGTGCCGGGCGGTTCCCCGTTCCTCGGGATGCTGGCCGGATCCTCGAAGCTCGAGCGGACGAAGGTCCGCACATTATGCACCATGGCGAGCTCGACCGAGCGCACCTGCAGGATCTTGGCCCCCAGCGAGGCCATCTCCAGCATCTCCTCGAACGCGATCCTGGCGAGGCGCCGCGCCTTGGGGACGATGCGCGGGTCGGTCGTATAGACCCCGTCGACGTCGGTGTAGATGTCGCAGCGCTCCGCCCCGATGGCCGCCGCGATCGCCACCGCGCTGGTGTCAGACCCGCCGCGCCCCAGCGTGGCGATCCGCCCGTCCGGCGCGAGGCCCTGGAACCCGGCGATCACCGCCACCTGCCCCTGCGCCAGCCGCTCGACGAGCTTTGTCCCGTCGATCTCCAAGATCCGCGCCGCGCCATGCGCCGAGTCGGTGAGGATCGGGATCTGCCAGCCCTGCCAGGACCGCGCGTTGATGCCGATGTCCTGCAGCGCGATGGCCAGGAGCCCCGAGGTCACCTGCTCGCCCGAGGAGACCACCGCGTCGTATTCGCGCGCGTCGTGAAGGGCCGAGGTCTCGCGCGTCCAGCCCACGAGCTGGTTGGTGACCCCCGACATGGCCGAGACCACGACGGCGACCTCGTAGCCGGCCTCGAGCTCGCGCTTGACGTGCTGGGCGACGTTCTTGATGCGCTCGATGTCGGCGACCGAGGTGCCGCCGAACTTCATCACCAGCCGGGCCATGGGAGGAGCGCTAAGCCATCCGGATAAAGGAAAATCCGCCCGGATGACCGGACGGACGGTTGGCGGCGGTTTAGCGGGTTACGGGCCGTGTCGCAACGGTTTGGCTACGCGGCCCCGAGCGCTGCTAGAGTTCCGCTCGATGGTCGAGAAACTGATTTCCGGCGAAACCGTCGTTCTGCCCGACCCGCCGCCGGGATGGTTCGAGCTGGACTATTCGCTGACCCCCGCTGGCGAACTCGCCATGGTCCGGTGCGACCGGGACCATGTCGCCGAATTCCGCGCTTGGTACGAAGAAGCCGTAGCTCGGGCTACCGAACGCCTTGAACGCGGTGAGACGCCCCCACCCCGCCCGACTCTATCGGGCGCTCGGCTCCGCCTTTCTCGGTTCGACGGGAAGGCGGAGTCGGAAGCCTTCGAAGTGGCCTCCGACTCCTGGTACAAGGTTGCCGCACTGCCCGGCGGCGATTGGCTCGTGAGCTCGGGAGCGCGCTTTCAACGCTACACAGGCGGAGGGACCGCCACGGACTCGGTCGACCTAGGCGACTACATTGAGCACGTCGCCTGCACCCGGAGCGGAAAGATCTGGGTCGGCTACATCGACCAAGGCGTCTTTGCTGGTCTCAATCCCGACGGCAGCGCCCCGCATTCGACTGCTGGCATTGCCAGTTTCAGCCCGGACGGAACTCTTCTCTGGCGCTTCAATTGGCGCGAGGAACTGTCGGTCTTTGATTGCTACTCCCTGACAATCGATGGCGAGCGAGTCTGGTCGTGTTCGTACAGTGATCCCAGCTTCTCGATAGTGCTTATCGAGAACGGCGAAGTAAAACTCTGGGGAAATGACCTCATTGGCGTCAAGGCCTTGGCGGTCGCCGGCGACTACGTGCTCTTGGCCGGCGGCTACGAGGCGGACAGCAACCGCGTAGCACTTCTCAAACTCGGTCCCGCTGACGCCCAGCTGATCAAGGAATGGCGCTTCGAGCCGCCCCGGCAACACTCCGCGCAGCTCATGCAAGGCCTCGGCTCCACGCTTCACCTGGTCCGAAATCGGAAGTGGAGTAGGATTACCGTCCAGATGCTGCTCGACGCCGCCCGACCTGCATCGTAACCCCGAACGAGACCGTTCTTGCGGCCGCCCGTCTTCAGCGCTCTCGGAGCCGGATGCCGCACTGATCGCAGCCGCGACTTACGCTATTCGCTACCGCATCCCCTGATTTCAGCCCAAGAGACCCCCATGCGCCTCGATGCCATCCCGATCGGCAAGAACCCGCCCCATGACGTGAATGTCGTCATCGAGGTGCCGATCGGCGGGGAGCCGATCAAGTACGAGATGGACAAGCCCGCCGGCGCGCTGTTCGTCGACCGCTTCCTCTACACCCCGCTCCGCTACCCGGGGAATTACGGCTTCATCCCCCACACCCTCTCCGGCGACGGCGACCCCTGCGACGTGCTGGTGGCCAACACCCGCGCGATCATCCCCGGCGCGGTGATCAGCGTCCGCCCGGTCGGCGTCCTCCTCATGGAGGACAACTCGGGGGAGGACGAGAAGATTCTCGCCGTCCCCTCGCGCCATCTCACCCAGCGCTACGACCGGGTCGAGGCCTATAGCGACCTCCCCGACATCACCATCAAGCAGATCCAGCACTTCTTCGAGCACTACAAGGACCTCGAGCCCGGCAAATGGGTGAAGGTCAAGGGCTGGGGCGGCCCGGCCGAGGCCCAGCGCCTGATCCTCGAAGGCATCGAAAGGGCCAAGGGAAAGGGCTAGACTCCGGCCTGATGGCCAACGCCCCGCACAGCACCGTCGACCCCGCCGAGATCGCGCATTTCAACGCGCTGGCCGGGAAATGGTGGGACGGGGACGGCGAGTTCGCCCAGCTCCACAGGATGAACCCGGTGCGCCTCGCCTTCATCCGCGAGACCATCACCCGCCATTTCCGCCACCCCGTCGATGCCGAGCGGCCCTTCGCCGGCCTCCGCCTCCTCGACATCGGCTGCGGCGGCGGCATCCTGACCGAGCCCCTCGCCCGCCTGGGCGGGTCGGTGGTGGGCGCCGACGCCGGCGCGGAGAACATCGCCGCCGCCCGGCACCATGCCGCGGAGGTCGGGCTCGCGATCGACTACCGCGCCACCACGGCCGAGGCGCTGGCCGCCGCGGGCGAGCGCTTCGACGCCGTCTTCGCGATGGAGATCGTCGAGCACGTCGCCGACCGCGCGCTCTTCATGGACGCCTGCGCGAGCCTCCTGAAGCCCGGCGGCCTTCTCTTCGTGGCCACGATCAACCGGACGCTCCGCTCCTTCGCGCTCGCGATCGTGGCGGCCGAATACGTTCTCGGCTGGCTGCCGCGCGGCAGCCACGACTGGAACAAGCTCGTGAAACCCGAGGAGCTGCAAGGCGATTTCGCCCGCACCCATCTCCGTCAGATCGCCACGACCGGAGTCGTGTTCGACCCCCTCGGCGGCAACTGGCGCCGGGCCGGCGACATGGCCGTCAACTACATCCTCGCCGCCGCCAAGCCCGCGGGTTAGCCCCTCCACCCTCCCCTCGAGGGCCCCTCGAGGGGGAGGGTCGGCGGTCCTCCGGCTTACCGGAGGGCCAACGGGGTGGGGTGGCCTGAGCGGCAAGCGAGGCTAAAATCCGGGCCGGCGCCTACTTCCGGCTAGTCCATCGCCGTCCACCCCACTCCGGAGGCCGGCATAGCCGTCCTCCGACCCTCCCCCTCGAGGGGAGGGTGGAGTCTGGCGCAGTCGGCGACTGCCAGACGCCGACTGCCAGATGCCGACTGCCGGATGCCCGATAGTCTCCCCCTCTCCCGCTTGCGGGGGAGGTAGCGGAGCTTGGGCCGACGGCCCTAGCGAAGCTGGAGGGGGAACCCGCGCCCTTCCCCCCAAATTTGTCATCCTCCGGCTTGACCGGAGGACTGCGGGCCGTCTCCTCGACGGTACTGGACGTGGGCAACCCGGTCCCCCGATCAAGTCGGGGGATGACAAGCATTGTTAGGTTTGCAGCGCCTGCTGGAGAAGCCCGGAAGCGCCTAGTTCTGGTCCTCGGGGAGGATCGGCATCGGGTGGACCTCGACGCCCTCCTCGATCAGCGCGTCGACCTCCTCGGCCGAGGCCTCGCCGTAGATCGAGCGCTTCTCCACCTCCTTGTAGTGGATCTTGCGCGCCTCCTCGGGGAAGCGGTCGCCGACATTCTCGGCGTTCTCGATCACGTGCTGCTTGATCCTGCGGATCTCCTCGATCGCCGCCTTCACGCGCGGGTCGCCGGAGAGCACCTTGAACCGCTCGTCGAGCGCGGTCCCGGCCGGATCGGCGACCGCCGGCGCCTGTTCGCGCATCCGCTGGGCCGGCAGGGAGCGCCCGCGCCCGATACTCGGCGCCATCAATCTCTTGCTCACCGCCTCCGAGCCGCAGATCGGGCAAAGAAGATCGCCCTCCGAGAGCTGCCGGTCGTAGTCGCCGGAGTTGCGGAACCAGGCTTCGAAGCCGTGGTCGCGGTCGCAGCTGAGGTCGTATCGGATCATGGCGACATAAGTTGTTGGAGGAGCGTGGGTTTGTCTTCCGGCCTCGCATATAGTGGATCGACGGCCAGTGTGGGAATACGTGCCCGCGCCTTGTGGCTTTCTTCCGGGTCGATCTCGGCGAGGATCACGCCCGGCTCGACCCCGCCCTCCGCCAGGACCCGTCCCCACGGATCGACGATCAGGCTGTGGCCGTAGGTCTCGCGGCCGTCCTCGTGCCGCCCGCCCTGCGCCGCCGCGATGACATAGGACCCGGTTTCGATGGCTCTTGCCCTCAGCAGCACGTGCCAGTGCGCTTCGCCGGTCTGGCGCGCGAACGCCGACGGCACGGCGAGCACCGTTGCGCCGGACTGTGCCAGCACCCGGTAAAGCAAGGGGAAACGCACGTCGTAGCAAATGGTTAAGCCGATCCTCGCGCCCGGCCCCTCGGCCACCACGGCGGCCTTGCCGGCGTGATAGGTACGCGACTCGCGCCAGCTCTCCCCGTTCGGAAGATCCACGTCGAAGAGGTGGATCTTGTCGTAGTGGGCGATCACCTTGCCGTCCGGCCCGATCAGGAAACCGCGGTTGGCCACGCTTTCTCCGTGCAGCCGGATCGCCAGCGACCCGACATGGAGGTGGATGCCGAGCTCGGCCGCGAGCTCCCTGAAGCGCGCCAGCGCCGGGTCGTCCTTCTCCTCGTGGATCGCGGCAAGGAGCCGCGCCCGGTCGCGCTCGACGAGGCCCGTCATCTCCGGCGTCAGCACGTAGCGCGCGCCCTTCCCCGCCGCCTCGCGGATCAGTGCCTCGGCCGCCGTGATGTTCTCGGCGACCGACCGGCCCGAGCGCATCTGCACCGCCGCGGCGAGGAACGCACTCATTCCCGCACCACCAGCGCGAAGACCAGGACGTCGACCGAGGCCGCGCCGGCGCGGAGCAGCGCCTTGGTCGCCGCCTTCGAGGTCTCGCCGGTCGTGTAGACGTCGTCGACCAGCAGGACGCGCCGCCCGGCGATGATGCCCCGCGCCGCGTCCGGCACGGCGAACGCGCCGGCGACGTTCTTCGCCCGCTCCGTCGCGCTGAGCCCGACCTGCTGCCGCGTCGCCTTCACGCGGGCGAGCGCCTCGGGCGCGAAGACCTTGCCCGCGGCGCGCGCGATCTCGGACGCCAGGAGCGCCGACTGGTTGAACCGCCGCTGCCAGAGCCGCCGCCGGTGCAGCGGCACCGGCATCACCAGCTCGGCGTCCGCGACCAGGCTGGCGCCCGCCCGGCCCATCCACAAGGCCATCCAGCGCGCGAGGTCGAGCCGGTCGCGATATTTGAGCGAATGCACGAGCTGCCGCGCCACGTCGTCGTGCCGCGCCACGGCGCGGAGCCGCCCGAAGGGCGGCGGGTCGGCGATCGCTTCGGGCGACAGGGCGCCCCCGCCCGGATCGAAGGCGAAGGGCGTGCCGAGGCGCTCGCAATAGGGCCTCTCGATCATTGCCAGCCCGCCCCAGCAGCGTGCGCAAAGCCCGCCGTCCTCCCCCACGCGCGTGTCGCAGGCGAGGCAATGCGGCGGCCACAGGAAGCGGACGATTCCCCTGCCGGCCCTCCGCATGGCGGGCCGGAGGCGGGGCGGCGAGGCTCTTTCTGCGATGCCGGTTTCGAGCACGCGAGGATCGCTATCCCTTTTTGACGCCGCGTCAACCGCGCACCATAAGGTGCCCATAATGGGCACCATGACCCCGCTTTTCGACCGCGCGCTCCTCGTGCGCCGCCTGCGGCGCGCCGCTGCGCGGGCCGATGGCGCCGATTTCCTGCTCCGCCGCGCCGCCGACGACCTCGCCGAGCGCCTGTCGGCCGTCTCGCGCCGCTTTGCCGTCGCGGCCGACGTCGGGACGCCCGGCGAGGCGGTCGCCGAGCTTCTGGCCGCTTCCGGCCAGGTCGATACGCTCCTCCGCCTCCGCCCCGTCGCGCCGCTGACCGGCCACGCCCTGGTGGTCGTCGCCGACGAGGAGCTCCTGCCGCTCGGCGGGGCCTCGCTCGATCTCCTCGTCTCGGCCCTCGCCCTGCAATGGGTCAACGACCTCCCCGGCGCGCTCGCCCAGTTCCGCCGCGCGCTCCGGCCCGATGGCCTCTTCCTCGGCGCCTTCGTCGGTGGCGACAGCCTGCCCGAGCTCCGCACCGCCTTCGCCGCCGCCGAGGCCGAGCTGCGCGGCGGCGCCTCGCCGCGCGTCGCCCCCTTCGTCGATCTCTCCGAGATGGGCGGCCTCCTGCAGCGCGCCGGGTTCGCGCTGCCTGTCGCTGACCGCGACCGGCTCGTCGTCCGCTATCCCTCGATGCTCGAGCTGATCCGCGACCTTCGCGCCATGGGCGCGACCAACGCCCTCGTCGAGCGCGACAGACGCCCGCTCACCCGCGGCGTTCTCCTCCGCGCGGCGGAGATCTACGCCGGGCGCTTCGCCGACGCGGACGGACGGGTGCGCGCGACCTTCGAGATCCTCTCGGTGTCGGGCTGGGCGCCCGACGCCAGCCAGCAGAAGCCGCTCCGCCCCGGCTCGGCGGGGGCCCGACTGGCAGACGCGCTCGGAACGAGCGAACGGAGCGCGGGGGAGAAGGCCGGCCCGCGCTAGGGCCAGGCGTCCAGCGTGCCGAACATCATGAACGCGTCATGGAGGTTGACGCCGAGGAGGCCCGCCGCGATGACGATCGCAAGGCCGATGAGGGCGGCGATCAGCGAGTATTCGATGGCCGTGGCGCCGCTCCGCTCGTGCCAGAAGCCAGCCAGCGGCCGCACGGCTCGGACGTCCTTCCTGGCAATGGGCTCCATGGCGATCCTCACGGTCGGCCGACGACGCCGGGGCGGTTGCCCAGGCCCGTGGAGTTAACCGTTCAAGTTTGAAGGACTGTTTAAGCCACGGGCAGAAACGGGCAAGTATTCAGAGCCGTTCGGCGATCGCCGAGAGCAGAGGTTTGTCTGCGGGAACAAAGGGATAGTCGGAGAGCTTGTCGGGCTTCACCCATCTGAGCGTCTGACCTTCCCGCCCCTCTGGTAAACCCGTCCATTTGCGGCAGGCATAGAGGGGCATCAGGAGGTGGAAACTTTCGTAACCATGGCTGGCGAAGATCAGCGGCCAGAGGCACTGGACGCAGATCTCGACCCCCAGCTCCTCGCGCAGCTCCCGCCCGAGCGTCTCCTCGGGGCTCTCGCCGGGCTCGACCTTGCCGCCGGGAAATTCCCAGAGCCCCGCCATCGCCTTGCCTTCCGGGCGCTGGGCGATCAGCACCCGCCCGTCCACGTCCACGAGCGCGCAGGCGGCGACCACGAGGAGCCGCTTCTCCGCCGTCGCGATCGGGCTAGCTTCGGTAGTCGCCATTGATCGCGACGTACTCCTTGGTGAGGTCGCAGGTCCACACCGTGTCGCGCCCGCGCCCGATCCCGAGATCGACGGTGATGGTGATGGCCTGGTTGCGCATGTACTCGGAAGCGGCTTCCTCCGAGTAGTCGAAGTCGCGCTCCCCGTTCACCGCCACCCGGAGGCTGCCGAAATAGATCGCCAGCCTGTCGCGGTCGGCCGGCTCGCCGGCCTTGCCGACCGCAGCGACGATGCGCCCCCAATTGGCGTCCTCGCCGGCGATCGCGGTCTTCACCAGCGGCGAGTTGGCGATCGACATGCCGATCCGCCGCGCCGATTTCTTCGAGGTCGCCCCGGTGACGTTGATGGCGACGAATTTCCGCGCCCCCTCCCCGTCGCGCACCACCTGGTGGGCGAGATCGCGGAGGAGATCGGCGAGCTCGCGGCGGAAGGCCCTGACCCGCCGGTCGGCCGGATCGGCGAGCAGTTCGCCGCCCGCCTTGCCGGTGGCGAAGAGGAGCAGCGTGTCCGAGGTCGAGGTGTCGCCGTCCACGGTGATGGCGTTGAAGCTGTCGACCGCCTCGCGGCGCAGCATGTCGGTGAGGAGCGGGGCCGCGATCGGCGCGTCGGTCACCACGAAGGAGAGCATCGTCGCCATGTCCGGCGCGATCATGCCGGCGCCCTTGGCGATGCCGTTGATGACGACCTTCTGCCCGCCAAAGGCGACCTCGCGGGTGGCGACCTTGGGATAGGTGTCGGTGGTCATGATGGCGCGCGCGGCCTCGTGCCAGGCGGTACCGGTCGCGCTCGCGGCGGCCGGCCCGATCACCGGCGCGAACTTGCTGGCGTCGAGCGGCTCGCCGATCACCCCGGTCGAGGCCAGGAACACGTCCTCCGGCCGGCAACCGACGGCTTCGGCCACCATGCCGGCCGAAGCCGTCACCGTAGCCTTGCCGCGCATCCCGGTGAAGGCGTTGGCGTTTCCCGAGTTGACGAGGAGCGCCCGGGCGGTGCCGGCGGCGAGCGCGGCGCGGCACCAGTCGACGGTCGCCGACGGGCATTTGGAACGGGTGAACACCCCGCCCACCGTCGTGCCCGGGTCGAACAGCATCAGCATCACGTCGGTCCGGCCGGGATAGCGTATCCCGGCCGAGGCGGTGGCGATCCTCGCTCCCGGAACCTCGGGGAGGTCCGGGAACGAGAGCGGCGCGAGCGGCGAGACGCCCGTCACGGCGCCCATGTCGTGGCGCGCCTCCGCGGCTAGGGCGCCGGTGCCGGAGCCGCCGGCTCGGCGGGAGCCGGAGCAGGCTCGGGGGCCGGCGCAGCGGGCGCCGGGGCCGGCGCGGGCGCCACCGGCGTGGCGTCGGCCACGCGCAGGCACTCGACCGCCTCGAGCGGGTTGATCTCGACCGGCCCCGCGGCGGCGGGCGCCTCCGGCGCCGGCGTCGGCGCGTTCGGGTCGACGATCGAGGCGGTGGCGGTCAGCGCGTCGATCCACGCCCCGTAGAGGTCGCCATAGACGATCTGCCGGACCTGGTCCTCGACCTGGTCGAAGGGCGGCGGCGGGGTGGTGCGGCGGTCCTCGGCGCGGATCACGTGCCAGCCATATTCGGTCTGCACCGGCTGCTCGGTGATCGCGCCCGGCTCGAGGGCGAAGGCGGTGGCGCCGAACGGCTCGACCATCTGGCCTTCGCTGAAGAAGCCGAGATCCCCGCCATTGCCCTTGGTCGCCGTGTCGGTCGAATACTGCGCCGCGAGCGCCGCGAAATCCCCGCCCGCGCGCAGCTGGGCGATGATGTCGATCGCCTCCTGCTCGGTGGCGACCAGGATGTGGCTGGCGCGCACCTCTTCCTGCGTGGTGACGCCGGCGATGAGGTTGTCGTAGCAGGAGCGGATCATGGCGTCGTCGACCGCCCCGATGATCCGCTGGGTGACGAACTCGTCGCGCAGCGCCTGCTTGCGGTAGAACGCCATGCGGCGGTCGTAGTCCGCCGTCTCCTCGAGGCCGACGGTGGCCGCGTGGTCGGCGAGGAGCTTGAGCGTGATGAGGGCATTGAGCGCCGCGCCCTTGCGCTGCGCCAGCGGCACGCTTTCCAGCATCGCGCCGAGCTCGTAGCCGGCGATCGTGACGTCGCCCTCGGTGATCTCCTCCCCGTTCACGATCGCGAGAACCGTGTTGGGGTCCGGCGGGCTGGACTGCAGCGGAGCGGCAGGGGTGGCGGGGGCCGGGGCGGCCGGATCCGCCGGCGCCTGGGCGAAGGCCATCGAGGCCGAAAGGACGGTGCCGGCAACCAGCGCCAAAGCGCGGCCAGCCAGCCGGAAACGGGCAGGATTCCTCGGGGTCATGCTACTCCCTTGTACGTGTTAGACCGGGGGGAAGCGGGTGGTCGCCCCGCTGATTATTGCCTGGCCGCAGCCGATCCCGGAGCGCCGTTGACATCGAAATGACCCCCTCTTATCTGTCTCACGTCCCGGCGTCCAGAACGCTTTGACTCTCCTGGAATGGCAGCGCTCCAGCGACCCCAGCGGAGCCGGGCTTCCCGCCATTTCTTAGTGCGCAAGGCCTGGGCCTGCCCCATATTGTTGGGACGCCCCGAAGGACTCATTGAATGCTTGCACTCGGTAACCTCGCGAAGAAACTCTTCGGCTCATCCAACGACCGGCGCGTGAAGTCGCTGCAGCCCATGGTGGCCGCGGTCAACGCGCTCGAGAAGGAGGTCTCCCGCCTCACCGACGAGGAGCTGCGCGCCCGCACCGCGAGGTTCAAGCAGGAAGTGGCCGACGGGAAACCGCTCGACGATCTCATGGTCCCCGCCTTCGCCACCGTCCGCGAGGCCGCCAAGCGCACCCTCGGCCAGCGCCATTTCGACGTCCAACTGATCGGCGGCGCGATCCTCCACCAGGGCGGCATCGCCGAGATGAAGACCGGCGAGGGCAAGACCCTCGTCGCCACGCTCGCGGTCTATCTCAACGCCCTTTCCGGCAAGGGCGTCCACGTCGTCACCGTCAACGACTACCTCGCCCGGCGCGACGCCGAGTGGATGGGGCAGGTCTACCGCTTCCTCGGCCTCACCGTGGGCGTGATCGTCCATGGCCTCGACGACAACCAGCGTAGAGAGGCCTATGCCGCCGACATCACCTACGGCACCAACAACGAGTTCGGCTTCGACTACCTTCGCGACAACATGAAGCTCGAGCTGCGCTCGATGGTCCAGCGCGGCCATAACTTCGCGATCGTCGACGAGGTGGACTCGATCCTGGTCGACGAGGCGCGCACCCCGCTCATCATCTCGGGTCCCCTCGACGACCGCTCCGAGCTCTACAACACCATCGACGCCTTCATCCCGCAGCTGACGCCCGAAGACTACGACGTCGACGAGAAGCAGCGCTCGAGCAACCTCACCGAGATAGGCACCGAGAAGCTCGAGGGCCTCCTCCGCGACGCCGGCCTTCTCCGTGGCGACTCCCTCTACGACGTCGAGAACGTGACCATCGTTCACCACGTCACCCAGGGCCTTCGGGCCCACAAGCTCTTCCAGCGCGACAAGGACTACATCGTCAAGAACGGCGAGGTCGTCATCATCGACGAGTTCACCGGCCGCATGATGCCTGGCCGCCGCTACTCCGAAGGCCTCCACCAGGCGCTCGAGGCCAAGGAGCACGTCAAGATCCAGCCCGAGAACCAGACGCTCGCCTCGATCACCTTCCAGAACTATTTCCGCCTCTACCAGAAGCTCGCCGGCATGACCGGAACGGCCGCCACCGAGGCCGAGGAGTTCGGCAACATCTACGGCCTCGAAGTGGTCGAGATCCCGACCAACCGGCCGATGGTCCGCAAGGACGAGGACGACGAGGTCTACCGGACGGTCGAGGAGAAATACAACGCCATCATCGCCCTCATCAAAGAGGCGAGCGGCAAGGGCCAGCCGATCCTCGTCGGCACCACCTCGATCGAGAAGTCGGAGCTCTTCTCGGAGCGCCTCAAGAAGGAGCGCGTGAAGCACAAGGTGCTGAACGCCCGCAACCACGAGGAAGAGGCCTTCATCATCGCCCAGGCCGGCGTGCCCGGCGCGGTGACCATCGCCACCAACATGGCCGGCCGCGGCACCGACATCCAGCTCGGCGGCAACCCCGACATGCGCATCCGCCAGGAGCTCGGCGACATGCCGGAAGGCGAGGAGCGCGCGGTCAAGGAAGCCGAGATCCGCGCCGAGGTGGCCGAGCTCAAGAAGCAGGCGCTCGCCGCAGGCGGCCTCCACGTCATCGGCACCGAGCGGCACGAGAGCCGCCGCATCGACAACCAGCTCCGCGGCCGCTCCGGCCGCCAGGGCGACCCCGGCAATTCGCGCTTCTTCCTCTCCCTCCAGGACGACCTCATGCGCATCTTCGGCCATGAGCGCATGGGCCCGCTCCTCCAGAAGCTCGGCCTCAAGGAGGGCGAGGCGATCACCCATCCCTGGATCAACCGGGCGATGGAGAAGGCGCAGCAGAAGGTCGAGGCGCGCAACTTCGACATCCGCAAGAACCTCTTGAAGTTCGACGACGTGATGAACGACCAGCGCAAGGTCATCTTCGAGCAGCGCATCGACCTCATGTCCGGCGAGGACGTGAGCGAGACCGTCGCCGACATGCGCCACGACGTCATCAACGCGCTCGTCGCCAAGCACATCCCCGAGCGCGCCTATCCCGAGCAGTGGGACACCGATGGCCTCAAGGCCGAGGTCGCCGACAAGCTCCGCCTCGACCTGCCGGTGGTCGACTGGGCCAAGGAAGAGGGCATCGCCGACGAGGAGGTGCGCGAGCGCATCACCCGCGCCGCCGACGAGACCTACGCCGCCAAGATCGCCAAGTATTCGCCGACGCTGATGCGCCAGGTCGAGAAGGTGGTGCTCCTCCAGGCGCTCGACACGCACTGGCGCGAGCACCTCGTCATGCTCGATCATCTCCGCCAGGTCGTCGGCTTCCGCGGCTACGCCCAGCGCGACCCGCTGAACGAGTACAAGACCGAGGCCTTCGAGCTCTTCCAGGCGCTTCTGTCGAACCTTCGCGAGACCGTCACCAAGCAGCTGATGATGATCGAGCTGGTGCAGCAGCAGGCCCCGCCGGCGCTGCCGCCCGAGGGCAACCTTCCGCAGCGCCTCCAGGCCACCCATCTCGACCCGGTCACCGGCCAGAACGAGATGGCCGACCCGGCCGCCGCTCCCGCCCGTGCCCCGCGCCAGCTCGGCGCCACGCGGGCCGCCGCGGCGACGCTCGTCGCCGACGACCCCTCGACCTGGGGCAAGGTCTCGCGCAACGCCCCCTGCCCCTGCGGCTCCGGCAAGAAATACAAGCAGTGCCACGGCCGCCTGAACGCCGACCTCGAAGCCTCCGCTTAGCCGCCGTTCCCTTTCCGATCCCCCACGCTTAACCTCCCCCTTGCGGGGAGGTCGAAACCGCCGTTTCAGGCGGTTTCGGGAGGGGGGTAGGCCGTGGGGCACCGCACGATCCGGCCGGACAAGCGCCGCCTGGCGAAGGAGTTCCGCTCGCCCATGACCGAGCCCGAACTCCGTCTCTGGCTCACGATCCGCAACGGCGGGCTATCGGGTCTCCGCTTCCGCCGACAGGCTCCCTATCGTCGACTTCCTCTGCCTAACGGAGCGTTTGATCCTCGAGGTCGACGGCAGCCAGCACTGGTTTGACGAGAATGCCGAGAAGGACGCACGGCGAACCCGTTGGCTGGGGTCCGAGCGCTTTCGGATTCTGCGCTTCTCGAACCACGATATCCGCACCAACCTCGGCGGCGTCTGCGACGCCATCCTGGCGGCGCGGTTGCGACCCCCTCCCGAAAACGGCTGAAACGCCGTTTTCGACCTCCCCGCAAGGGGGAGGTTAAGGTGACGCTGACCCCTAAGGCGGCGGGACGGTCGAGGTGGTGGCGCTCCAGATTCCCGACGTGAAGAGGCTCTCGTAGTAGCTTGAGGCCGCAGGCGTTACCGGCGCCTCCACCGACACTGTCGGCACGGCCGTCGAGGCCGCGATCGGCGCCGGAGCCGGCGGTACCGGCGCGGTCGCCGCGACCACCTCGGGCCGCGACAGCGGCATCGGCGCCGCGCCCGCCGACGGAGCCGGCGTCGGGGCCGCGCCCACCACGAACGGCCCGCTCGCGCCGGGCGCTGGCGTGGTGGCCGGCGGCAGCGCCGAGGCGATGGCCGGCGGAGGCGGCGGCTCGGCGCGTCCGCCCATCCGCGCGATCAGGTTCTGATAGGTCAGTCGCTCGGCCGCCGAGCGCTGCGCGACCAGCGTCCGCGTCGGCTCGGGCACCGAATAGGGCGGGCACACCGCGTTGGCGTCGAAGCGCGCCCCGCCCGCGTCGGCATTGAAGACGTAGCGGCGGTCGCACACGTTCACGCCCGGCACCGTCCGCGTCGCCTCGAAGGAGTCGTAGCCCTCCTTCAGCATCCACCAGAACTCGGCGTGCTCGCTGTCGGCGTGTCGCGCCATGTTCGCGGCGGTCATGCGGAACGGGAAGGCGTGCACCTGGAAGGCGCGCTGCCCGCCCTCGAAGGCCTCGCGCGCGATCGCGAACACCTCGCCCGCGTCCTCGTCGGTCAGCGCGTAGCAGCCGGACGAGGAGCACGCGCCGTGCACCATGAGGTTCGAGCCGGTGCGCCCGAGCGAGCGGTCGAAGGCGTTCGGGTAGCCGATGTTGAAGGCCAGATAGGCGATCGAGTTCGGGTTCATCTGCGCCGGGGTCACCGTGTAGAACCCCTCGGGCGCCTGGCGGTCGCCCTCGCGAATCTTCGGCCCGAGCACGCCCGACCAGCGGCAGATGTCGTAGGTGGTCAGCAGCGCGTAGGAACCGTTCGGCGTCTGCTTCCAGATCTCGACCTCGGATTCCTCCTTGAAGATGCGGACATAGATCGGCGAGCCAATCTCCACGCCGATCATCCGCATCTTGGCGACCAGCATGCCGGGGATCGGCAGGAGATGCTTCGGAACGTCGGAAAGCTGGCAGCCGACGGCGGCGGCTGACAGGAGCGCGACCATAGCGGCGCGGCGGAAGAGGCCGATCTTCTCTCTGCGGTTCATTCCCTGTCCTGCTCTCCGCCGGCTGATATGGGCGGAGTATCGAACCCGTAACCTTGACGAAGTGTTAGCCCGGCCGCATCCGAGACCATCGAAACTGTCAGAGCGTTCGCCCGATCGCAAGGAACTTTTCGCGCCGCATCCGGCGGATATCCTCGCGCGAGGCCCCGTCCAGCTCGCGGAGCGCCGCGTCGATCGTGTCGCCTGTCGCCCTTATCACCGCCTCCGGCTCGCGATGCGCGCCCCCCACCGGCTCCTCGATGATCGCGTCGACCACCTTCAGCCGCAGGAGGTCGTCCGAGGTGATCTTCATGTTGGTGGCCGCTTCCTGCGCATGCGAGGCGTCGTGCCAGAGGATCGAGGACGCCGCCTCCGGCGAGCTGACGCTGTAGATCGCGTGCTGCAGCATGTAGACCCGGTTGGCGGCCGCGATCGCGATCGCCCCGCCCGAGCCGCCCTCTCCAATGATCACCGCCACGTTCGGCACGCCGAGCCCGAGGCTGGTCTCGGTCGAGCGCGCGATCGCCTCGGCCTGGCCGCGCTCCTCGGCGTCGATGCCGGGATAGGCGCCCGCGGTGTCCACCAGCGCGATCACCGGGAGGTCGAACCGGTCGGCCATTTCCATGAGCCGCGTCGCCTTGCGGTAGCCTTCGGGCCGGGCGCTCCCGAAATTGTGCCGGATGCGGCTCTCCGTGTCGCTGCCCTTCTCGTGGCCGACCACCGCGACGGGCCGCCCGCGGAACCGCCCGAGGCCGGCCATGATCGCGGCGTCCTCGGCGAATTTCCGGTCGCCGGCGAGCGGTGTGAACTCGTCGATCAGCGCCTTGGTGTAGTCGAGGAAATGCGGCCGGTCCTGGTGGCGCGCGACCTGCGTGCGCTGCCACGGCGTCAGCTTGGAATAGATCTCGGAGAGAAGGTGCGCGGCCTTGGCCTCGAGCCGTCCGATCTCGTCGCCGATCGCGGCGGCGTCGCCGGTTTCGCTGATCGCCTTCAGCTCCTGGACCTTGCCCTGCAGGTCGGCCCACGGCTTTTCGAATTCGAGATAGCTGCGCATTGACCTCTATGGCGGCTGGGGCCGCGTGCAAATCGGGGCGGACCTTGGCTTGCGCCTTCCCCCGAAGTCAAGCCGCGCCGGGTTCCCTGCTAGGGCCCGAAGAGATCTGCCGTTCGGAGCGTCACCATCAGATCGCGCCACGCCTCGTAATGCTCGTTCGGGAACATCCGGTAGGGCTGGCATTGCTGCGCCGCCGCCACGGCCGCCTGCTGCACGCCCACGAAGGCGACGCCGCCGCGCACGGTGTCGAGCGGGCTCCGCGCGATCGCCGCCGGCTCGCGCAGCGTCCCGTCGGCGTTGAGGGCGAGACGCACGGTCACGACCTGATCCTGGCCGTCCTCGAACGGCCCCGGCCAGCACGCCTTCAGCTGCTCGCCGAACGCGGCCAGTTGCTCGTCGCTGATCTCCTCGCTCAGCCACGGCTCGACCGCCGGCCCGACGCGGAAGAGATAGCAGCGCCCCTCCACGTTCGGCACCACGTTATTGTAGGGCGGCAGGCCGACGCGGTCGTACTGGACGAAGGTCCCCTCCGGGAGGCGGGCGTTGAACCAGCTTCCCGCGCTCCGGAACTGGGGCTCGATCGGCGTCGTGAACACCGTCTCGGTGAACACCGTGTCGATGGTCGAGATGGTCCGCTCGGTCCGGTAGAAGAGCCGGTTGGTCCCCACCCGCGCCATGCGCGTCCCCAGCCCGCCGACCGGCTCGCCGGTGTCGACGAAGGTCACCGCCCCCGCTTCGTTCGGCGTGAGCTCCGCCGGGATGCCCTTGTCGACGAGGTAGCGCATGTCGGCGGCGTTGACCGGCTGCGCGACCTGCGAGCAGTTGCGGAGCGCCAGATAGCCCTCCGCGCCGACCGCCCACAGCCCCGGCTCGGGCGGCATGCGCTGCACCACGATCTCGAGCGGCGGCTCCTCCTCCCTGGCGATCGCCAGCGAATACTCGGCCGGTGCGTAGCCCTCGCCCTCGATCAGGAATGGCACCCGTCCCGGCGCGTAGTCGAAGCGGAACGTGCCGTCGGCGGCCGTCGCCGCCATGTCGCGCCCATCCACGGTGATCTGCGCCCCCTCGACCGGCGCGCCGAAATTGTCGCGCACCACGCCGGTGACGGTCGCCCTCTCCCCGCACCCGGCCAGCGCCACGAGCGCGGCCACGCCAAGCCAACGACGCATCGGACCTCCCTTGCCCATGTTATCGTTTTGCCAAGGGATGATGGTCTTCGAGGAGTCTCTGCAAGCGCTCTTCGAGCACATGCGTGTAGATTTGCGTGGTCGAGATGTCGGCATGGCCGAGAAGCTGCTGCACGACGCGAAGATCCGCCCCGTGCTGCAGGAGATGACTCGCGAAAGCGTGCCGGAGCACGTGCGGCGAGAGCCGGCTCGCCGCGATCCCCGCCTCGAGCCCGAGCTCCTTGAGGTCGCGCGCGAAGGCCTGGCGGGTGATGTGCCCGCTCTCCCCGATCGAGGGGAAGAGCCACGCGCTCTCCCCTGGCTGTGCCTCCTGCCGCGCCGCGGCATAGGCGGCCATCGCCTCGACCGCGGCGCCGGTCAGCGGCACCAGCCGCTCCTTGCTGCCCTTGCCGCGGACGGCGATCATCCTCTGGCCGCTCACCGCCGCGCTGGCCGGCAGCGCGACCAGCTCGGAGACGCGGAGCCCGCTCGCGTAGAGCACCTCGAGGAGCGCCCGGAGCCGGAGCGCCCGGAGCCGCGCCGCCTCGCTCCCCGGTTTCGCGGCACGCGCCTCGGCGGCGGCGAGCAGCGCGTCGACCTCCCTCTCCGAGAGCACCTTGGGCAGCGCCTGGGCCTTCTTCGGCCCGTAGACGACGCCGGTCGGATCGTCGCCGCGCACCCCTTCCGCGAAGAGAAACCGGTGCAGCTGGCGGATCGCCGACAGTCGCCGCGCCGCCGAGCTCGCCGCAAACCCGCGGCCCTCGAGGTCGGCGAGATAGCCCCGCACGAGCTCCGCGCCCGCGCTTTCGAGGTCGGCGCCGCGGCCGGCGAGGAAGCCAGCATAGTCCTCGAGGTCGCGGCGATAGGCGGCGAGCGTGTTGGCCGCCCCGCCGCGCTCCGCGCTCATCATCTCGAGGAAGGCCTCGACATGCCGGAAGCTCTTGCCCGGAACGCTCACCGCCGCCGCCCGTAGAGGTTCAAGGCCCTATCTCCCCGCTGCCGCCTTTTGTGCGGCCTCCCCGAGGACAAGGCAAGGAGGCCGCGCCTTGACGCACCCCCCGCCTCGGGCCGATAGCAAGGCCGATTTTGGCGAGGGACCCTTCGTGTCTTTGGCAGACGAACCGCCGGCCGGCGAACCCGGGGGCGAGATCGAGACGACCGTCCGCGCCCTTCTCGGGCCGCGCACGATCGTCATGGTCGGCATGATGGGCGCCGGCAAGACCTCCCTCGGCAAGCGCCTCGCCGCGCGCCTCGGCCTCCCCTTCGTCGACGCCGACGCCGAGATCGAGGCCGCCGCCAACGCCACCATCGCCGAGATCTTCGAGCGCCACGGCGAGCCCTATTTCCGCGACGGCGAGCGGCGCGTCATCCATCGTCTCCTCAACGGCGAGCCGAAGGTCCTCGCCACCGGCGGCGGCGCCTACATGAACGCCGAGACCCGCGCCGACATCGCCGCCTCGGGCGTCGCCGTGTGGCTGAAGGCCGACCTCGACGTGCTGCTCGCGCGCGTGAAGCGCCGCAACACCCGCCCGCTCATCAATGCCGGCGATCCCGAGGCGACGCTGCGCCGCCTTATCGACGAGCGCTATCCGGTCTATGCCGAGGCTCCGATCCACGTGCACAGCCGCGACATTGCCCATGACGCGGTCGTCACCGATATCCTGAAGGCCCTCGCCGAGCACCTCTCGGCGCCGGCCCCGGAGCACTGACCTTGGCCACCGCCGCCCTTCGCACCGCACCCGCCCCGACCATCGTCCCGGTCGAGCTCGGCGACCGCTCCTACGAGATCATGATCGGCCCCGCGCTCCTCGCCAGCGTCGGGCGGATCATCGCCGACCGCTTTCCGCGCGCCCGCGCCTCGATCGTCACCGACAGCAACGTGCGCGCCCATCACATGGCGGCGCTGGTCGCGAGCCTCGACGTCGCCGGCGTGAAGCACGACGCCATCGAGGTGACGCCCGGCGAGGGCTCGAAGAGCTACGGCACGCTGCAGAAGGTGGTCGACTTCATCCTCGCCGGACGATTCGAGCGCGGCGATCTCGTGCTCGCCTTCGGCGGCGGCGTGGTCGGCGACCTCGCCGGCTTCGCGGCCTCGGTCGCGCGGCGCGGGATGCGCTTCATCCAGGTGCCGACCACGCTTCTCGCCCAGGTCGACTCCTCGGTCGGCGGCAAGACCGGCATCAACTCCCCACACGGCAAGAACCTCGTCGGCGCCTTCCACCAGCCGAGCCTCGTCATCGCCGACACCGACTTGCTCGACACGCTGCCCAGGCGCGAGTTCCTCGCCGGCTACGCCGAGGTCGCCAAGTACGGCCTCATCAACGACGCCTCTTTTTTCACCTGGCTGGAGAAGAACTGGCCGGCGGTGATGGCCAGTGGCGAAGCGGAGCGCGAGCACGCCATCGCCACCTCGTGCAGAGCCAAGGCCGCAATCGTCGCCGCGGACGAGTTCGAGACCGGCGACCGCGCGCTTCTCAATCTCGGCCACACTTTCGGCCACGCGCTGGAGGCGGCGACCGGCTACTCGGACCGCCTCATCCACGGCGAGGGCGTCTCCATCGGCATGGTCCTCGCGCACGCCTTCTCGGCACGCGAGGGTCTCTGCCCGCCGACCGACGCCGCCCGCGTCGAGGCGCACCTCGCCGCCGTCGGCCTCCCCACGCGCATCGATCAGATCCCGGGCCCGCGCCTCGGCGTCGAGACGCTGCTGACCCACATCGCCCAGGACAAGAAGGTCTCGCGCGGCAGCCTGACCTTCATCCTGACCCGCGGCATCGGCAAGGCCTTCGTCGCCCGCGACGTCTCCCCCGACGCCGTCCGCACCTTCCTCACCGAGACGCTGGGCGCCTAGCCGCCCGCCTCCCTTCACCACGCTTAACCTCCCCCTTGCGGGGAGGTTAAGGTCGTGACTGCTCTACCGCCGACCGCCGCTTTCCTGGCGGGACTGAGTGTAGTTGGCGAGGATCTTCTGGATCTCGTTGCCGATGTCGTCCTCGGCCGCGGGAGGAGCCACTGGCTTCGGCGCGGGAGCGGCGGGGCGGAGTGGCGGCTTGCCCGAGGCCGCGGCGGTCGGCGGCGCGGGCGCGATCGGCTTGTCGACCGAGACGTCCACCGCCTCGGCGATCGCCGCGAGGATCGAGTCCTCCACGTCCACGCCCGACGCCGGCTGAGCCTCCGGAGTGGCGGAGGCCGGTTCGGCCGCCGTGGTCGCGGCCGGCGCCGCCAGCGCCTTCGTCCGTTTGGCGGGGAATTGCGACACCTCGGCGGTCTCGCCCTTCCGGGCCAGCGCGTCCGAGGCTGGAATCTCGATGTCGAGGTGGTCGCCGGGCGCGCCGACGATCCACGACGAGACGAGTTCCTTGTCGCGCTCGCTGAGCTTGAGGTCGGCGTTGCCGGCGAGATAGAGCACCTGCTCGCGGAAGCCCGCGGCGAGCGCCTCCGGCTTGTCCTCGGCGGTGAACGAATGCCCCTTCAGCGCGAGGCCCTTCACCACGAACCCGACCTGCCGCTTGGTGACATTGCGCCCCGCCTCGGTGAGCCGGTTGGCGACGTTCTCGGCGGTCTGCTGGAAGTGGTAGCCGTTGGCCGCCACGTCCTCGGTGAGGAACTTGAAGAGCTCGGCGTAAGTCGCCGGCGCGTAGAGCGGAACTTTGGTCGCATCGTGGATGCGCCGCGCGAGATCGGACAGCTCCTCGCGCGCCGCCGAGCCCGCCGCCGGCGCCGCCTTGACCGGAGCCGGCGGAGGCGGCGGGGTGCGCGTCTGCGGCAGCCCCGCGCGGTCGTGCTCGGCCTCGATCGCGGCGATCAGCTTGCCCTCGTCGAGGAAGGCGTCGGCGAAGGCCTTGTAGCTGGTCGAGGTCTGCGGCCCGGCATAGACGGCGGTCGTCCGGTTCTGCTGACGGAGCTTCAGGAGGACCGGCGTCAGATCGGTGTCGGCGCTGAGCAGGATGAACTCGTCATAGGGCGCCGAATGCGTGACGAGGTCGACCGCGTCGAGCACCATGCTGATCTCGGCCGCGTTCCGCTCGCGGCCCGACAGCGGCAGGCAGTCGATGATCTGGAAGCCTTGGGCGATCAGCCCCTCGCGCTGGCTGCCGAGGAGCTTCGGATCGGCGTAGCAGCGCTTGACGAGGAGCCGCCGCTTGTGCGGCTCGCCCTTCCGCTGCACGACGAGCTCGCCGTCCTCGATCGCGTCGAGCCACACCCCGCTCAGCCCGGCGAGCCATTCGGCCGCGACCTGCGAGCTCTCCCGAAGGCTCGCGTGGAGGCTGTCGTAGTCGACCAGGAGAACGCTGCGAACGATATGCGCCATAGACCACACCGGCTTATCGTGGACGCGCCGGGACACCCCAACGTCTAGGTGCTCCCTTTCTAGCGAATTGCCGCCGTGCTGTCTGCCCGGAATCCCGCCGCGCAACGAACTGTGTATTGCGGTGAGAGAGGCGCCTCAGAAGCGGTCCTTGCGCTGCCGGAGCGCAGTGAAAACCGCCGAATCCGTGGCGTTCGGCATCCCCACCGCCGCCTTCACGCTACTGTGGGTTGCGCGGAGGAAAGGGTTCGCCGCGAGCTCCTCGCCGATCGTCGCGGGGAGCGACGGCTTCCCCGCCGCCCGGAGCTCCGTGGCCGCACGGGCCCGCGCCTGCAGCGCTTCGTTGCCCGGCTCGATGCTGAGGGCAAAGCGCGAATTGGAGACCGTGTACTCGTGCCCGCAATAGAATTGCGTCGCCGGCGGGAGCGCGGCGAGCTTCTCGAGCGAGCGCCACATGACCGCGTGATTGCCCTCCGGCACGCGCCCGCAGCCGAGCGAGAACAGCGTGTCGCCGACGAACGCGATCCCCGCCTCGGGCAGGTGGAAGCTGACATGCCCGATGCTGTGTCCCGGCGTCTCGATCACCTGAATCGACTGGTCGCCCCACGCCGTCACGTCCCCCTCGCGCACCGCCGTGAGCCGCCCCGGAATCCGCGACAGCTCCGCTTCCGGCGCGATCGCCTCGCAACCATACGCCGACTGCAGCCCCTCGATGCCCGCCGTGTGGTCGCCGTGGTGATGCGTGACCAGGATGAGGTCGAGGCCCCAGCCGCGGCGGCGCAGCGCCTCCGCGATCAGCCGCCCGTCCGGCGCGTCGACGGACAATGTCTTGTTGCTTGGCGGATCGTGGACGATGACCGCGAAATTGTCGTCGCCGCCGCAGATGAACTGTTCGATCTCGAGGCTCATATCGTCAGATGGTTCCAAGCGTGGCCTCGGCGGCCGGTCGCTTTCCCCTAGCACCCGCCGGAAAGCCGTGCCATCGGTCGGACCGGAGGCAGGATGTATCTCGACGTCGCGGAACTGCGGACCTTCTACGCCGACCGCCTCGGGCAGACCGTGCGCGGCCTGATCGGCCAGCAGCTCGTTTCCTGCTGGCCCTCGGTCGCGGGCCGGAGCGTCCTCGGCCTCGGCTTCGCCTCCCCCTATCTCGACCAGTTCAGCGTCGGCTCGGAGCGCACGATCGCCCTCATGCCCGCCGCGCAGGGCGTCATGAAATGGCCCGCGAACGGGGCCAACGCCGCCGCTCTCGTGCTGGACGACGCCCTCCCCCTTCCCGACGCCTCGATTGAGCTGGTGCTCGCCATCCACAGCCTCGAAGCCGCCGAGGACGTCGAGGAGCTGCTGCGCGAGATCTGGCGCGTGCTCACCCCCGGCGGCCGGCTGATGGCGGTGGTCCCCAACCGGCGCGGGCTGTGGTCGCGTTTCGAAAGCACGCCCTTCGGCCACGGCCGCCCCTTCAGCCACGGCCAGATCGCAAAGCTCCTCCGCGACAACCTCTTCTCGCTCCTCAACTCGCGCACCGCGCTGGCGATGCCCCCGCTCGCCCGCGGCCTCCCGCTTCGGAACGGCGCCGCCTGGGAGCGCGTCGGCCGGACGATCTGGCCGGCCTTTTCGGGGATCCTGATCGTGGAGGCCGAGAAGCAGCTCTACCAGGCT
The DNA here is from genome assembly GCA_020853895.1 of Bauldia sp. Taxonomy (GTDB): domain Bacteria; phylum Pseudomonadota; class Alphaproteobacteria; order Rhizobiales; family Kaistiaceae; genus JADYYB01. The sequence continues at coordinate 35,864 of JADYYB010000066.1, forward strand.
GTCCCCGCCAAGAAGCGCCGCAGCCTCACCCGCCCCATCCCGGTCCTCGTCCCCGCCAATGGCGGCGCCGCCCCCGCCCCGACAAGAGGGACTATCTAAGCTCCCCAAATACTTGCCTCGTCAGGCAACTGGGCCTAGGCATGCGGGATGCAGTCTAGCGTTCGCCGAGACGGGAACCAGATCCAGGTAGTCGGTCGCTTTGATGGCTCCGATCTCCGCCGGATTCTCGGTGCAGTCCATCACATCATTAGGAAGCTTGAGTACAAGGACGTCATTCTAGACTTTCGGCGGGCGGACGCACTGTTTGAAAGCGGCGTTCTCCCACTTATACCAATTCTCCGAAAATATCGCGTCTCTGACAACGTAGACTTCATCCTCCGTCTTCCCGGCGATCCGCGGATGGCGCGCCTCTTTCGCAATTCTGGCTGGGACCATTGGATCGATCCCCTCAGGTTCCCACACGTTCCGGATGACTCCGGAAACCACGTTGCGGTCCGACAATTTTCCACGGCTGACGAGCAGTACGCCGTAGTTGACGTCCTCGTTGAGAGGCTCTCTAGACATACACAACTCACCCAGGATCAAATGCAGGCACTGGAGTGGTCGCTGAATGAGATAACCGACAACGTTTTGAATCACGCTCAAAGCCGCGTAGGAGGTTTCGTTCAGTCCACTTACTATGGTCAGTCGCAAGCTGTTGAACTAATGGTGGCCGACGCAGGGATTGGCATTCCGTCCTCACTAGGCATCAAGGACCACCAACACGCGATCGAACGAGCCATGCAAGAAGGCGTCACTCGAGACAGGAAGACAAACCAGGGGAACGGCTTGTTCGGCGTGTACCGCATAGCGTTGGTCGCCAACGGCCGGTTCGAAATTCAATCAAGCTTGGGGCATGTCTACTTGGACGAAGGATCAGTGAAATTTCGGGACGAAGCAACGCCCTATTCGGGCACCTTCGTTCGCTGGTCTATCTCACTAAAATCTGAGAAGATTATCTCCCAGGCACTAAAATTCCAAGGCCGCGCACACTCGATAGTGTATGACTACTACGACAAGCTGCTCAATGAAGGCGGCGGTAGAATTGTCATGAGAATGAAGAAGGAATTCTCTTCTTTCCGGTCAAGGCAAGCGGGAAAGGGCGCTTACACGAAGATAAGAAATCTCCTCAACTGGGGAAGCACTCAGGGGCTGGAGCTGGACTTCTCAGAGATAAGCATTATCTCGTCAAGCTTTGCGGACGAGGTATTCGGAAGACTTTTTGTTGAGTTGGGTCCAATTGTCTTTATGAATCGCGTTCATCTCATCAACGCTCCCGGAGAAATACCTGGCATAATCGATCAAGCGATGACCAAGCGCTTTGTTGAGGATAAGAAGTGAGGCAGGCCGCCGGTCAATGCGAGAGCAGGAACACGGCTTGCTGGCCGAAGAGGTTCCGGAGCCGGCGCGGCGCGCGCGGTCCCATCCGCTCGCCCTTGGAATTGATCGCCACCGCCTGTTCGACCTTGGCGTTCACTTCCCCGCACAAGGCCTCGAAATCCTTGATCGTGCAGAAATGGATGTTGGGCGTGTCGTACCAGG
>JADYYB010000067.1 GCA_020853895.1 Bauldia sp.
GCCGATGCCGACGAAATGCACCGGCCCGATCTCGTGCGACATCTTCATGGGCTTCAGCGGCAGTTTCATGCGGCGCGTTCCTGTTGTTGGCGGGCGGCGACACGCTCGGTGAGGTCGGCGAGCCGCGTCACGGCATCGGGCCGTCCGACCGACTTCGCGCCAGCGGCGGCCGCGGTCAAGCGGTCCGGATCGGCAAGAAGGCGCGTCAGCTCCGCGGCGAGGCGTCCGGCGTCGAGCTCCGCCTGCCGGATGAGCCACGCCCCACCGGCATCGGCAAGCACCTTGGCGTTGGCGAGTTGGTCCTGGTCGAGCGCGTGCGGCAGCGGGATGAGGATCGCCGGCCGGCCGATCACCGCCAGCTCCGACGCGGTCGAGGCGCCCGAGCGCGAGACGACGAGGTGGCTCGCCGCGATGCGCGCCGGCAGGTCGCGGAAGAACGGCGCCAGCTCGGCATTCACCCCGAGGGCCGCATAGGCGGCGCGGACGCTTTCGAGATCCTCCGGCCGGCATTGCTGCACGATCCGGAGCCGCGCCCGTATCGCCGGGTCGAGCTTGCCGATGGCCGCCGGCACGGTCTCGGACAGGAAGCGCGCGCCCTGGCTGCCGCCGAAGATCAGGAGATGGATCGGCCTATCCGCGGTCGGCGCGGGATACGGAACGGCCGCCGCCTCCAGCACCATCCGCCGCACCGGGTTGCCGGTGACGGTGACCTTGGCGCGCAGCCCGTCGGCGATGGCGAGCGCCTCCACGCTGGCCGCGATCGCGGTGACCCGCGAGGCGAGGAAGCGGTTGGCCCGCCCGAGCACCGCGTTCTGCTCGTGGAGGATCGTCGGCACGCCCTTGCTGCGCGCGGCGAGCATCGGCGGGATGCTCGGGTAGCCGCCGAAGCCGACCGCCACCGCCGGCTTCAGCTGCCCGATCAGCCGCAGCGCGACCCGGAAGCCGCTCGCCAGCCGCCACGCCGATTGCGCCAGCGCGACAGGATTGGTCCCCGAGATGGTCGCCGACGGGACGACATGCACGCCCTCGGCGGGGAACTCGCGGCCCAAGGTCTCGACGCGATGGTCGGTGGCGAGATGCACGGCCCGCCCCCGTGCACGGAGCTCCGCCGCAAGCGCCTCGGCCGGGAAGAGATGCCCCCCCGTCCCGCCCGCACAAACGAGCACCGGCCCCGGCATCAGGACGCCTCGCTCTTTGCGAGGTCCCCCTCTTCTAACCTCCCCCTCGAGGGGAGGTCGAAGCTGCGAGGCCGATGGCCGAGCAGCTTCGGGAGGGGGGCGCGACGGTTCAACCCGCGCGGGGCCGGAAAGGGCAGCACCCCCCTCCCGAAACCGCTGCGCGGTTTCGACCTCCCCTCGAGGGGGAGGTTGAGAATACGGGCTGCTTTCGACAGAGACACTGCAAGCCTACCCCGGCCGCGCGACGGGCGACCAGCGCTCGGCCCGGTCGCGGCTCAGCGCCGCCCGCGGCCGGTTGCGGGTCAGCGCGAGGGCCATCCCCATCCCGAAGGCGATCGCCATCATCGAGGAGCCGCCATAGGAGATGAAGGGCAGCGTCATGCCCTTGGCCGGCATGAGGTTGAGGTTCACGGCCATGTTGATCACCGACTGGATGCCGAAGGTGACGATGAGGCCGGAGGCGGCGAGGCGGCTGAAGCGATCCTCGCTGCCGAGGCTGTGGCTGAGGCCGCGCAGCACGACGAAGCCGAACACCAGCACCAGCGTGAGGCAGATGACGATGCCGAACTCCTCCGCCGCGACCGCGAAGATGAAGTCGGTGTGCGAGTCCGGCAGGACGCGCTTGACCAGACCCTCGCCCGGCCCCTGTCCGAGCCAGCCGCCGCGCTGGAAGGATTCGAGCGCGGTCTCGATCTGGTAGTTGTCGCCCGAGCTCGGGTCGAGGAAGCGGTCGATGCGCTCGCCGACATGGGGCAGCGCCGAGTAGGCGAAGAAGATGCCGCCGACGGCCACGGCCGAGATCGCCGCCACCCAGATCCACGGCAGCCCGGCCATGAAGAAGAGCGCGCCCCAGGAGAGGGTGACCAGGATGGTCTGGCCGAAATCCGGCTGCGCCACGAGGAGCGCGACGAGGATCGCCAGCAGCAGGATCGCGAACAGATTGCCGGGGATGTCGGGCCGCTGCGCGTTCTCGAAGAAGAGCCACGCGCAGACCACGATGAAGGCCGGCTTGATGAACTCGGACGGCTGCAGGCCGAAACTGCCGAGATTGATCCAGCGCCGCGCGCCCTTGATCTCCTCGCCGACGAAGAGCGTGGCGATGAGGAGGACGATCATCACCACCAGCATGATCAGCGACACCCGCCGCACCTGGCGGGGCGTGAGGAGCGAAGCGCCGAGGAGGATGAGCACCGTCGGGATGAAGAAGAGGAGGTGACGCTTCACGAAGTGGAAGCTGTCGAGGTCGAGGCGCTCGGCGACCGGCGGACTGCCCGCCAGCGAGAGCACCACGCCGCCGACGAGGAGCACGATCAGCCCCGCGAGCAGCGGCTTGTCGACCGTCCACCACCACTCCGACAGGACACTCCGGTCCGCCCGGCTGACCATCAAGCTGCCTCCGTCGTCGTCTTGCGCACGCCGCCGCGTGCCTGCACGAGCTCGCGGAAAGTATCGCCGCGATGCTCGAAATTCCTGAACTGGTCGAACGAGGCCGCCGCCGGCGAGAGGAGCACGACCGGCTCGGCCGCCTCGTCCTTCGCGGCATCCGCCGCCGCTGCCTCGAGCGCCGCGGCCAGCGTGCCCGCGCGGTGGGTCGGCGCATGGCCTTCCAGCGTCGCCGCGAACGTGTCGGCCGCCTCGCCGATGAGATAGGCCTTGGCGACGCGCGGGAAGAAGCGGCCGAGCGCCGCGATGCCGCCCGTCTTCGCCCGCCCGCCGGCGATCCAGTAGATGCGGTCGAAGCACTCCAGCGCCTTGGCCGCGGCGTCGGCGTTGGTCGCCTTGGAGTCGTTGATGAAGAGCACCTTGCCGCGCCGCCCGACCTCTTCCATGCGGTGCGGGAGGCCCGGGAAGGACCGGAGGCCGGCGACGATCGCCCGCCGCGTCAGGCCGAGCGCGAAGCAGGCCGCGATCGCGGCCGCCGCGTTCTGCGCGTTGTGCTCGCCGCGCAGCGAGCCGATGCCGAGGAGGGTGGCGACGGGCCGATAGCGCCCGCCGGCTCCCTCCACGATCCCGCCGTCCTCGCCGAACACGCCGTCGCGGAGCCGGGTGCCGCTCGAGACGCGCACCACGCGGTACCCGGCCGCCTCGAGCCGGTCGGCGATGCCGCTCGAGGTCTTGTCGTCCACGCCGACGATCGCGGTCTCGGCCGCCTCGGCGAGCCGGGCCTTCACCTCGGCGTAGTGCTCGAAGCTGCCATGCCGTTCGATATGGTCGGGCGAGACGTTGAGAAGGATGCCGATCGTCGGCCGGAGGCTCGGCGCGAGGTCGATCTGGTAGGAGGACACCTCGAGGAGATGCACCCGGCCCTCGCTCGGCGGCGCGAGCGAGAGGATCGCCGTCCCGATATTGCCGCCGGTCTGCACGTCGACGCCGGCCCTGGCGAGGAGATGGGCGATCAGCGCAGTGGTGGTCGACTTGCCGTTGGTGCCGGTCACCGCGATGAGCGGCGCGTTCGGCGCCAGGCGCTCCCGCTCGCGGCAGAAGAGCTCGATGTCGCCGATCACCTCCACGCCGTTGGCCTGCGCGAGCTTCACCGACCAGTGCGGCTCGGGATGGGTGAGCGGGACGCCCGGCGAGAGCACCAGCGCGGCGATCCGCGACCAGTCGGCCTCGCGAAGGTCGCGCGTCGGGATGCCGGCCTGCGCCGCGTCGAGGACCGCCTTCGGCGTGTCGTCCCAGGCGAGGATGCTGGCGCCGCCGGCCAGGAGCGCCTGGGCAGCCGAGATCCCGCTCGTCCCCAGCCCGAAGAGCGCGACCTCCCTCCCCGCGAAGCCGGTGACCGGGATCATGGCCCCGTCCCCACGCCCATCGCCTGAAGCACGAACTCGTCCCCTCTCCCCGGAGGGGAGAGGGTTAGGGTGAGGGGGTACCGCGCTATCCGGATGGACCTGACCCCCCTCACCCGGATCCCGCCTCGCCTGCGGCGAGCCGGTGATGCCGACCTCTCCCCGCCGGGGAGAGGTGAAAAAGTGCGGTGAGCCCGGGCGGTGGTCATATCACCTCAGCTTCAGGCTCGAGAGGCCGATGAGGGCGAGGACCACCGCGATGATCCAGAAGCGGATCACGATCTGCGCCTCAGTCCAGCCGAGATGCTCGAAGTGATGATGGATCGGCGCCATGCGGAAGATGCGCTTGCCCGTCAGCTTGAACGAGGCGACCTGGATGATCACCGACGCTGCCTCGAGGACGAAGAGCCCGCCGATGATCGCCAGCACGATCTCGTGCTTGGTGGCGAGCGCGATCGAGCCGAGAAGGCCGCCGAGCGCGAGCGAGCCGGTGTCGCCCATGAAGATCGCCGCCGGCGGCGCGTTGAACCACAGGAAGCCGAGCCCCGCGCCGAGCACGGCGCCGGCCAGCACGGCGAGCTCGCCCGTGCCCTGCACGAAGTGGATCTGGAGATAGTCGGCGAAGACCGCGTTGCCGGCGAGATAGGCGATCAGCCCGAAGCTGGCGCAGGCGATCATCACCGGCACGATGGCGAGCCCGTCGAGACCGTCGGTGAGGTTCACCGAGTTGGCCGAGCCGACGATGACGAACGCCCCGAAGGCGACGAAGAACCAGCCGAGGTCGAGCACCAGCTGCTTGATGAACGGGAAGGTCAGCGCCGTGCCGAGCTCCGCCGTCCCGCCATAGGCGAGGATGGCCGCGGCGATCCCGGCGATGATGAACTCGATGATGAGACGCGTCCGTCCCGAGATGCCCTTGTGGGTCTGCCGGCGGACCTTCATGAGGTCGTCGTAGAGGCCGATCAGCCCGAAGGCGATCGTCACGCCGAGCACCACCCAGACATAGATCGAGGAAAGGTTCGCCCAGAGGAGCGTGGAGACCAGGAAGCCCGAGAGGATCATGAGCCCGCCCATGGTCGGCGTGCCCTTCTTGGTCAGGAGGTGGCTCTGCGGACCGTCGCTGCGGATCGGCTGGCCCTTGCCCTGGCGCTGACGGAGGGCCGAGATGATCGTCGGCCCGAACAGGAACACGAAGAGGAGCGCGGTGATGGTCGCCGCGCCCGTGCGGAAGGTGATGTAGCGGAAGACGTTGAGAGCGGAGATCTGATCCGACAGCTCGCCCAGGAAATAGAGCATCAGACAGCTCCCCTCACGCCGGCGACCTCACGAATCACCCGGCGTCTCGCCCCCTCGCGGTGATACCCTTCCCCTTGGGAAGACTGCAAGATTCCACGTCTCGCCCGGCCCCAGCACATCGTCACGCCGGCTCCCGCGAGGCAAGGGCCTCGGACACCACCTGATGGTCGGAGAACGGGATGACCCGCTCGCCGATCGTCTGCCCGGTCTCGTGTCCCTTGCCGGCGACGCACAGCACGTCCCCTGGCCGCAGCATGGCGATCGCCGAGCGGATGGCCTCGGCGCGGTCGCCGATCTCGATCGCCCCGGGAGCGCCGGCGAGGATCTCCGCGCGGATCGCGGCCGGCGCCTCGTTGCGCGGATTGTCGTCGGTGACGATGACGATGTCGGCACCCGCGCTCGCCGCCTTGCCCATGAGCGGCCGCTTGCCCTTGTCGCGGTTGCCGCCCGCGCCGAACACGACGATCAGCCGGCCCTTGGCGACCGGCCGCAGCGCGGCCAGCACGCTCGCCAGCGCCTCGGGCTTGTGGGCGTAGTCGATCACGATCGACGCGCCGTCCGCCTCGGCGACGAACTCGAGCCGCCCGGGCGCGCCCTTGAGGGTCCCGAGACCCTCGAGCGCCCGCTCCACGTCGAGCCCCGCGCCGATCGTCAGGCCGGCGGCGACGAGCGCGTTCGACACCTGGAAGGCCCCGGCGAGCGGCAGCCGCGCCTTGCGGCGCTTGCCGAACGCCTCGATCGTGAGGGTCTGCGCGAGCCCTTCCGCCGCGACCTCGACGAGCCGCAGCTCGACGCCGGACGTCCCGGTCCGGATGAGCCGCAGCCCGCGATCCGCGGCGACCTTGGCGACCCGCTGGCCGGCCTCGCTATCGACGTCGACCACGGCGGCAGCGCCGTCCGGCAGGAGCGTGTCGAAAAGGCGGAGCTTGGCCTGGAAGTACGACTCCATGTCGGAATGGTAGTCGAGATGGTCGCGGCCGAGATTGGTGAAGCCGGCGGCCGTGAGCCGCAGCCCGTCGAGCCGGCGCTGCTCGATGCCGTGGCTCGAGGCCTCGAGCGCGAGGCGCGTCACCCCCTCGCCGACCAGGCGGTCGATGATCTGGTGCAGCGCCACCGGGTCGGGCGTGGTCAGGCTGCCATAGGCGGCGCCGCGCCGCGTGACCACGCCGATCGTGCCGAGGCTGGCGGCGTCGAACCCGGCCGCCTCGAAGATCTGCCGCACGAACACGCTGACCGAGGTCTTGCCGCTGGTGCCAGTGACGGCGACCACCTTCTCCGGCTGGCGCGGATAGAACCGCGCGGCGAGGAGCGCGAGGCCGCGGCGCGGGTCCAGGGTGCGGAGGATCGGCACGGTCATCCCCGGTGGCAGATCTGCATCGCTGGCGGCAAGAATCGCCGCCGCGCCCTTCTCGATGGCCTTTGGCACATATTCCGTGCCGTCGGCGCTGGCGCCGCGGAGGGCGGCGAAGACGAACCCCTTCCCGACCGTCCGGCTGTCCGCCGTCAGGCCGGAAACATCAATGTTCTCAGCCCCTTGCGGGGTGGAAATCTCGGCGACGGATAGCTCGGAAAGGCGCATGGGTGGCGGTGTCGGCCCCTGAATCGCGCCACTTCTAGCGTCTAGTAGGTCACAAGTAAGGCGCCCGGCTGGGTGCCGACCGGCTGCGGCTCGACCCCGAGGAACGGCGCGGACCGCCGGATGATCGAGGCGACGGTCGGCGCCGCGTTGGAGCCGGCTGTGGCGCCGAGGCCCGGACGCTCCGGCTGCGGCTCGTCGAGGACGACGAGGACGACATATTGCGGGTCGTCCATCGGGAAGGCGGCGAGGAAGGAGTTGAAGCGCAGCGAGGACGAGTAGCGCCCGTTCTCGATCTTCTCGGCCGTGCCGGTCTTGCCGCCCACATAGTAGCCCGGCACCTCCGCGCTCCGGCCCGAGCCGCGCTCGACATTGAGCCGGAAGAGGTAGCGCATCATGTCGCTGGTCTGCTCGGAGACCACGCGCGTCGCGAGGAGCTGCGCCTCCCCCTCGCTCCGCGTCATGAAGGTCGGCGGGATCATCATCCCGCCATTGAGGAGCGCGGCCGCGCCCGATGCCACGTGCATCGGCGTCACCGACATGCCGTGGCCGAACGCGATCGTCATGGCCGAGATATCGGTCCAGCGCGAGGGCAGGAGCGGCAGCGCCGTTTCCGGCAGCTCGGTGCCGATGCGTCCGCCCATGCCCATCCGCCGGAAGAACTCCTGCTGCCCGTCGACGCCGACGGTGAGCGCCATCCGCGCCGAGCCGATATTTGACGAGTAGATGAAGATCTCGGGCACGGTCAGCACCCGGTTCTTGCCGTGGAAGTCGTTGATCGTGTAGCGCGAGACCTGCAGCGGCCGCGAGGCATCGAAGCTGTCGGTGATGCTCACCCGCCCGGAGTCGAGCGCCATGGCGGTGTTGAAGGTCTTCATCACCGAGCCCATCTCGTAGACGCCGGCCGTCATCCGGTTGAGCCGGTCGGGCTGCAGCGCCTGGGCGGGGCTGTTCGGGTCGTAGTCCGGGATCGAGGCCATCGCCATGACCTCGCCGGTGTTCACGTCGAGGACGACACCGGTGGCGGCGATCGCCTGGTAGCGCTCCATCGCCTTGGCGAGCTCGTCGTGGAGGACGTGCTGGACCCGCAGGTCGATCGAGAGCGCGACCGGCGCCATCTCCCCGCCCAGCGCGAAGCCCGCCTGGTGGAGGTCGGAGAGCCCGCGGTCGTCGATATATTTCTCGATCCCCGCGATGCCCTGGTTGTCGATATTGACGTGGCCGACGATGTGCGAGGCAGTCGAGCCACCCGGGTAGAAGCGGCGGCTCTCCGAGATGAAGCCGACGCCTGGGATGCCCAGCCGGTGGATCGCCGCCTGCTGCTCGGCGGTGATCTCGCGCCTGATCCAGATGAAGCCCGCGTCGGTCTCGAGCCGGTGGCGGAGATTGGTGGTGTTGATATCCGGGAAGACGCTCGAGATCGCCTCGGCCGCCTCGTCCGCGTCGATGATGTTGCGCGGCTCGGCGTAGAGCGAGGCGGTGGTGATGTCGGTGGCGAGGATCTCCCCGTTGCGGTCGGTCAGGTCGGGCCGCGCGGCGGCGACTGCCGCCGCAGGGCCGCCCATCCTCCACGAGGCGGCGGTGTGGTCGAAACCGAGCACGACCAGACGCCCGCAGATCACCGCATAGATGAGCGCGAAGCCGATCGCGACGAGCCGGATGCGGAGGCGCGAGGGATCGCGGCCGGTGACCGCCGGCGCCTTGGCCTCGGTCTCCGCGAAGTCGAAATGATAGTCGCCGGCATAGGTCGCGGTCATGGCGTGCTTCCGGTGATGATGCTGTCGATGCTCCGGCCGGACATCGCGGTCGTGGTGCCCGATGGCCCGAAGACGACGGGCCGGATCGGGATGTCGTCGATGGCGACGAGCTGCGCCGGCGCGAACGGCTCGAGCCCGAGCTCGGCGGCGTAGAGCGTGACGAGCTCCTGGAGCCGCGCCGGCTGGGTGAGGACACTCCACTCCGCCTTGAGGAGGCTGAGCGCGTCCTTCTCCTGCGCCAGCTCGACGCGGAGATCGGCGACGGCGGCCGAGGCTCCCTCGACCTCGTGCTTGGAATTGTACGTGAGCCCCGCCCCGCCGATCATGGCGACGATCAGGCCGGCATTGAGGAAACGCGACATCGCTCAGCCCCTCGGCAGTTCAGGCAGGAATGGGAGGCCGAGATCGGCCGGCTCGCCACGCGCCGGCGCCCCCGTGCGGACCGCGGCGCGCAGCCGGGCCGAGCGGGCGCGCGGATTGCGCTCGCTCTCCTCCGCCGAGGGGGTGACCGCCGAGCGGTGCAGCAGCTTGAAGGTCGGCGGCGCCAGAATCTCGCTCGGGCGGTGGCGCGACGCGGTCGGCGTCTCGCGGCTCCGCTCGGCGAGGAAGCGCTTCACGATGCGGTCTTCGAGAGAGTGGAAGGCGACGACCACGAGCCTCCCACCCTCTCGAAGAATACGCTCGGCAGCGCCGAGCGCCCGTCCCAGTTCGTCAAGCTCGCGATTGACGAAAATCCGTAGTGCCTGAAAGGTCCGCGTCGCCGGGTGGATCGGATCGCCCGGCTTCCGGCCGATCGCGCGCTCCACGAGGCTGGCGAGCTCCAGCGTGCGGCTGAGCTTCTTTTCCGCCCGCGCCCTCTCGATCGCGCGGACGATCAGCCCGGCCTTCCGCTCCTCGCCGAGGATCGCGAGGATCCGCGCGAGATCGCGACCGTCCATCGAATTCACGACGTCCGCCGCGCTCGGCCCGGCCTGCTCCATCCGCATGTCGAGCGGGCCGTCGCGCATGAACGAGAAGCCGCGTTCGGCCTCGTCGAGCTGCATGGAGGAGACGCCGATATCGACCACCACGCCGTCGACCTTCTCGTAGCCCACGTCGGCTGCGATCGCATCGAGATCGCCGAAGCGCCCCTCGACCAGCCGCAGGCGTCCGCCGGCGCTGGCGACCAGCCCCGCCCCGCGGCTTATCGCGTTCGGGTCGCGGTCGATCGCCAGCACGTCGGCGCCGGCCTCGAGGAGCGCGCGGCTGTAGCCGCCCGCTCCGAACGTGCCGTCGATGACGGTCTCGCCCGGCCTCGGCGCGAGGAACGCCATCACTTGCGAGAGCAGGACGGGAACGTGTCCGGCCAGTCCGCCATCGGCAGCCAGTCTGGTGCCGCGGCCGGTCATTCCCGTCCTGTTTGCGTGTTCGCCGAGCCCTGCCGGAGCGCGCGCACGCGCTCCATCGCCTTCTCGCGATAGGCGAGGAAGCGGTCGGGCTCCCAGATCTGGAACTTGTAGCCCTGGCCGACGAAGGTCACCCGGTCGGTGATGCCGGCCATGTCCTTGAAGGTTTCGGAGAGGATGATCCTCCCCTCCCCGTCGATCCCGAGGCGCTCGCTCTGCGCCATGAAGGTGGTCGAGAGGTCGTCGTGCTCCGGGCTGAAGCGCTCGTGCCGCGAGAGGCGTTCCCGGATCGCGTCCAGCAGCTTGTTGCCGCCCGCGTCCACCGCGACCCCGTCCAGCGTCGGACAGCAATAGAGACCGTCGAACCCGTCGCGCGTCAGCACGGCGCGAAAGGCCGCCGGGATGGACACCCGGCCCTTCGAATCCAGCCTGTTGGTGAAGGTGGATACGAATTCGTCCATCTCCCTCGCCTGCCTCCGCCGTGGCGGAGTTCCCTGCACAGCCCGGCAACACGCGCCGGTACGCACCCCGGAAGAACGCGCCGACTCCTTCCGGGACCGCGGTTGCCCGCAGCCTCGGCGCGCGAGGACGGCCGAACTCGAACTGGGATGGCCATGGGATAGCATGGGGTCAGCTTGGGCGTCAATGGAATCTCCTCCCACCAATTCGTGACTGGGCCAGCTGTGGCAGAACTGTCGCCATACCTATGGTCACGCCAATTCACGAATGGAATCAACGGCAAGAGAGGCGGGAGGTACTCTCCCGGGACATGATCCGCGCTGCGGGAAAGGATGGGAGAACGAACACCCCTGATGATCCTGTTCGGCATCGCGGCCGTGGCGGGCGTCGTCCTCGGAAATTCAACTGGTCGTCGACCGGCGTGGCCGGGCGGGTCGCCTGGCGGAAATGCGCGCCACCTTCGAGGACGTGCCCCTGCGGATCCCCAATACAATCGGGTCCGGGCGCTCTACACGTCGATGATGACGGACGGCGCCCGGTTCGACGCCGCGCCCTCCCACGCACACAGCGGCGGCTCCCACGGCAACGGCGGATCGGGCGGTGGCGACGGCGGCGGCGACTAGTCGCCGGATGCCGCCTCGCTAGCCGGGTCGGCGGTCCGGACAGGCTTGGCATCCCGCACACGTTGCAGGAGCGTCCGCAGCAGCCGGCGGAGACTGTTGCGCGCTTCCTCCGGCTCGCCGAGGGCCGGCAGCACGTCGGCCACCGCCTCGAGCGTGGAGACGTAGTCGCGCCGCGGCTCCTTGCGGAGGCGCCCGTACATCGACGGCTCGCGCGGCGTCAGGACAATGCGCGGCAGTTTCAGGAGCCACGCGTTCCGCCACCACAGCGTCTTGGCCTGGCTCCACGTCCCGTCGAGCACGATCACCCCGTCGAGGCCGTGCCTCCCGAGGTCCCGCGGCCGGCCATTTCGATCGACGAGGATCACCGGCTGCGTCTTCACGGCACCCGGCAGCTCGGCCGGGAGCTTCGAGGCGGCGAGCACGGCCCAGCGCTCCTTGCTTGCGTTCGTCGTGCCGAGCGCATGGTCGAGCGAGGCCCAGGAGAGGCCGACGCGGATCTCCGAATTCGGCAGGGTCAGCGTGACGAGCTTCGCGGTGCCGAGCAGCTCGTCGTCCTCCTGCGGATGCTGGAGGATAACGACGCGGAGCTTGGTCGGAACAGCTTCGACACGGTCGCAGACATGGACCGCCCATGGCTTGCCGCAGTCGGGGCAGCGGTCGGGCGGTGCTTCGGTCATCATGTCTCGCGCTGAAGGAAGAAATGCCAGCTGGCCTGTAAGCCGGGTTTTGTATGGCGGCGAACGCCGCGTGACGGCCATTCCTCTGGGACGTCCGTTGCCGGACGCCTCGCGCAACCTACCCGGACGACTGGCCTGGAAATTGGCTGAGGCTCGCGCCTCGCGTCGTCCCTATTTGGTCTTGCTCCCGGTGGGGTTTGCCGTGCCGGTCCCGTCGCCGGTCCCGCGGTGGGCTCTTACCCCACCTTTTCACCCTTGCCGGCACGGACACTCCTTTATCGGGAGATAGGCCGGCGGTTTGTTTTCTGTGGCACTTTCCCTGGGGTCGCCCCCGCCGGGCGTTACCCGGCACCGTCATTTCCGTGGAGCCCGGACTTTCCTCCCCGACCGCCTTTCGGCATTGGGCGGAGCGGCCGTCCGGCCAGCTGGCGAAGGGAATGTGGCGATCCGGACGGGTCAGGTCAACCGCCGCGTCCCCCTATCCTTTCCTCCCCCTGAAAGGGGGAGGTCCGGCAGCGAAGCTGCCGGGGTGGGGGTAAGTGGCCGGGATGGTTGACTTACCCCCACCGGCGCTTCGCGCCACCTCCCCCTTTCAGGGGGAAGAAAGAAATGGTCTTTGCGGACGGAGGCGGAGACTGAATCTTGGCGCATCGGCAGGGCTGGCACTTCTGGGTGGATCGCGGCGGGACCTTCACCGACATCGTCGCCCGCGATCCCGAAGGCCGCCTCACCACCCACAAGCTCCTCTCGGCCAGCACCGCCTACGACGACGCGACTGTCGAAGGCATCCGCCGTGTCCTCGCCATCCCCGCAGGCGAGCCGATCCCGGACGGCCTGATCGCCGAGGTCCGCCTCGGCACGACCATCGCGACCAACGCCCTCCTCGAGCGGAAGGGCGAGCGCACCCTTCTCCTCGTCACGCGCGGTTTCCGCGATGCGCTGCGCATCGGCTACCAGGCGCGGCCCGACATCTTCGCGAGGCGCATCGTCAAGCCGGAGATGCTCAACGAGCGGGTGGCCGAGATCGACGAGCGCGTCCGCGCCGACGGCACGGTCGAGCGCGCGCCCGACCTCGCGGCGATCGAGCCGGAGCTACGCGATGCCCTCTCCGCCGGCATCAAGAGCGTCGCCGTCTGCCTCATGCACGCCTGGCGCTTCCCGGAACATGAGCAGCGTGTAGCGGCGCGCGCGAAGGCGCTCGGCTTCACCCAGGTCTCGGCCAGCCACGAGGTCTCCCCGCTCGTCAAGTTCGTCGGCCGCGGCGACACCACCGTCGTCGACGCTTACCTGTCCCCGCTCGTCCGCCGCTACGTCGAGGGCCTGCAGGCGGAGCTTGGCGGCGCGCGCCTCCTCCTCATGCAGTCCTCCGGCGGCCTTGCCGAGGCGGCGAGCTTCCACGGCCGGAACGCCATCCTCTCCGGCCCGGCCGGCGGCGTGGTCGCCGCGGTCGCGACGGCGCGGGAAGCCGGCTTCGAGCGCGTCATCGGCTTCGACATGGGCGGCACCTCGACCGACGTCGCGCACTACGACGGCGCCTTCGAGCGCACCACCGAGACCGAGGTCGCGGGCGTCCGCGTCCGCGCGCCGATGATGCGCATCCACACCGTGGCCGCGGGCGGCGGCTCGATCCTCGCCCATGAAGGCGGGCGCTTCCGCGTCGGCCCCGAGTCAGCCGGCGCCAATCCCGGTCCCACCGCCTACCGGCGCGGCGGCCCGCTCACCGTGACCGACGCCAACGTCATGACCGGCCGCATCCTGCCGCACCACTTCCCGTCGATCTTCGGCCCGAAGGCCGACCAGCCGCTCGACGCAAGGATCGTGCGGCAGCTCTTCGCGGCCGAGGCGCGCCAGCTCGGCGCGGGGGCGAGCGCCGAGAGCGTGGCCGAGGGCTTCCTCCGCGTCGCGGTCGAGAACATGGCCAACGCCATCCGGAAAGTCTCGGTCGCGCGCGGCCACAATGCGAGCCGCTACGTCCTCAACTGCTTCGGCGGCGCCGGCGGGCAGCTCGCCTGCGCGGTTGCCGACCGCCTCGGCATGGAGCGCATCCTCATCCATCCGCTGTCGGGCGTCCTCTCCGCCTACGGCATGGGCCTCGCCGAGCTGCGGGTGATCCGCACCCGCGCGCTCGTCGCGACGATCGAACCCGCCGCCCCCGATGCCTCGTCCGCGATCGAAGGCGCGCGCGGCGCTCTCCACGATGAAGTCGTTGCCGAGCTCGACAAGCAGGGTGTCCCAGCGCGCGAAGCCCGCACCACCACGCGCCTGCACCTTCGCTACCAGGGCACCGACACCACGCTGCCGGTCGAGTTCGGCGACCCCGCCGCGATCGGCCTCGAGTCCGCGGCGGAGCGCTTCGCGCAGGAGCACCGCCTCCGCTACGGCTTCGCCTTCGAGACCCGCGCGGTGATCGCCGAGACGATCGAGGTCGAGGGCGTCGGCGGCGGCGCCGCCGGCGAGGCGGAGACCGCTCCCAGACCCGACGGACCGGTCTCGATCGAGACCAGCCGCCTCTTCGTCGACGGCGCCTGGCGCGCCGCGAAGGTGCATCTCCGGCGCGACCTCCGGCCGGGCTCCCGCATGACCGGCCCCGCCCTCATCGTCGAGCCGCACCAGACCATCGTCATCGATCCCGGCTGGCGCGCCCAGCTGATGGAGCGGAACGACATCGTGCTGGCCCGCATCGAGAAGCGCCGCGCCGCGCGCCCGAGCACCGAGGCCGATCCGGTGATGCTGGAGATCTTCGCCAACCGCTTCATGGCGGTCGCCGAGCAGATGGGGCTGACGCTGCAGAACACGGCCTCCTCGGTGAACATCAAGGAGCGGCTCGACTTCTCCTGCGCCCTCTTCGACGCTGACGGCAACCTCGTCGCCAATGCCCCGCACGTCCCGGTCCATCTCGGCTCGATGGACCGCTCGGTGACCGCGATCATCGAGCAGAACCCGGGCGCCATCCGCCCCGGCGACGTCTTCGCCCTCAACGCCCCCTATCGCGGCGGCACCCACCTCCCCGACATCACCGTTGTCACCCCGGTATTTGAGGAGTTCGAGTCCTTTCCTCCCCCTGAAAGGGGGAGGTGGCGCGAAGCGCCGGTGGGGGTCAGTGAGGCAGGCACTTACCCCTCCCCCGACCTTCGGTCGGACCCTCCCCTTTCAGGGGAGGGAAAGCCCAGGATCCTCTTCTGGCTGGCCTCGCGCGGGCACCATGCCGATATCGGCGGCCTCTCCCCGGGCTCGATGACGCCGCGCGCCACGACGGTGGACGAGGAGGGCGTCCTCATCGACAATTTCCGCCTCGTCGAGAACGGCCATTTCCGCGAGGCGGAGATCGCCGATCTCCTCACCAGACACCCCTATCCGGTCCGCAATCTCGCCGACAACCTCGCCGACCTCCGTGCCCAGGTCGCCGCAAACGAGATGGGCGCGCGCGAGCTTCGCGCGATGATCGCCGAGTTCGGCCTCGACACGGTCGCGGCCTACATGGCCCACGTCCAGGACAACGCCGAGGAGAGCGTCCGCCGCGTCATCGACCGCCTGTCGGACTCATCCTTCCAGGTCGAGACCGACCAGGGCGCCGTCATCAAGGTGAAGGTCAGCGTCGACCGGGCGCGCCGCGAGGCGACCATCGACTTCACCGGCACGAGCCCGCAGCAGCCGACCAACTTCAACGCCCCCGAGCCGGTGACGCGGGCGGCGGTGCTCTATTGCTTCCGCGTGATGGTGGGCGGGGACATCCCGATCAATGCCGGCTGCCTCCGCCCGCTCAACATCCTGATCCCCGAGGGATCAATGCTGAAGCCGGCCTACCCAGCGGCCGTCGTCGCCGGCAATGTCGAGACCAGCCAGCACGTTACGGATTGCCTCTTCGGCGCTCTCGAAGCCCTCGCGTCCGCTCAGGGGACCATGAACAACCTTACGTTCGGCAACGAGCGGTACCAGTACTACGAGACCGTCTGCTCCGGCGCTCCCGCGGGTCCGGGTTTCGACGGCGCCGACGCCGTGCAGACCCACATGACCAACTCGCGCCTCACCGACCCCGAGATACTCGAGCTTCGCTTTCCAGTCCTCCTCGAAGAGTTCCGCATCCGCGATGGATCCGGTGGCAAGGGGCGCTGGAACGCGGGCGCCGGAACGGAGCGCACCATACGGTTCCTGTCGGACATGGGCTGCGCGATCCTCTCCTCCCATCGTCAGGTCCGCCCACACGGCCTCGAGGGCGGCGAGCCAGGCGAAGTCGGTATCACCCGGGTGCGCCGGCTCGACGGCCGCCTCGAGACGCTCGAGGGCTGTGACGAGACCGAGCTCCGCGCCGGCGAGGCCGTAATCCTTCGCACTCCCACCGGCGGCGGCTACGGAGACCCCGCCGAACGCGATCGCGGCGGCGAGGCCGAGCCGCCCGAGGATGCGGCTGAGAAAGGTTGAAGCCAGGGCTTCGATCCGAAGGCGCATTCGAGGCTCTCCTCTACTGGAACAGGTAAGCGGGGATCGGCGCGGGCGGCACCGGTCCAGGTGCCGCGATCGCCATGGGCGTCGGACCGGGCGCCGGCATCGGGCGGACCGGCGCCGAGGGCGGCACGGGCGCGGCGACGACCACCTGGTAGCCCGGCCCCGGCGCCGGCCGCGGCACCGCAGACGGCGGCAGCGCGGCCATCGGCACGTCGGGCGCGTAGACACCCGGCGGCTGGGCCGGAGGCGGCGGCAGCTGCGCGGTCGGCCGGCAGTAGCGCGACGTGCCCGCCGCGTTGTGATGCGCGAGGTCGAGGTGGAAATGGTTCTCGTGCTGGCCGTCGCTGGTGCCCGGCCCGAGCACGGTATTGAACTGCTGGCAAGCGTAGTAGTGGACCTCGCGCAGGAACGCGCGCTCGTCCTCCGCCCCGCGCCAGCCGCGCAAGACGGTGACCTCGCGCCCGTTGGCGAGCTTGAAGCTGCCGATGTCGAGCGCGTTGCCGAACGCATGCTCGGAGAGCGCGGCGCCGTGCACGTGATTGCGGGTCCGGCAGGCATAGGCCGACATCTGCTTGATCTCGACCACCGGGCTCCCGAAGCGCGCCAGCGCCGCCGGCTGGACGGCGGTCTGCAGCCAGTGCTCGATCGCCACCGTCATCGGACAGCCGAGCGTGGCGTCGGGGCCGAGCTCGACCTGGCCGTTGGCGAGCGCGGTCACGCGCAGCGGACGGTCGATCCCGCACGACCCGTTGCCGTCGACGCGCTGCGCCCGCTGGATGTACGAAGAGAGGGTGACCAGCCGCGAGGACATGCAGACGCGCTCCGCCTCGCCCCGCCACGCCTCGCGGCC
>JADYYB010000068.1 GCA_020853895.1 Bauldia sp.
ACGACGGCAGCTTCGACCTCGACGCCTTCGCCGCGCTGATCACCCCGCGCACCAAGATCGTCGCCATCACGCACATGTCGAACGTCCTGGGCACGATCGTGCCGATCAAGGAGGTCTGCCGCATCGCGCACGAGAGCGGCGTGCCCGTCCTGGTCGACGGCAGCCAGGGCGCGGTGCACCTCCCGGTCGACGTGCAGGAGCTCGACGTCGATTTCTACGTCTTCACCAGCCATAAGGTGTACGGGCCGACCGGCATCGGCGTCCTCTACGCCCGCGCCGAGTACCTCGCCGCCATGCCGCCCTACCAGGGCGGCGGCGAGATGATCCGCGACGTGACGCCCGACCTCGTCACCTACGCCGACGCCCCGCATAAATTCGAGGCCGGCACGCCGGCCATCGCCGAAGCGATCGGGCTGGGCGTGGCGCTCGATTACATGCGCTCGGTGGGCCGCGAGCGTATCGCCGCCCACGAGATGGCGCTCGGCGCCTACGCGCAGAAGCGCTTGTCTGAGATCGACGGCGTCACGATCTATGGGTCAGCGCCCGGCAAGGGCGCGATCGTGGCGTTCAACCTCAAAGGCGCGCACGCCCATGACGTTTCGACCGTTCTCGACCGCGCCGGTGTCGCCGTGAGGGCAGGAACCCATTGCGCCCAGCCGCTTCTGGCGCGCTTCGGCGTGACGGCGACCTGCCGCGCGTCCTTTGCCATGTACAACACCATGGAAGAGGTCGACCGCCTTGCCGAAGCCGTTCAGAAGGCTCATGATTTCTTCGCTTGAGGCTCATTGAGATGTCCGACGCACCCGCCATCGAGACCAACGAGCAGACGCCAGCGGCGCCGCCTTCGGCGATCCCGCCCGAGGAGCTCGAGCGGCTGACCTCGGACATCATTGCCGCGCTGAAGACGGTCTTCGATCCCGAGATCCCGGCCGACATCTACGAGCTCGGCCTCGTCTATCGCATCGACATCAGCGACGACCGCGACGTCACGATCGACATGACCCTGACCGCGCCGGGCTGCCCGGTGGCCGGCCAGATGCCGGGCTGGGTGGAGAACGCGGTCGGTGCCGTGCCGGGCGTCGGCCAGGTGGTGGTGAACATGGTCTTCGACCCGCCCTGGACGATGGACCGCATGTCCGACGAGGCCCGCGTCGCTCTCAATTGGTACTAGGAGATCGCGATGGACCTCGTCGGGGTTTGGACCGTCGATTCAGCGGACGTCGAGGCCTTGGCCAAGCTCGGGCAGGTCGTCATCGAGTTCCAGGCCGATGGCGACATGATCTACGCCGTCACCGCGGGTCCGCTCATCCAGAAGGTCGATCTGACCTACGTCGTCGACGGCGACGAGCTGGTGATGAGGGATTCGCCGGAGAAGGAAGGCGGGCGGGTCCGGTTTTCGATCTCGAACGGCGTTCTCACGCTGTTCTATGAGACCCTGACCGCGCATTTCGTGAGGGACGAGTAGCGCAACGCAGCCCTGACGGGACGGCTGTCGCGCGCTGACTGAAATATGATAGGATGCCGCTATGGGCATGATGAAGTTCAAGGTTCTGTCGCTCACCGATGCCGCTGCGGCGCGCGTCCGTGAGATTCTCGACGGCGCCGGCAGGCCGGCCGCGGGCGTCCGCGTCGGCGTTCGCAACGGCGGCTGCGCCGGCATGGCCTACACGATGGACGTGGTCGAGAGCGCTCCCGC
The DNA here is from genome assembly GCA_020853895.1 of Bauldia sp. Taxonomy (GTDB): domain Bacteria; phylum Pseudomonadota; class Alphaproteobacteria; order Rhizobiales; family Kaistiaceae; genus JADYYB01. The sequence goes on from JADYYB010000068.1 coordinate 1,697, forward strand.
GGGCGACGACCGCATCGACGAGAAGGGCGTGACCGTCTTCGTCGAGCCGAAGGCGGTGCTCTTCCTCCTCGGCACGGTGATGGACTTCCGCGAGAGCAAGATGTCGACCGGCTTCGTGTTCGAGAACCCGAACGAGGTCTCGGCCTGCGGCTGCGGCGAGTCGGTCAACCTCAAGCCCGCCCAGCTCCCGCCGGTCCCGGTCTAGGGCCACCCACCCTCTTTTCCCCGTTGCATTGTCATTGCCGGGCTTGTCCCGGCAATCCATGGTGCCGTCGCCTCACCCGGCCGGGGCGTGCGCGACAGCGTCTTGCGGTGCGCAAACGCGTGCCGAGGTGCGAGCGGAGGGCTGGATTGCCGGGACAAGCCCGGCAATGACAAGGAAGGGGCGGATCAGGAGGGGGAGGGCCAACCATGAGGTCCGACGGTTTCCGCGCTTTCGTCGAGGAGCTCTTCGAGCCGGTCGAGGGCGTGAGCGTCCGCGCCATGTTCGGCGGTCTGGGCGTCTTCCGCGAGGGCATCATGTTCGCGCTCGCCGCCGATGAGGTGCTCTACTTCCGGGCCGACGCCGAGACCGAGCCTGCCTTCGAGGCCGAAGGCTGCGAGGCCTGGGTCTATCCGGGCAGGAACCGGCCGATGACGATGCCCTATCGGCGCGTGCCCGAGCGGCTTTTCGACGATCCGGACGCGTTCAGGTCATGGGCGCTGGCCGCTTTCGCCGCAGCCGAGCGGAACAAGGCAGGCAAGAAGAAGCCGGGCGCGAGAACCAAGCCGCGCCCCCGCGCGGCCGGCAAATCCAAGTAGAAAATCGAAAGGCCCGGCGCTGACCGGGCCTTTTGGCTGCGAGCCGGTCTAGCTGCTCGAGGAGGGCGGACGGACCGGGCGACGCAGGAAGTCCGGAACGTGATCGCCGAGGCCGACCGTGTCGAGGTCGCGCTGCTGGCGGCCGCCACGGTCGCGCTGCTGGCGCGAGGGCTCGGGCTGGTTCAGCGGCCCGCGCTGGGCGGACGGGCCGCCCGGACGGATCGGCTGCGGCCGGTTCTCTTGGCGCTGGTTGGCCTGCTGGTCGCGCGTCTTGGCGGTGCGATGACGCTCGTCCGCGCGTGGCTTCTGCCGCGGCTTCTCGCGGCGCGGCTCGCCGGACTGGGTGGCCACCGTGGCAACCGGCTCGGCGGAGGGCGCACGCTCGGATCGTTGGCGCTCCGCGCGCTCCGGCCGTTCGCCGCCGGCCGGCCGCGCGGAACGTTCGCCCCCACGTCCACGGCCACGACCTCGTCCACCCCGGCTTTCGACGCGCTCGCCGGCGGGCAGGGCTGCGCCGCCCTCGACCGGGATGGCCTGGCCGATCAGCTTCTCGATCTGCGCGATGTATTTGCTCTCAGGCGCCGTGACCAGCGTGATCGCCGCGCCCTTCCGGCCCGCGCGCCCCGTTCGGCCGATGCGGTGCACGTAGTCCTCTGGATGCGTCGGCACGTCGAAGTTGAAGACGTGACTCACGTCCGGGATGTCGAGGCCGCGCGCCGCCACGTCGCTCGCGACGAGGAAGGTCAGCTCGCCCTTGCGGAAGCCGTCGAGCATGGCGAGGCGCGCATGCTGGTCCATGTCGCCGTGCAGCTCGCCGGCCGAGAAGCCGTGCCGCTGCAGCGAGCGGGCAAGGACCGCGACGTCGCGCTTCCGG
>JADYYB010000069.1 GCA_020853895.1 Bauldia sp.
CCCGGCCCCAGTCGCGGACGTCGACGAAGCGGCCGGCGATGGCCGCCGCCGCCGCCATGGCGGGGGAGACGAGGTGGGTGCGGCCCTTGAAGCCCTGGCGGCCCTCGAAATTGCGGTTCGAGGTCGACGCGCAGCGCTCGCCGGGCTTCAGGCGGTCGGCGTTCATGGCAAGGCACATCGAGCAGCCCGGCTCGCGCCACTCGAAGCCGGCGGCGAGGAAGATCTTGTCGAGCCCCTCGGCTTCCGCCTGCTCCTTCACGAGGCCGGAGCCCGGGACGACGATCGCGCTGACGCCGTCCTTGACCTTGTGGCCGGCGACGATCTTCGACGCGGCGCGGAGGTCCTCGATGCGGCCGTTGGTGCACGAGCCGAGGAAGACGTGGTCGATGGCGATGTCGGTGATCCTGGTGTTCGGCTCGAGGCCCATATAGGCGAGCGCCCGCTCGACCGCGCGACGGCGGTCCGGGTCGGCGATCTCGGCCGGGTCGGGGACTTTGCCGTAGATCGAGGTCACGTTCTCCGGGCTGGTGCCCCAGGTGACGAGCGGGGGGAGCTTCGCGGCATCGAGCCGGATCTCCTTGTCGAAATGCGCGCCGTCCTCGGAGTAGAGCGTCTCCCAATATTTCCGCGCCATGTCCCAGGCGGCGCCCTTCGGCGCCTTGGGGCGGCCCTCGATATAGGCGTAGGTGGTCTCGTCCGGCGCGATGAGGCCGGCGCGGGCGCCACCCTCGATCGACATGTTGCAGATCGTCATCCGGCCCTCCATCGAGAGCGAGCGGATGGCCTCGCCGGCATATTCCATGACGTGGCCGGTGCCGCCGGCGGTGCCCATCTCGCCGATGATGGCGAGGATGATGTCCTTCGCGGTCACCCCGTCGGGCAGCCTGTTGTCGACGGTGATCCGCATGTTCCTGGCCTTCTTCTGGATCAGCGTCTGGGTGGCGAGCACGTGCTCGACCTCGGAGGTGCCGATGCCGTGGGCCAGCGCCCCGAAGGCGCCATGGGTCGAGGTGTGGCTGTCGCCGCAGACGATGGTCATGCCGGGCAGGGTGAAGCCCTGCTCGGGGCCGACGATGTGGACGATGCCCTGGCGGCGGTCGAGCTCGTCGTAATACTCGACGCCGAACTCCTTGGCGTTGTTGGCGAGGGTCGCGACCTGGAGCGCCGACTCCGGGTCGGCGATGCCGTGACGGCGGTCGGTGGTCGGCACGTTGTGGTCGACGACGGCGAGGGTCTTTCGCGGCGCGTGCACGGTGCGGCCGGCCATGCGGAGGCCCTCGAAGGCCTGCGGGCTGGTCACCTCGTGGACGAGGTGGCGGTCGATATAGAGGAGACAGGTGCCGTCGGGCTGCTGGTCGACGACATGGTCGTCCCAGATCTTGTCGTAGAGGGTCTTCGGTGCGGGCATGGGCTCAACTCGTTCGTTCGCTGTCGCGGACGCCGACCCGGAATTCTAGCTCTGGAAGTGTTAATGGGCGGCGCGTTTTCCTCGCCGGCAAGGCCGGCGCTAGAGGGCGCCGCTAAGCCCGTCCATCGTCATGCGGCGGGACTGGAAACGCCAGGGCAGGCGCGCGTGATCGTCGATCACGGCAAAGTCGAACGTGCCGCGGAGCCTGCGCCCGCGCCCGGTCGACTGGAATGCCTCTAGCCTATTCATAAGCGTCTCATAGCAAACGACAAAGCCGGCGACAAATCCAAGCCGCCGGCCGAACGCATGTAGGAAGCCAAAGAAGGGTCGGAAAGACCCCGCCCTACTCCTCGGTCGAGGCGGCGGCCTTGCGGTCGGCCTTCTCGACGATGCGGGCCGACTTACCCTGGCGGCCGCGGAGGTAATAGAGCTTGGCCCGGCGGACCTTGCCGCGGCGCACCACCACGATCGAGTCGATCAGCGGCGAGTAGATCGGGAAGACGCGCTCCACGCCCTCGCCCGAGGAGATCTTGCGGACCGTGAAGTTCTCGTTGATGCCGCCGCCCGCGCGGGCGATGCAGACGCCCTCATAGGCCTGGACGCGCTCGCGCGTGCCCTCGACGACCTTGACGTTGACGCGGACCGTGTCGCCCGGCGCAAACTCCGGAACGGCGCGCTTTTCGACGACCTTGGCGATCTCCTCGCGCTCGATTTCCTGGATCAGGTTCATGGCGGCCGGGCCTTTCATGCAAAGCGACAGCCTGGCGGCAAAATCCGCGGGGCTGTTCAAGTTCTCGGGACTGGGCCGGTCCAATACTGTAATCGGCCGGGTTTGTCGATAGGCGTGGAGCGGCCGGAACGGCCCGATCTTGCCTTCTCCGGCCGGTTTTCGCAAAGGTCTTCGGCCGATCCACCTGATACGGAATCCGCCATGCATCGCCTGACCGGAGCCGTTTTCGCGCTCCTCGCCCTCGCCCATGCCGCTCCGGCGCGCGCCGATTTCATCGCCTGCACCGAAACGGTCGAGCCGCTGCAGGTCGCGCTCGGCTACTGGACGCCCGACCGCGAGTGGATATCGCAGGGCTGGTGGACCGTGCCGGGCAGCGGCTGCCTGACGCTGCTGACCGGCGATCTCAACCGGCGCTACTACTACCTCCACGCCACCGACCAGAGCGGGCGGATCGCCTGGAAATCCTCGCGCGAGGAGGGCGGGAGCCCGTTCTGCGTGGCCGAGGACGTCTATCTCCTGGTGATGCGCGACTTCGTCTATCGCAACCGCACCGATTGCGGCGGGGACGATTACGACGAGGTGTGGTTCATCGAGGTCGATATCGGCAACGCGAAGAGCTTCTCCTACCTCTTCCGCGCCGCCGACGCCCAGCCGGACTAGGCCGCCCGCTCCCGGGACGCCGCTCCTCATCCCAACCGCCGCCGGTTCCCCCTCCAGCTCCGCTAGGGCCTTCCGGCCCAAGCTCCGCTGCCTCCCCCGCAAGCGGGAGAGGGGCGTGGAGGAGGTCCGCCTCCTCGCCGGGCGCTATATGCGATAGCCCTGCCCTCGCGGGGGAGGGTAGGGAGGGGACCGCCGGCGGCCGAAGGAGCCAGCCAGCGCGAGGGGCTGTCGGTGTCGCTCGGCAAGCGCAGGCCTGAGGCGGCCTTCCGCGGCGCGCGTCCGTCTTTGAATATCGGCAAGGTTCCAATATCATCCCTCGCGGGACTGATCTCACAAACGGGGACTGAATTATGTGGCGACGAATTCTGGCCGGCGTGGCGCTGCTCGCGGGCCTTTGCCTCACCGGCGGCGTCGCGAACGCGGATTTCCGCTCGTGCAACGTGACGGGCGAGACGATCTGGATGGCGTTCGGATACTGGGACGAGGATCGCGGCTGGATCTCCGAGGGCTGGATGCCGCTCGACGACAGGTATTGCTACGTGAACGTCGTGGGCGAGCTCGATAACCGCTACTACTACGTCTACGCCGAGGACGAGGCGATCGAGAAGGTCTGGGAAGCCTCGGACGATGAGGACGGCGGGCTCTTCTGCATCATGGACGACGATTTCGAGATCGAGGTCGACGACTATACCGAGAACGATATCGTGGAGTGCGGCGAGGACATGTTCCTGATCCGCTTCATCGAGATCGACGTCAACGACGAGCAGGATCGCACCTTCTACTTCACCGCCGAAGACGCGAAGATCCCGGAGGACGCGCCCCCGCCCCCCAAGGGCAAATAGCGCCCGTCGCGACGGACCGGACTCGAGGGCGGCGGCCGGGAGGTCGCCGCCCTTTCGTTTGGCGTGGCGCTCACGCGGGATGCCTCCCAATCTTAACCTCCCCCTTGCGGGGAGGTCGAAACCGCGCAGCGGTTTCGGGAGGGGGTGAGCCAAAGCGGGTGCGGACGGAATGGAGGGACGCGGGCTTCGCCCGCTACCTCCTCCCGAAGCTGCTCGGGCATAGCCCTCGCACCTTCGACCTCCCCGCAAGGGGGAGGTTAAGACTCGCTCTTGCTCGAGGTGGCGCCTGCGGCCTGAGGTCCTCCGGTCGAGCCGGAGGACGACACGGATTGGGGAGGCGCGCGGCTACTTCCGTTTCGACCAGAGGTCGGGGCGGCGCTCCCGGGTGAGGCGCTCGGCCTCGCGCCGGCGCCAGGCCGCGATCTCGGCGTGGTTGCCGGAGGTGAGAGTGGGCGGGATCGACTGGCCCTCCCAGACCTGCGGGCGGGTGTAATGCGGGTATTCGAGGAGGCCGTCCGCGAAACTCTCGCTCGTGGCCGACTCCTCGTTGCCCATCACGCCGGGGAGAAGGCGCACCGCGGCGTCGAGGACGACCATCGCCGCGAGCTCGCCGCCCGAAAGGACGTAGTCGCCGATCGACACTTCGAGGAGGTTGCGGGCGGCGATCACCCGCTCGTCGACGCCCTCGAAGCGGCCGGCCAGCAGCAGCACGCCCGGTCCGGCCGCAAGGTCGCGGATGCGCGCCTGGTCGAGCGGCACGCCGCGCGGGCCGAGGAGGAGGCGCGGACGATCGTCCCCCGCGGGGCTCGCGGCGTCGATCGCGGCGGCGAGGATGTCGGCGCGCATCACCATGCCGGGGCCGCCTCCCGCCGGCGTGTCGTCGACGGTGCGGTGTCGGTCGGTCGCGTGATCGCGGATGTTGCGCACCTCGAGCGACCAGGTGTTCTGCGCGAGCGCCCTGCCGGCAAGGCTGACGCCGAGCGGCCCCGGGAACATCTCGGGGTAGAGGGTGAGGACGGTGGCGCGCCAGGGCTCGCGCGAGGGCGCGGTCGTGTCCGGCCCGGCGGTCACGTCGCGGTCTCCTCGTCGAACACCGGAGGGATGACGACGATGCGGCCGGCGGTGAGGTCAACCTCGGGGACGGCGGCCTTGCTAAAGGGGACGAGGATGGTCGTGCCGCTCGCGGGCAGGATCTCGACGATGTCGCCGGCGCCGTAATTGACCACCGCGCGGACCTTGCCGACGGGCTCGCCCTCCGGGGTCTCGGCCCTCAGGCCGACGAGGTCGGCGGCGTAGAACTCGTCCTCCGCGGTGGCGGGAAGGAGGGCGCGGTCGATCGAGAGCTCGACGCCGTTCAGCGCCTCGGCCGCGTTGCGGTCGCGGACGCCGGAGAGCGTCACCACGAGCATCGAGGCGTCCGCGCCGCCGGCGGGGCGCAGCGTCTCGATCTCGAAGCTTCGGCCGTCGTGCGCATGCAGCGCTCCGTAGTCGCCGACGGATAGCGGGTCCTCGGTGAAGGTCTTCACCCGCACCTCGCCGCGGATGCCGTGCGCCGCCCCGATCCGCGCCACGATCACGCGCTTCCCCGGGGTCATGGCTGGAGCTCGGGGGCCGGTCCCCATTCCCCCTCCCCCTTGTGGGGAGGGACGGGGTGGGGGCCTCGCGGAGCGAGGCTCGGAACGAGACTGTTGCCGCGACGCGACCGGCTCGGTGGGATTCTTGAACCTCGCTTGCCGCGAGGCCCCCTCCCGGCCTCCCCCACAAGGGGGGAGGGGGTAGTGGTCGCAAGCTCTTTCGCTTTGCAGAGCGCTGGGGCAACGGACGCCGGGCCGGGCTGCGCTCCACCATCGTAACCCTCCCCTCGAGGGAGGGTCGAAGGCTGCGAGCCTCGGGCGAGCAGGCTGCGGGGAGGGGGCAGCACGCGTCCGAACATAGCGCGACGCTGCGTCGTGTTCCCCCCTCCCGAAACCGGCTGAAACGCCGGTTTCGACCCCGGATCAAGTCCGGGGCAGGCTCTCCCCTCGAGGGGGAGGTTGGAGGTCAGGGCGAGGTCGCGGGCGTGCTGCAACGGATTGCAGTGAGGACTACGCGGCGCCTTCGGCGGGGGCGGCGGCAGCGGCCCTCGCGGCGGCGCGCTCCTGGGCCTTCTTCTTCGGCTTGGCCTTCTCGGGGTTGTTGCCGTTGACGCGCGTGGCGAGGCCCCGCTCGGCGAGGAAGCGCAGCACGCGGTCGGTCGGGGTCGCGCCCACGCTCAGCCAGTGCTTCACGCGGTCCTCGTCGAGGACGAGGCGCTTGTCGCTGTCCTTGGCGAGGATCGGGTCGAAGGTGCCGATCTTCTCGATGAAGCGGCCGTCGCGCGGCGAGCGGCTGTCGGCCACCACGATCTTGTAGAAGGGCCGCTTCTTGGCCCCTGCCCGGGACAGTCTCAGCTTCAGTGACATTTTGGTCTTCCCTAGTTGGTTGCGGTGTCATGGCCCCCGGCTTTCGCCGGGGAAGCGGTGAAAGGATTCATTTCTTGCGGCCGGGCAATCCGGGCAGTCCCGGCAGGCCGCCGAGGCCGGGGAGGCCGGCGCCCGGCAATCCGGGGAGGCCGCCACCGCCGCCGAGGCCCGGCGGGATCTCGCCGGCGGCGGCTCGACCGAGGCGCTCGAGGGCGGCTTGGTCCATCTGCGGCATGCCGCCTCCGCCCATGGCGCCCATGAGCTTGCCCATCATGCCCTTGTTCTTGCCCATGGCCTTCATCATGTCGGCCATCTGGCGGTGCATCTTGAGGAGCTTGTTGACCTCCTCGACCCTGGTGCCCGAGCCGGCGGCGATGCGCTTCTTGCGGCTCGCCTTGAGGAGGTCGGGGTTGCGGCGCTCCTTGGGGGTCATCGAGGAGATGATCGCGCCCTGGCGCTTGAAGATGCGGTCGTCGAAGCCGGTGGCCTCGATCTGCTTCTTCACCTTGCCGACGCCGGGCAGCATGCCGAGCATCCCCTGCATCCCGCCGATGCGCTGCATCTGGCTGAGCTGCTCGGCCATGTCGTTCAGGTCGAACGACCCCTTCTTCATCCGCTCGGCGAGCTTCTGCGCCTTCTCGACGTCGAGGTTCGCGGCCGCCTTCTCGACGAGGCCGACGATGTCGCCCATGCCGAGGATGCGGTTGGCGATGCGCTGGGGGTCGAACTCCTCGAGCGCGTCCGACTTCTCGCCGGTGCCGAGGAACTTGATCGGCTTGCCGGTGACCGCGCGCATCGAGAGCGCGGCGCCGCCGCGGCCGTCGCCGTCGGCTCTTGTGAGGACGAGGCCGGTGATGGCGACCCGCTCGTTGAAGGTGCGGGCGAGGTTCACCGCGTCCTGGCCGGTGAGGCTGTCGGCGACGAGCAGGATCTCGTGCGGGTCGGTGCGGCGCTTGATCTCGTCGAGCTCAACCATCAGCGGCTCGTCGATATGCGTTCTACCGGCAGTGTCGAGCATCACCACGTCGTAGCCGCCGAGGCGGCCGGCGGTGATCGCGCGCGCCGCGATTTCGGCCGGCATCTGGCCGGGGATGACCGGCAGCGTGTCGATGCCGTTCTGCTCGCCGAGGACGCGGAGCTGCTCCTGCGCGGCCGGGCGGCGCGTGTCGAGCGAGGCCATCAGCACCTTGCGGCGGTCGCGGTCTCTGAGGCGCCGCGCGATCTTGGCGGTGGTGGTGGTCTTGCCCGAGCCCTGCAGGCCGACCATCAGGATCGGCACCGGCGGGGTGGCGTTGAGGTCGAGCGGCTCGGCGTCCGAGCCGAGGGTCTCGACCAGCACGTCGTGGACGATCTTGACGACCATCTGGCCCGGCGTGACCGAGCGGATCACCTCCTGGCCGACGGCGCGGTTACGAACCCTGTCGACGAAGGAGCGGATGATGTCGAGCGAGACGTCGGCCTCGATGAGGGCGCGGCGGACCTCGCGCATCGCCTCGTTGACGTCGTTCTCGCTCAAGGCTCCGCGGCCGCGAAGCTTGTCGAAAATCCCGCTCAGGCGTTCCGATAGAGTCTCGAACATTCACCCATCCAATCGCGCGGTCGAGCCCAAGAGCTAGGTAGCCTTCGGCGCAAACGCAAATCGCGCCCGCGGGCGCATCGCGCTGGCGGACGTTTGCCTCCGGGGTCGGGCCCCGGTCGGCTCCCTCGCGGATCGACAATCCTGAGTTGGCGGTCTTCTAGGGCTGGCGAGACTTCGCGTCAATCAGAACCAGCGCGCTGGCACCCTCGCCGACGACGGCTGCTGGTAAAAACTCTTGACCAGAAGTGGGGTTGGCTGTGGACTGTGACCAGCGTCCCCCCTCGCGGGACGCGTGTGAGCGGTGCTGGCTAAGCGGGCCGCCAACACCGGCGTCTGGAGGGAGACCCGCGGGAGGAAACCTGATGGAATCGCGAATTGTCGTCGCTGCCGTCTTGCTGGCCTCAGTGAGCGCGGGCACCGCGCTGGCGCAGCAGCCGCCCAAGGACGTGACCGTCGAAAGCCTGCAGGCCTCGGCCAAGGCCCTGGCCGGCCTCGACTGGATGGGCACGTTCATGCGCCTCTGCATCCCCACGCTGCCGGCCGAGGAGCGCAACCTGCCGACCCTCAATCCGGCCGACTATCCGGACCCCGACGTGGTCCAGAACGAGGCCAATCCCCGGCCGCTCGAGAACTACTACGCCATGCCGCAGCAGATCGGCCAGAATCTCTACTGGCTCGGCTCGCGCCAGCACAATTCCTGGGCCCTGGTGGCCAGCAGCGGCGAGATCATCATCATCGACGGCAACTACGCGGAGCTCACCGAGGTCGAGATCTTCGAGGGGCTCCGCAAGCTCGGCCTCGACCCCGCCGATGTCCGCTACGAGATCTACGCGCACGCCCATGGCGACCATGACGGCGGCAGCTACTACACCGAGCAGACCTACCCGCACATCACCCTCGTCTACGGCGAGGGCGACTGGCCGAGCGTGGAGGCCCGCACCACCCCGCACCCGACCCGCAACGGGCCGGACAATGTCGGCACCGACGGCCGCGTGATCTCGGTCGGCGACGTGTCGGTCCAGCTCGTCGCCACGCCCGGCCACACGCCGGGGACGCTCTCGTTCCTGTTCGAGTACCGGGACCTCAGCGGCGAGCCGCGCCGCGTCGCCTATTCGGGCGGCACGGCGATCTCGTTCACCAACCAGGATCCGGCCTATTACGACCTCTACATCGACTCGGTCCGCAAGTTCCAGCAGGCGGCGGCGGACTTCGGGGCCGACGTGCTGATGTCGAACCACAGCGAGTTCGACAACGCCTACATGAAGGCCAACACGGTGGCCAATCGCGGCGAGACGAGCGAGTACGATCCGTTCGTCGTGGGCCAGCGGGACGTGATGGACTATCTCGGCGTCGTGGAGCTCTGCTCCCAGGCCGCGAAGCTCCGCTCGACCGGCTCGCTCTAGACCGCTGAACGCCTCGAAGGGGCGGCGGCGCAGCGCCTGCCGCCCCTTCCCCCTCGGGGAGGTGGGGAAGGCCATGCTCCTGGATCGTGGATGGCTCTGTCTCGCGGCGACGTTTCTCACGCTCGGCGTGGGAGTCCAGCCGGCGACGGCGCACCCGCATGTGTGGATCGACGTGCGGCTCGAGATCGTCTTCGACGAGGCGGGGCGCCTCGCCGCCGTGCGACAGCACTGGGCGCTCGACTCGAGCTTCACGCTCAACGAGGTGATGCAGTTCGTCGACGGCGACGGCAATCTCGTCCTCAGCCCGCCCGAGGTCGAGCGGGCGCTCGCCTACTATTTCGGCTGGATCGTGCCCAACCGGTACTTCACCCGGATCACGATCGACGGGACGGCGGTTCGCGTCACCGACCAGCCCGCGCCCGAGGCCTCCTTCGCCGACGGCTTCTTCTTCGTCGACGCGGAGCTCCGGCTGGACGAGCCGGTTGCGATCGGCAGCAACGCTGCGATCGATGTCTACGACGCCGAGATCTACTACAGCTTCGACTTCCCCCGCGAAGGGTCCGACCGGCCCGGTCCCCGGTCGCCGCCCGAGCCGCCGGTCGTCGCCGACGCCATCGTGGCGGTCGACGCGCCGCCGCGCTGCTCGGTGGGGAAACGCGCACCGGAGGCCCTCGACCCGATGGCCGTCGTGCTCCTCCGGCGCCTCGGCCTCGCGGCCCCGAACGATGACGCCGCCGGCTTTCCGACGCGCGCGGTCATCCTCTGCCGCTGAGGGGACCCAAGACCGCGCGCCGACCGCCCGAGGGCGTCATGGGAGAGCGGCCTGTTCCGCCGCCGGCTTGAGCTGTATCCAGGCGGCGTCCTCCGCTGCGGATGAAACGCCCATGCACTGGTTCGACTTCGTCGGCTATCTTGCCAGCCTCTTCAACATCGCCTCGATCTCGCGGCGGTCGATGATCCCGCTCCGCGTGCTGGCGATCCTCTCCAACGGCACCTTCATCGCCTATGGCGCCGCCGCGCAGCTCTATCCGGTGCTGATCACCCATCTCATCCTCCTCCCGCTCAACGTGCTCCGCCTCCGCGAGATGCTGGACATGGTGGCGCGGCTCAAGCAGGCGGTGTCGGGCGAGCTCCGCCTCGACTGGCTCAAGCATTTCACCGGCAAGCGGCGCGTTGCGGCGGGCGAGGTGATCTTCCACCGCGGCGAGCCGGCGGAGGAGATGTTCGTCACCCTCTCCGGGCGCTTCCGGCTCCGCGAGCTGCATCTGGAATTCGGCGCCGGCGAGGTGGTGGGCGAGCTCGGCCTCCTCTCGCCCGGCCAGCTTCGCGGGGCGACGCTGGAGTGCCTGGCGGACGGGGAGATCCAGACCATCGGCTACGACGAGGTGCGCCAGCTCTGCCTGCAGAACCCCGAGTTCGGCTTCTACTTCGTGCAGCTGACGACAAGGCGCCTCTTCGAGAACCTCTCGCGCGTCGAGCGCGACGCGGAGGCGCAGGCGGCCGGCGCATCGGCGTAGTTCCCCACCGTTCGTCATCCCCGGACCGGTGGGAGGACCGGCATTTACCCTGGCGGTCGCGAGAATCGCGGCCGGTTTTCCGATCAGAGCGCGGGGGATGACCCCGAACGGGAACGAGGGGCGCGGTTGCCGCGCTTGTGCGTCGGGCAGGCCCGTCTATATATGACGCCCACGACCGGGGGCCTCTACGCCCTGAGCATCGGAGAGGTGCTGGAGTGGTCGATCAGGACGGTCTCGAAAACCGTTGTACGTGCAAGCGTACCGTGGGTTCGAATCCCACCCTCTCCGCCATTCTCATGTCCCACCGCTCCTTCCTCTCGTCGGCTGGCCGTCTCTGAAGGCGTACGAAGCCTCGTCCTGACTCGATCTCTTGGATAAGATGAGGGCGCGCGTCGGGTCCTATTGAGTGTCCACTTGGGGGGCATTGATGGCTTGTTGCGTTCGGCGGTGCGCTCACGCTCGTCTGACGATGCCGATAGTCGGGACATCGCGATGAGCACCTCTCGTCAGGCAGTCAACCGATACTTCGACGAGTCCGCGATCGATTACTCGCTGGTTTGGACCAACAAGGCCGGCTCGGCGTATCATTTCGGCTTCTACGACAAGACGGTGAATAGTCACCGCCAGGCACTTCTTCGCGCGAATGACCGTATCGCCGAGCTTGCGAAAATCGGCAGGGGCTCCGTCGTGGTCGATGCGGGATGCGGGGTCGGTGGAACGAGTCTGTGGCTTGCCGGGGAGCTTGGCGCGGAGGTCATCGGACTGACTCTGAGTGAGCGACAGGCGGGCAAGGCAACGGAATCGGCCCGCGCGCGCCGGCTCGGCGATTCGGCAAGGTTCGTCGTAGGGGACTTCGCCAGACTGCCGGTCAAGAGCGGGGTCGCGGACGCCGTGATTGCGGTCGAAAGCCTCTGTCACGGCGAAGACAAAGCTGCGTTCTACAAAGAGGCGGCGCGAATTCTCAAGCCTGGCGGACGCCTGGCCGTGGCCGAGTATGTGAGGGCCGAACGGTCATATACGGGTCGCGAGAGGTGGATGATGCACGAATGGCTCGACGGCTGGGCCATTCCGAGCCTCTGGACGGCGCGCGAGCATTTGAGCGCCGCCGAGAAGGTCGGCTTTGCAAATGTCGAGATGTTGGATGTAACCGATAACGTTCTTCCCTCGCTCGTGCGCCTCTATCTTCTTTCATTTGCTGGCATCCCAACGCACCTTATTCTTGAACGACTGGGATTTAGGGGCAAGGTCGGCCGCGGAAACGTCCACGCAGCTAGGCTCCAATACAAAGCCCTCGAGGCGGGACTGTGGTTCTACGCGCATATACATGCTAGGCTGCCGGGCTAGGGAGGATGTCCGCGTTGTGGGCGTTGAGATTCCGGTAGGTGAGGCGGGGGAGGGCCGGCTGATCTACGCCGACGCCAGACTGGGCGTCGCGGAGCTGGATCACGTCGAGTTCGGGCCGATCCTGACCTGGCGCCCCGCAATGTCGACCCCGGCCATGGAGCCATGGCCAGGCAACGGGATCGTGGACGTCCAGGACATCCTGGTGCCGTTCAGGGACAGCAGCAGAGGCTTCTTCTACAGCAAGTCCTCCCTGAGGCCGCTGGGGCGGGCAATCTCGGCGCCGCCGCCGATGGGCGAGGGGCTCCACCTTTGCGCCATGGTGGCGCATTGCCTTGCCGTCCTGCATGATCACGGCTTCACCTTCGGCCGCCTGAACCTCGGGACGATCTGGGTCGACGCCGCACTCACGCGCGCGGCCTTCCTTCCGCTCGAGCCCTTCCCGCAGAACAGGATGGTCGCGCCGGAGCAGCTGGCGGCCTTGCGCGAGGTGCAGGATCCGGGCGCGCTGGCGCCGGCCCTCCGAGCGGCTCCTTTCGCCGCCGCGGACCCGGCCATCGATCTCTACGCGCTGGGGCAGGTCGCAACGTGGATCCTTCTCGGCGCCCTGCCCGGATCGGCCGCCCTTTCCGACCTGTCGCCGAGGCGCCGCAGCGTGGAGGGGGTCTGGCCGGAGATCATCCTCGAGATCCTGAGCCGTCTGACCGATGCCTCGCCCGCCGACCGTTATGTCACCGCCCGCGGGGCAGCGGCCGATTTCAGCGAATGCGCCCGACTCTGCCGAGCGAACGGGGCGATCCGGCCGTTTCCGCTGCGCAGCCAGGACGGGGCGCCCGGCCTCGCGTCTCCGGACACGCTGTTCGGCCGCGAGAGAGAGGCGGCGGCGCTCGAACGGGCCGCGCAGATCGCCGGCGACCGCGCGGCGCTGGCGCTCATCTCCGGTGCGCCGGGCATCGGAAAGACCCGTCTTGTCGACGAGCTTCGCCGAAAGCTGGTCGGACAGAAATGGCTCTTCGTGAGCGGCAAGTCGGACCAGTTCGCGATGGACAAGCCCTTGTCCTCGCTCGCGACGGCGATCGGCCAACTGGCCCAGTGGATCAATGCCCTGCCGAAGCGCGCCAGGACCCCCCTCATCGAAAAGCTGCGCGGGGCCCTTCGCGGCCGGGAAGCGATCATCGTCGAAGTGGCCCCCGACTTCGGGGCGCTTCTCGGCACGTCAGGCGTGGTCGCCTCGGTTGGACCGATCGAGGCAAAGAACCGGTTCATCGATGCGGTCGTCACCCTGCTTCGCGAATTTCCCTCGCAGGCCGCTCCGCTTTGCCTGTTCCTCGACGACATGCAGTGGGCGGACCCGGCGACCGTCGAGTTGCTCGACGTCCTCTTCGCCGATCCCGGCCTCGCCCGGATCCTTCTCCTCATCGCCTTTCGCGATTCCGAGGTCCCGGAGGGGCATCCTCTCCACGCGGCGGTGAAGCAGATGCGGCAGGGGTCGCATCACGTCTGCGAACTCAAGCTCGAGGCCCTTTCGGGTGAGAGCGTGACGGCCATGGTCGCGGCGACGATGAGCCGGCCCGAAGCCGACGTCGTCGAGCTCGCCCAGCACCTCGCACGGCAAACCGCCGGCAATCCCTTCTTCCTCAAGCAGCTGATCGGATCGCTGTCGGCCGATCATCTGATCTTCTACGATTTCGTCGGGCGGGAATGGCGGTGGAAGAATTCCGACATCCTCGCCCACGATGCGAGGCCGGATGTCGCCGAGCTGGTGGTGAACCGGCTGAAATACCTGTCGAGGAATTGTCAGGCCATGCTGGCCCGAGCCGGCTTCCTGGGCGCGTCCTTCTCGGGCGAGGTGCTCGCCGCCGTCACGCCTCTTCCCGGCGCGGCCTTTGCCGCAAGTCTCGATGAGGCGGTGCGGGCCGGGGTCCTCGTTGCGCTCCCGGCGGGAACGGAAACCGGTGCGGCCCTTCTTCGGTTCGGGCACGACCGTATCCAGAAGGCGGCGATCGCGCTCCTCGCCGAGGACGATGTCGGGAGGACCAGGGACTCCATCGGCGCCGAGCTCCTCAAGAGGCTCGGCGATCCGCCCGAGCCCAACCTCCTCTTCATCGCGCTGAACAACCTCAATGCCGCCAGGAATCTGGATCGACCGCCGGATGAGCGGTTGCGTCTGGCCCGGCTCAATCTCGACGCGGCACGCAGCGCGATGGAAAGGCTCGCCTTTGCCGACGCGTTGAGCAAGCTCGAGGCCGGCATAGGCTGGCTGCCCGACGGCGCGTGGGCGACGGACCGCGAGCTGGCGCTTTCCCTCCATGCCGAGTGCTTTCGCGCGGCGTACCAAGCCGGAAATTTCGAACGGGCGCAGGAGCTGTTCGACTCCTTCATCAGTCGCGCCGACGACCCGCTCGAGGCCGCCGAGGTCCTCAACGTCAAGGTCCTCCTCGATACGCAGGCGGAGCGCTATAGGGATGCGCTCGCGGCATCCGCTCGGGCCACCCGGGACCTCGGCTCTCCCTTTCCCGAGAGGATCGGCTTTGCCGGCCTACTCATGGAGTATCTGCGCGTCTGGGCCGCGATCGGGAGGAAGGAGGTCGACGAGATCGAGGTCCTGCGAGAGGCGGACGATCCGCTTCGGCGCAAGGAGCTGACGATCCTCAACAGCATCCCGCCGGCCGCCTACTTCCTTGACCCGAACATGCTCATCCTGGTCGGCATGCGGATCGTGCGGACCTCGCTCGCGTCCGGTCACACCGCTCATTCGGCAACCGGGTACGTCCTGTTCGGGCTGGCCCATATGCCGGTCGGGCGATACGCCAAGGGCCACGCCTTCGGCGCGCTGGCCGAGCGCCTTAGCAAGCGCTTCTACAGCCCGGTGGTTCGCCCGAAGGTCCTCGTGATCTTCGGCGGCTTCGTGAGCCTCTGGCGCGCGCCCATCGAAACGAGCCTCGCCCTCCTTCGTGAGGCCCATACGGAGGCGCTGGCCGCCGGCGACCATCAATACGCGAACTATTCGCTGATGCTGCAATGGTTCCTGGGCGTGTTCCGCGGCCGGAGGCTCGACGCCATCCTCCGGGACATCCGGCAGTCGACCGCCTTCGTCATTCGAAGCCGCGACCAATTCGCGATCGCCAGCCACGCCCTCTGGCAGGAGGGGTTGACCTTCCTGACGGCCGAGGCCTCGCCCACGCCGCTCGTCACCGACAGGGCGTCCGAGGATGCTTTCGTGCGACGGCAGCTGGCCGGCGCCAATCCGGTCACCGTCGGCTATTTCATCGCGATGAAGATGCAGGTCGAGTGCCTGCTGGGCAACTCGCAGCGGGTGCTCGACTATGCCCGCCAGGCAAGGCCCTTCAAATGGAAGATGCCCGGGCAGGATCCAGCTGGTCGAATTCGCCTTCCACGCGGCTATCTCCGCGGCGCGGCTCGGGCGAGGAAATATCGTCCGCCGGGCGCGCCGGAAGATGGGGGTTTGGGCGGCAAACTCCCCCGAGAACTTCACGCCCCATCTCAGGCTCCTCGAGGCGGAGGAGGCCGCGGTCGGCATGCGCCCACACAGTGCGCTCCCGCTCTACGAGAAGGCGATCGAGGCGGCGGACAGGGCATCCTTCCCGAACGTTGCGGGCCTCGCCGCCATGCGAGCCAGCGAGGTCTGCAGGTCGGCGGGGCTCGATCAGTTCCGGGAGCGCTACCAGGCACAGGCGGCCGCCCGGTTCGAGCAATGGGGCGCCGTGGCGATCGCCGAAGGGCTTCGTCGCGAGATGACGGGCGCGGGCGCTCCCGCCGATCCTCCGCCGGGCGAGGGCATCGCGAGTCCCATGCCCCGGCAAAGCGCCGTCGAGTATGTCCTCGCCCATGACACCGACCGGGAACGACGGATCGAGGATATCCTGGGCGCCGCGGCGATGGACGTTGGTGCGAGGTTCGGCTGCTACATCGCCATGACGGGAAGCGAAGGGCTTGTCGCCGCCGAGTATCGCGAAGGCCGCTCGCCATCGATCGAAGAACCGCGGCCGATGCGTGGCAATCCCGACCTGGCGGAGGAGATCGTTCTCCTTGCGGGCCGGACCGGCCAGGACATCGTGCTCGGGAACGCTCGCACCGACCCGCGCTTCGCTTCGGCGCTGCGCGACCGAAACGGTCCCTTCGGGGCGATACTCTGCATCCCGACCCTCAGCGAGGGCGCGGTCGTGGGGGCATTGTACCTCGCGGCGCCGACGGAGATGGCGGCGCTGCCTGCTTCCACGGCCGCCCTCCGCTCGGCCGCGGCCGAGATATCCGGCGAGCTGCTGAGGCGGCGAGACCGGCTCGCTTTGCAGGAGCAAAGGCGAACGCTCCGACTGGCCAGGCGCAAGATCGCACTCCTCGAGGAGCTTCGCACTCGGCTGGCGACATTCGTGCCCCGGGACGTCGCTACCGGAATAATGGCCTCGGATAGCAGGGCGCTGTCGAAGGGAGCGGAGAAGGAGGTGTCGGTTCTCTTTCTCGATATTCAATCCTACACGACGCTGGTGGAGAAGCATGGGGCCCCCGTGGCCAAGAGGACCGTCGAGACCTACTTCTCGGCCTTCTACGACGAGATCCTTCGCCGCGATGGCGAGGTCAGCCAGATGGAGGGGGATTCACTTCTTGCCATCTTCGAGGGGGCGGAGGGAAACGGTCACCCCGCCCGCGCGGTCGAGGCGGCAATCGCCCTCAGGGCAGCATGCCGGCGACTTAACGGGACGCCCGGGAACGGACCGGGCATCCTCGTGAATATCGGCATCAGTTCGGGGCGCGCGATCGTCGGCTTCTCCGAGATCAGAGCGGGCAAGATCACCCGCCGCCGTCTTTTCAGCGCGGTGGGCTCGACCGTGAACCTCGCGGCGAGAATCGCGGCCTTCTCGCGCGACGGAGATATTCTTATCGGCCAGGAAACGAGGGCCTTGCTGCCCCCTGACGTCCATGTCGCATCGATCGGCTTGCAGCGATTTCGAAATGTCAGCGGTGCGGTCGAGGCCTTCCGCATAGAGGACGAGACCGTAACGATGACCTGACCGCCGTTGGGGGGACAAGATGCAGAGGAGTCGAACTGGCGGCGCCTTCAGTATCCGGGGGCGCCTTCGTCGTCGAATTCAGGGCCTTCATCTCCAGGACCGGAAGCCGTACAAGCGGGCGAGCAAGCTCTCTTCCAAGAAACCTCCGAAGCCGCACGGGAAGTCCGTGGTGATCATCGGAGCAGGCGTGGCCGGGCTCAGCGCGGCGCACGAGCTGAAGGAACGGGGCTTCGCCGTCACCATCTACGAACGAAACACGGTGCCCGGGGGGAAGGCGCGGAGCTTTCCGGCGCGCGGGGCCCCCCGCGACCTTCACACCGGCTTCCCGACCGAGCACGGATTTCGGTTCTTTCCCGGCTTCTACATCCACCTCGACGATACGCTGTCGCGCATCCCCACGGCCGAGGGAAGCTTGCTCGACAACCTCGTCACGGTGAAGAAGGGCAGCTTCGTTCTCCAGGGGCAGCCGTTCTTCGACTTTCCCACCCAAGGCCCAACCACCCTCCGGGGCTGGATCGATGGCCTGGAGCGTCTCCTGAAGAAGGGGGCTCTGGGGTTGACCCGCGAGGAGGCCGCCTTTGCCGCCCTCAAGCTTGGCCAGGCGATGTCCATGTGTCGCGAGCGGCGCCACGCCGAGCTCGAAGGCATTTCGTACTGGGACTACATGCACGGTGACGATTTCTCCGACCAGTATCGGACCGTGGTGCTGAATGGCCTGACGCAAAGCCTCGTGGCCATGAGTCCGAAGGACTCGAGCACCAGCACCATCGTCACCGTCCTGGCGCGGTTCCTCGCCGTGTTCATGACCCCGGGCGGGGAGATGGACCGCGTCCTCGACGGGCCGACGAGTGATGTCTGGATCGAGCCGTGGGTCGACTTCTTGAAGGCCAAGGCGCCCGGCCAGATACCGGTCGTCTTCCACTACCAGCAGGTGGCCACCCGGTTCGACTACGACGCGGCGACCAACAAGATAACCCGGATCCACTTCAAGTCTCCGGAAGGAAAGGATGGCGCGTTCATTCAGCGAACGGTCGACATCGATCCGGAGACGCCGGTCCTTGCCGCGGTCCCGGTGGAGTCGATGAATGACATACTGGCCGAGCCCAAGCCGAACCCTCTGCTCGATCACGCTCCTTCGTTGAAGCGTCTCGCGTCGGGGACCCTGCAGACCGCCTGGATGTCGGGCCTCACCCAATATCTCCTGGACGACGAGACGATGGACACCGGTCACGTCGTCTACCTCAACTCGAGCTGGGCCGTCACGTCGATCTCGCCCAATCAATTCTGGCGAACGAAGGTCGAGGACATGTTTCCCGAGAAGCCGTACCGCATCGGCGGAATCGTCTCGGCGATCATTTCCGACACCGACACGCCAAGTCCGAGAACCAACAGGACGGCGAGGGAATCGAACAGTCCTCCCGAAGTCTGGCAGGAGTCGATGGACCAGATCAAGGACCACGTCACCGGCGAGGTGCTGGAGAACCTGCAGCCGCACAACCTCCGCGGCGCCGCTCTCGATCCCGCCTTGCGGTTCAAGGACCCGTCTCTGAGCCCAATCGCGGGGCGGCCACTCGGGGGGCGGATGTCCGCCTTCGACTTCTCGAACGCGAAGAGAAATCTAGTCGACCATGCGGACGACGAGGCTGTCCAAAGGTTGATGGACGCCGACGAGCTTACGCCGGCCGCGTATTACATCGAGAAGAATCTCGAGCCGCTTTTCATCAACACCATCAACTCATGGAAGGATCGGCCCGAGCCCAAGACGGAAGTAGACAACCTCTTTCTTGCCGCCGACTACGTCAGGAACCAGACCGACCTCGCGCTCATGGAGGGCGCCAACGAGGCGGCGCGGCGCGCGGTCAACGGAATCCTGAAAGCCGCGGGGATGAAGCAGGACTGCGCCCTCTTCGAGTTCGAAGAGCCGAAGATCTTCGCCCCCTTCCGCGCCATCGACCGGTGGCTCTTCGACCGGCACTTGCCGCACCCCGGATCGCAGGATCTCTTCGAGATCGACAAGATCGTCAGCGCCACCGGCGCCGGTGTCGCCTGGAACGCCGCGAGAGTTCTGAGGAGGGTCAGGAAGCTGTGGCGGCGGCTCTCGGATCCCGAGCCTCAGACCATCAATCCAAAGAACGAGGTGAAACCGTGAAGACGTTCATGGCCTTCCCGCTGGCTGCCGCTTTCCTTCTGTTTGGTGGCATGGGGGCGCTGGCCCAGGTTCCCGCCGAACCCTTCAACTGGCGCTTCGTCGACAAGGATACCCGACAGACGCTCTACACCTGGGGGGCGGATCCGCCCGGCGTGAGCACGTGCGACGTCGACTGCCCGGGCCTTTTCGTACCGTTCACCCCGGAGCCGGGGGCGATGCCGGCGGGCACGTGGACCTTTGTTCCGAGCCAGGACGGCGATTCGGATGTCTGGGCATGCAACGATCAGGCGACCTACATCTATGTTCACGAGGGACCAGAGGACACTAAGGGCGTCCTTGAGCACGACTGGTATGTTCTGTTCGCCCAGGGCAGCGGTCCCGACGCGCCGCTCAGTTGCCTTTTCCGTGGCCGGGCGAGGGATCACGCTCCCAGCTAGACTCGACCACAAGTCTCTCGACCGGGATCACCGGACGTTACCCGGGCAGCCGTGACTGGACCTCGAGCCGGCGGGCGGTCGCCTCGGCGATCCAGAGATATTCGTCGCTGTCCGACTCCGGCCGGCCGTTGAGGATGCCGACCAGCTCCCAGAACCTCCGGATCGTCTCGCCGTGGACCCAGATGTCGCGGATGTCGGCGCGGAACGCCGCGCTGTCGGGGAGCCCGCGGTTCCAGGCCAGGAAGGCGATGTACGCGTCGGCCAGCTCCTCGCCCTTGGGCGAGCCGGGCGTGGCGCCTTCCTTCATCGCCGCCTTGATGCGCTCGTTGATCGCATCGTAGCGGGCGAAATAGGCGGCGCGGTCGTCGCGGACGCGGAGGAAGTCCCGCGTCCGCCCGGTGTCCGCCGCCTGGGCGCGCAGCGTCCGCCGTAGCCTCGGGTCGTCGAAGAGGGCGTTCAGCGCGAGCCAGGCGTCGATCTGCTCGGGGGAGGCCTCCTCGGGCAGATCGGGCGCGCCGAGGCCGATCATGGTCTCCTTCCATCGCGGGTCGAAGACGAGCCCTTCGGTCACCTCGTCGAAGAAGGCGGCCACGGTTGCCTGGCGCTCGGACTGGGACAGGCGGATCATCTCGCTCACTCTCCTGATGTCGTCGATGGTAGGCGCGCCGGCTTTTGAGCGCGGCGCGGAGCGTTGCGGCGACGCGCTTCTGGTCGCGGATATGCGCCTCTACCTCGGCGAGGCGCAGCGCGAGGACCTCCGCGAGGCCGGCGGCCCCGCTCAGCACGGCGCCGATGGCGTCGAGGCCCGCTCCCGCCTCGCGGAGGACACGGACGAGGTCGAGGGCGACTACGTCACGGTCGTCGAAGAGCCGGTAGCCGGCTGCGCTGCGGCCCGGGCTCAGAAGGCCCGCGTCGGCATAGAAGCGGACCGTCCGGGTGCTGAGACCGCATCGTCTGGCGATCTCGCCGATGGTGTAGTTTCTCGTGTCCATGCCGACGCCCTAGTGCTTCCACTCGGTGGAGAGTCAAGCGTGGCGGTCGGCCGCGACTCGCACCGGCTCGCCCATGCCCTCCGGCCTCGGGTGCGTGGTCGTCGCGATGGAGGGGCGCCCTAGCTATCTCCGGACCGGCGTTGCAGGCTGCGCCGCAAAAGTCATGGAGGTCCGATGAGCAAGGTCGTGCTGGACGTGTCGGTGTCGCTGGACGGCTTCGCGGCCGGGCCGAATGTGCGGAAGGCGGAGCCGATGGGCGACGGCGGCGAGGGCCTTCACGAATGGATGGCCG
>JADYYB010000070.1 GCA_020853895.1 Bauldia sp.
CGCTGATGCTCGCAACTCCCATGGGATTTTAGTGCCTCGCTTGCCGCGAGGCCCCCTCCCGGCCTCCCCCACAAGGGGGGAGGGGGAACGATCGCCGGCCATATGCGATAGCCCTGCCCTCAAGGGGGAGGTTCAAAAAGGCCTTCATGGATTGCGGCGGGAAGCTCGGCCGTGACAATGATGGGCGGACGATCATCTTGGTCTGGCGGGGAAGCAATGACCGAGGCGGTGCTGGGGATCATCGGCGGGTCGGGGCTCTACGACCTGCCGGGGCTCGAGAACGGCGAGTGGCGGAAGATCGAGAGCCCGTGGGGCGAGCCGTCGGACATGGTCCGGGTCGGCACGATCGAGGGGCGGAAGATCGTGTTCCTGCCGCGCCACGGCCGCGGCCATTGCTACGCGCCGACCGACATCAACTACCGCGCCAATATCGACGTCCTGAAGCGCGCCGGGGTGACCGACGTGGTCTCGGTCTCGGCATGCGGCTCGCTCAAGGAGGAGCTGCCGCCGGGGCGCTTCGTGCTGGTCGACCAGTTCATCGACCGCACTTTCGCCCGCGCGAAGAGCTTCTTCGGCGCCGGGTGCGTGGCGCATGTGCCGTTCGCCTGGCCGGTCAGCCCGCTGCTCTCCGACGCGCTGGCCGCCGCCGCCAAGGCGGAGGGGATCGAGCATACGCGCGGCGGCACCTACATCGTGATGGAGGGGCCGCAGTTCTCCACGCTTGCCGAGTCGCGGCTCTACCGCTCGTGGGACGCCGCCGTGATCGGCATGACCAACATGCCGGAGGCCAAGCTCGCCCGCGAGGCGGAGCTCTGCTACGCGACCGTCGCCATGGTCACCGACTACGACTCCTGGCACGCCGGCCACGGCCAGGTGAAGGTGGAGGACGTGATCCGCGTCTTCGGCGAGAATCTGGGCAAGGCGCAGCGCCTCATCGCCCGGCTCGCCCGCGATTTCCCGCGCGAGCACCAGCTCTGCCCGGTCGGCTCGGACCGCGCGCTCGACGGGGCGATCCTGACCGCTCCGGACAAGCGCGATCCGGCGCTCCTGGCCAAGCTCGAGGCGGTGGCCGGCCGGGTTCTCCGCCCATCCTGAGGGATAGGCGGGCATCGCGGCCATGCTATAAGCCTCGCGGCGGGGCCCTTTCGTTCTGGCGCGAGGAAGCATTGAGACGAATGGACGACAAGCCGATCGAGGAGATGATGGCCGAAACGGTGGCCGCGGCCGAGCCGGAGATGCGGTTCAGCCGGCCGGACGTGTTCAGCCATCTGATCGAGGGCGAGAACGACCTCATCGGCATCGTCGCCTACTCGATCTACAAGCAGGAGAAGCGCGACTGGCTGATGCGCTGGGAGGCCTCGCACGGCGAGCCGCCGAGCGTGAGCGAGGTCGAGGCCTTCGTGCTCGCCAACCTCACCGAGGGGCAGAAGGAGCGCTACCGCATCGCCGCGCAGTCGGTGCTCGACGGCTACGAGGGGCAGTTCTCGGCCCGGCCGGTCGACGAGCCGATGGTCAAGCCGCCGGCTTCGCCGATCGAGGCGGGCCTCGCGCGCCGCATCGAGACCGCCGCCGACCGCGTCGAGCACGCCGCGGTCAAGGTGCGCCGGGCAGGCTGGTTCGGCGCGCAGGTCGTGGCCGGCGCTATCGGGGCGATCGCGGTCGCGCTCATCGTCGGCGGCGTCTGGTACGGGCTGGAAGCCGCGGGCGTGGATATCCTCGCCGGAGTTCCATTCGCGCAGCCATGACGGCGCCTTCCTGGAGCCACCTCAAGGATCTGGTCCGCACCATCCCGGACCATCCCAAGAACGGCATCCTCTTCCGCGACATCACCACCCTGATCGCCGACCCGGTCGGGCTGCGCTCGGCGGTCGACGGGCTGCTTCTGCCGTTCCTCAACGAGAAGATCGAGCGCGTGGTGGGGATCGAGGCGCGCGGCTTCATCCTCGGCGGGGCGGTGGCGCACGAGCTCGGCCGCGGCTTCGTGCCGATCCGCAAGAAGGGCAAGCTGCCCTGGAAGACGATCGGCCAGGACTACGCGCTGGAATACGGCGTCGACCGCATGGAGATGCACGCCGACGCCATCGCGCCGGGCGACCGCATCCTGCTGATCGACGACCTCATCGCCACCGGCGGCACCGCCGAGGCGGCCGTCCAGCTCATCCGCCGCTCGGGTGGAGAGGTCGTGGCGGCGGCGTTCGTGGTCGATCTTCCCGATCTCGGCGGGGCCGACAAGCTGCGGGCCGCCGGGGTGGGGGTCCATTCATTGATCGCGTTCGAGGGGCATTGAGATTTCCGGCGAGGAGCCGAGGCGATTTTGGTGGCAGGCGAAGGTTGGCAAGGGGCATTGATGGCTTCGGAATTCACTCTCTATATCGGGTATCGGCATGTCTCGTCGTGGTCGCTGCGCGGCTGGATGGCGATGCGCAAGGCCGGCGTGCCGTTCGAGGAGCGGCTGATCCGCTATCGCCTGCCCGACCACAAGGCCGAGCTGGTGGCCGCCAGCCCGACCGGCAAGGTGCCGCTGCTGGTCCACCGGCGCGGGCGCGAGGAGATCAAGGTTTGGGAGTCGCTCGCCATCGGCGAGTATCTGGCCGAATTCTTCCACTCCCGGAACCTCTGGCCGCGCGACCCCGCGGCGCGCGCCTTCGCCCGCTCGATCGCGACCGAGATGCATAGCGGCTTCCGGCCGCTCCGCGACAAGCTCGGGATGGAGCTTCTGAAGACGCTGCCGAGCGGGGCGCCGTACGGCCCCGAGGTCACCGCCGACATCAAGCGGATCGAATCGATCTGGCGCGAGGCGCGGACGGTGTGGGGCGAGGCGGACAGCGGGCCGTATCTCTTCGGACACTTCACGGTCGCGGACGCGATGTTCATGCCGGTGGCGACGCGCTTCCGCACCTATGGCGTGATGCTCGAGCCGACGGCGGAAGCCTACAAGCAGGCGCTCCTCGCCGACCCCGACTTCCAGGCCTGGGAAGCCCAGGCGCGGATCGACCCCGAGCCCGAGCCGCTGGTCACGCCTTAGCCTTCCTCCGCCGAGACGCTCTCGCGAGTCGCCGGCGGGGGGAATCGGGCGCTGACCCTGCCCCCTCTCCCCGGCGGGGAGAGGGCTGGGGTGAGGGGGCTCCACCTCTCCGGATAGGTGCGGAAAGCTGACGCCCATCCGGATAGACCTGTACCCCCTCACCCTAACCCTCTCCCCTCCGGGGAGAGGGGACCGGTCGAGGTCAGCGCGGAAGCGATTTTGTCGTCGAGACTTCGAGTGACTTACCCCCACCGGCGCTGCGCGCCACCTCCCCCTTTCAGGGGGAGGAAAGAGGGGGGTCAGCCGATCTGGCGGGTGAGGTCGAAGATCAGGAGGCCGCCGGTCAGCAGGCCGGCCACGACGCCCCAGGCGATCATCGCCACGCGTCGCTTCTCGGTGCCGCGGAAGGCGATCCAGGCGAGGCTGAGATTGACCAGCGTGAAGACCGCCAGCGTGATGTAGCTGGTGGTCCGCGCGAGGCCGAGCAGCGGGGCGACGAGGCTGAGTGCGGCGATGGCCAGCGCCACGACGATGGCGGCGCGGACGGGCGTCTGCCGCGTCGGGTGGACCTCGCCGAACCAGGCCGGCACGAGGCGCTCGCGCGCCATCCCGTAAAGGAGGCGGCTTGCCATCACCATCTGCACGAGGACACCGTTGATCATGGCGATCGCGGCGATGGCCGCGATCGGCGCGCCGGGCCAGCCGCTGAGGGCGGCGAAGAGGTCGGCCATCGGGGCTTCGCTCGAAGCGATGTCGGCGCGGCCGGAGGCCGCGACGGCGACGACCGTCACCAGCGCGTAGATCACCGTGGTGATGGCGAGCGTGGCGATGATCGCGGGCGCCAGCACGCGCTCGGGCCGCACCGTCTCCTCGGCCATGTTGACGATGTCCTCGAAGCCGATGAAGGCGAAGAAGGCCACCGCCGCGGCTGCCGCGACGATGCCGAGGGTCGCGGCGTCGGTGGGCGGGGCGAGCACGCTCGACCAGAGGGCGCCGTCGGCGAGATCGGGCGCGCCAAGGGCGATGATGAGGACCAGCGTGCCGACCTCGAGGAGGGTCACCGCCGCCGCCGTCCACACGCTCTCGCGGACGCCGAGGCAGGTGACGAAGGCGAGCGCGGCGATGAGGGCCATCGCCAGGAGCGGGGCGGGCAGGGGGACGAGGCTGCCGAGATAGCTCGCGAAGGCGAGCGAGATGGTGGCGCTCGAGAAGATGCCGGTCGCGGCGAC
>JADYYB010000071.1 GCA_020853895.1 Bauldia sp.
ATCGAGCGGGCGATCCCGATCGACAAGTCGCGGCCGGTGCGGGTCTATCTCGTCAACATCACCGAGTTCGACCCGATCAACTCGTTCCACCTCCACGCCAATTTCTTCGACTATTACGACCACGGCACGACGCTGACCCCGACGCTCCGCACCGTCGACACGGTCATGCAGTGCCAGGCGCAGCGCGGCATCCTCGAGTTCAGCTTCGCCCGGCACGAGCCCGGCCTCTACATGTTCCACGCCCACCAGAGCGAGTTCGCCGAGCTCGGCTGGATGAGCCATTTCGACGTCCGCGATCCGGTGGTGACGGGATGAGCGCGCCGGTCGTGACCTCTCCCGCCCGTCCGACGCGGAGCCTCCTCCTCTGGCTGCTGCTGCCGCTCGCGGTGATGGCCGCGCTGGTCGCGCTCCTCCTCTTCACGCGGCCGCTCGACAGCCTCACCTCGGCGGCGCCGCCGGTCGAGGAGGTCTCCATCGGCAGCGTGCGGCTCTCGCCGGACCTCATCACGCTCTCGGTGCGCGCCGACGGCTCGGAGCCGGTCAGGATCGCGCAGGTGCAGGTCGACACCGCCTACCGGGCGTTCACGATCGACCCGCCGGGGCCGATCGGGCGGCTCGGCAGCGCCACGATCGCCATCCCCTATCCATGGGTCGAGGGCGAGGCGCACCACATCGCCCTCATCACCTCGACCGGCGCGGTCTTCACGCACGACATCGAGGTCGCGCAGGCGACGCCGGACTGGACCGGCGGGAATATCGGCACGTTCGTGCTGGTCGGCCTTCTTCTCGGCCTCGCGCCGGTGGCGACCGGGCTTCTCGCCTATCCGGGGCTGCGGCAGCTCTCGCCGGCGGCGATCCGCTTCGTGCTGGCGCTGACGGTCGGGCTGCTGGCGTTCCTGCTCATCGACACGCTGAGCGAAGGCATGGAGGCCGCCGCCACCAGCCTCGCCCGGCTCAACGGGCCGATCGCCGTGCCGGTGATCGCGCTCTTCACAACCGGGATCCTGCTGCTGGTCGGGCGGAGCCGCGGGCCACTAGAAGGGTTGGCGCTATCGGCCTTCATCGCGCTCGGCATCGGGCTCCACAATCTCGGCGAGGGGCTCGCGGTGGGCGCGGCCATCGCCGCCGGCGAGGCCGCGCTCGCGACGTTCCTCGTCATCGGCTTCACCATTCACAACGTCTCCGAGGGCCTCGGCATCGCGACACCGCTCATCGAGAAGCGGCCGAGCCTCCTCGCCTTCGTCGGGCTCGCCGCGCTCGCCGGCCTCCCGGCGGTTCTCGGCGTGATCGCCGGCTCGCAGGCGGTCAGCCCGTTCCTCACCGCGATCTGCTTCGCGATCGGCGCGGGCGCGATCCTGCAGGTGATCATCGAGGTGAGTGCGCTTATCATGCGGCGCGACGGCAGCTCGGCCATCCTCTCGCCCGCCGCGGTGGGCGGGTTCATCGTAGGGCTCGCCGTTATGTATCTGACCGCGCTCTTCGTGTAGGCCATTGCCCCGTTCCGCCAAGACCAAGCCCGCCCTCCCGCTCGCCGACCTCGCGCTTTCCGAAGGCGAGCGGACGGGCTCGGGGCAGGATCCGTTCCGCCAGGTGCGCGAGGCGCACCGCTCGGAGACCGCCGAGGACTATGTCGAGCTGATCGCCGAGCTGATCGAGGAGAACGGCGAAGCGCGGATGACCGACATCGCGGCGCGGCTGGGCGTTTCCGCGCCGACCGTGGCGAAGACGATCGGCCGCCTCCGCCGCGACGGGCTGGTGCGGTCGAAGCCGTACCGCTCGATCGGGCTGACCGAGGAAGGCCGCGAGCTCGCCGCGCGCACCAAGGAGCGCCACGACGTGGTCTATGCCTTCCTCCGCGCAATCGGCGTCGACGAGGCGACCGCGCGCCGCGACTCCGAGGGCATGGAGCATCACGTCAGCGAGGAGACGCTGGCCGTGTTCCGGAAGATCATCCGCCAGCGCGCGGGGTAGCGTCCGAAATCGGACGAGCCGGTCCGATTTCATCTGGCGGGGCGCGGTTTCCCTCCCATATCAACCGGGAAAGGCGGGGCCCTGCCCGCCTCGATCAGAGGGAGTGCGCCATGGACTATCGTGACCGCGAGGCGATCGAGGGTCTCTTCGTCAGGCTCCGCGAGGTGGAGGGCCGGATTCCGCGCGACCGCGAGGCCGAGACCCTGATCCGGCAGAAGATCGCCGAGCATCCCGCCTCGACCTACTACATGGCGCAGACCATCATCGTGCAGCAGCAGGCGCTCGAGCAGGCCGAGGCGCGCATCGCCGAGCTCGAAGGCGGGCGGCGCGGCCGCGGCCGGCAGCGCGGCGGCTGGGATTCCGGCCCGCAGCCGTGGGGCGCACCGGCCTATGGCGGCGGCGGGTTCCTCGCCGGCGCGGCGCAGACCGCGCTGGGCGTGGCGGGTGGCGTCCTTCTCGGCTCGCTCCTGGCGGGCGCCTTTGCCGATGACGCGCAGGCGGCCGAGGCGGACGGGGCCGACTCCGACCAGGACGGCGGAGATTTCGGCGGCGACGGCGGCGGGGATTTCGGCGGTGGCGGCGATTTCGGCGGCGGGGGCGACTTCTAGCCCGCGCCAGCCTCTCAGGGCTTAGCGACGCCCGGCTCGACGCCGGGCGTTCTCATTTGGACGCGCGCGGCCTAACTGCTCCTGCTCGTCCAACGGCCGTCCGGCCTCGGTGGCGTAACCGGCGAAAGCCAGATTGCGGGAGGGAGAATGAGAAGACTCATCGTTCAACAATGGGCCACGGTGGACAATGTCGTCGCCGAGGAAGACGGCGGTCTGAGCTTCGTCAAGATTGAGCCCTTCGCCAGCAACACCGACAAGGCTTTCATGGCGAGCGTCGTCGGCTTCCTCGACACCGTCGACACCATGATCATCGGCGCCAACACCTACGCCATGTCCAAGGACTACTGGCCCACGGCGACCGACCAGGGCGAGTACGGCGCGAAGCTCAACGGCCTCACGAAATTCGTGGCTTCGAGAAAGCTGCGGGAAGCGCCATGGGGCGACTTCGCGCCGGCGACCGTGACGCCGGATCCGGCCGCTACCGTGCGCGAGATCAAGGAACGTGATGGCCGGGACATCTGGCTGTGGGGCAGCCTGACCCTCATGCAATCCATGTTCGAAGCCGGTCTCGTCGACGAAGTCCAGATGCGGGTCTGCCCGACCTCGCGCGGCAAGGGCGCTCGTCTCTTCACCGGGGCCCGAGAGCTGAAGCTTCTCGAGGCCAAGCCTTTCGAGAGCGGCATCGTCCTCCTCCGCTACGCGGTGGCGAGGTAGGAGCCGCTGGCCCCGCTACGGCCGCGGGGGCGGCAGGGGAGGGGGCGGCGGCTCCACGTAGCCCGCCATCAGCACCGTGGTGCAGGTGGCGGGAAGGTCGCGGAGGGTCTTGGGCGGGGCGGGCGGCTGGGGCGGGCCGGGCGCCGGGCGGTAGGGCTCGGGGCCGAGCCAGTAAGCGAGCTCCTCGCCGCAGCCGTCGCCGGGCGGAGGAGCGGCCTGGTTCACGCAGCCGCCGTCGCCGGGCGGACAGTCGAGCCGGACGTGGAAATGATCGGCATGGCCGTACCAGGGGCGGATCACGCGCAGCCAGTCGCGGTCGCCCCCGGCGGCGTTGCACAGCATCTGCTTGATGCCGGGGCTGACGAAGATGCGCGCCACCTCGGGATAGGAGGCGGCGCGGCGGAGGAGGCGGAAAAGCCCCTCGTTCCATTTCTGCGGATCGACCTCGAGCGTGCCGGGGCGGAGAAGGTTGATCGCGCTCAGCGAGGCCCGCTCCT
Source organism: Bauldia sp. (assembly GCA_020853895.1). Lineage (GTDB taxonomy): Bacteria > Pseudomonadota > Alphaproteobacteria > Rhizobiales > Kaistiaceae > JADYYB01. The sequence goes on from JADYYB010000071.1 coordinate 3,791, forward strand.
CGCTGGTCAGCACGCGGTTCGGCATGGCCAGATACCAGATGTCGGCGTCGAGGCCGGTCTGGTGGCTGGCGTGGCCGCTCGACATCGGCCCGCCGCGCGGCTGGGCCATGTCCCCGACCAGGAGCCCGGGCCAGCCGTCGAGACGCTGCGCGTCGGTCGCGAATTTCTCGAGATAGGCGACGAGGCTGGGATGGCCCCAGTTGCGGTTGCGCTGGAGGCGCATCGCCTGCCAGGCCGGGCCGGTGATCGGCAGCGCCGTCGCCCCGGCGATGCAGCCCTCGCTGTAGCCGCCGATGGTGCGGGCGGCGAGCGGCGCCGGCTCGCGGATGGCGCCGAAGAGGTCGCGCGCGGGGGCGCTCATGTCCTGGGTATGGGCGATGCCCGCCACGGCGGCGAGGGCGAGGCCGGCGGCAAGGGCGAGGAGGGCGCGGCGTTTCATGCGCGGGAGGGTAGCCGGACGGGCGCCCGGCGGCCAGATGTGGCGGGCGGCGCTCAGGCGAGTGTGATCGGCCGTTCCGGCCTCACCGTTGCGGAGGACTATCGCACTTGGCCGGGAGCCCACTTCCCCCTCCCCCCTTGTGGGGGAGGCCGGGAGGGGGCCTCGCGGCAAGCGAGGCACTGAAAATCCGACGGTAGCCGCAGGCGTCAGCGTGGGATTCTTCACCATGCCTCGCTTCGCTCGGCCCCCACCCCGGCCCTCCCCACAAGGGGGAGGGGGAAGAGGAGTAGCCGGCTCCGGCCTTCGGCCAGATGGCCCGCCCCCCTGAGAGGAAGGGGGAATCAGACCAGGGTCAGGGCGAGGGTGAGCGCGGCGAGGAGGAGGCAGGCGGCGGCGACCATCAGCATCGGGTCGGCGGGCCGCGCGGCCTCGGGGAGCGCGATGCGGGTCGGGTCGGTCGGGTCGTAGCTGATCTCGACGCGCGCGTGGTCGGGGAAGCTCGCGATCACCGCCTCGGCCGCCGAGCGCGTCGGAAGGGCGCGGCCGCCCCAGCCCTCGGTCACCGCCTCGAACTCGTTCTCGCCGACCGAGAAGCGGTAGCGCAGCACCGGCGTGAACTCGATGCCCGCCTCGCCCACCCGCTCGTCGAGATTGGCGCCGACCACGCTCGCGAGCGCCGTCGGCCATTCGGCGTGCGCCGGCGGGACGGGCGGGGTGGCACGGCGGAGGATGATCGCAAGACCGGCGCCGGCCAGCACCACGGCGAGCAGGAAATAGGGCCAGACCGGCATGCCGCCCGGCTCGAAGACCGGCGCGAGGATGGTGGTCACCGGGATCGGCTGGGCCTGGAGGTCGACCGGCCCCACGGCGATGGCCGGGCCCTGGGCGAGGAGCGTGACCGGGCGGGTGGGAACGACCGGGGCGGCGCCGGGCTGCGGCCGGGCCGCGGGCGCGGCGGTACTGACGGCGACGCTGGTCGGGTCGACAAGGCCGGACGGCGGGGGAACGCGCTCGTACGCCGCCGCGGCATCCGAAAAGGGCCGGCGCGGAGGCTCGGCCGCGGCGAGCGCGGTCTCGCCGGCCGGCGGCGCAGCGGCGCCGGCCTCGTCGAGGATCGCCGCGGTCATGCCGAGGTCGATCGGGGTGCGCGTCGGCGGGATCGCCGCGGGCGCCGGCGCCGTGGCGAGCGATGCCGGGACCGGCGCGGCCGTGGCGAGAGGGGGCTCCGTAGCGCCGGCCACAAGCGGGGCTTCGGGCGCTCCGGCCGTCATCGCCAGCGCGGTCTCCGGCGCAGGCTGGGCCGCAAGCGGGGCGGCGGGAGACGCGGCCGGGTCCCCTGCCCCGGCGGGCGCCGGCGCGATCGCGCGCGCGGTCGGGGCGGACTCGACGGGAGCGGGGGTGACGGCAATATCGGCTGCAGCGGGGGCTGGCGGCGCATCGGCCAAGGGCGGCGCGGGAGTCGCCGTGCGGAGAGGATCGGCCAGCGCGAGCTCGGCAGGGGTAGCGGCGGGTGCCGCCGGATCGGTCGCCGCGAGATCGGCTGTCGCGGCGGCCACCGCCTCGGCACTCGGGCGCGGCAGGGGCAGCGGCGGCATGGTCGGGTCGAGCGAGAAGCCGCGCGGCGGCGCGGCGGCCGCGACGCGCTCCGGCACCGAGCCGGGCTCGGCGGCCGCGCACATCAGGAGGCCGACGACGCCCTCGTCGGGCAGCCAGTTGAGGATGAGGCCGTCGTCGCCGCGGCTCGCCAGATAGATGCGGCTCAGCTCGCTGTCGCGGCTGACGAGGTCCAGCCGCCAGCCGCCAGCGCGAAAGGATTCGTCGACCGCCTCGCTCAAGGTCACGCCGGCCGCGAAATCGCGGATCGTCCAGGCGTGGAACTCCTCGGCCCCGCAGGCCTTGCCGGTCAGCGCCGCGGCGAGGTCGAGGCTGGCGGCCTTGAAGC